>NZ_BAACAN010000021.1:0-53362 GCF_054687055.1 Segatella asaccharophila | reverse complement strand
AGAACTTCGCACAGTTGCCAGTCATTCTCCTCACTGCCAAGACGAGCGAGGAGGATCAGAATATCGGCTATAACTCCGGTGCTGACGACTATCTGACCAAACCGTTCAAAATGAAGGATCTGGAAATCAGAATGGATAACATCATCATCAACCGGCAACGTATCCTGGATAAATTTGAATCTCAAACGGACTTCCAGCCTAAAAAGCAACATTACAGCAATCCCGATACCTTGTTTCTTGAGAAAGCAATATCCTGTGTCAGAAAACATCTTTCAGATACCAATTACAATCGTGATGCCTTCGCAAGGGACATGATGGTAGGCTCCTCCACCTTATATAATAAACTTCGTGCCCTTACGGGTCAGAGTATTGTCGGATTCATTACAAGTATCCGTTTAAAAGAAGCCTATCGGATCCTCAAAGAAAATCCCCATATCCCTATACAGGAACTTTCCATCAAGGTAGGATTTAACACTCCACAATATTTCTCCAAATGCTTTAAGAAAGCATTTCATGTTCTACCCAAAGACTTTACCTCACAAAAGGATAAATAAGAATGTGCCCAGACTCCATCAATCTTACAGGAGTCTGGCACAAAAAGACCTTAATAAATAAAGATCTTATAACTCCTTATGCTTCCGGGAGCACCCTCTTCTGCACGAGGCAAATAATCAAGTCCAGTAATAGTCTGCTGACCTCCCAGATCAATCACAAGAAGATGAGGAAAAGGATGTCCCTCAGTAGTACTCCAATACGTACTCTCCTGCAAGTCAAAAGCCTTCTCACCCGTATGATTGCCCATCACATCTTCACTGTCAGCATATTTAACTTTCCAGCTCTCACGGCCAATACGTTTGCCACCTGCATCCCTCAGATAAAGTTCGGCTATTGAACTTATCTCTTTCCCATCCTGGTTATCCAGAATCTGAAGAGCCATATAACGCCCTCTGGCAGGTTGTAGAAAGCGTATCATCTGCCAGCCATTTCCCGGTTTCATATTACCTGAGGCAACAGGAGTCTGTGAATTTAAATCCGGCCGATCACCCGGTTGATTATGAGCAATGGATTTCTCCAGATGCAGCTGATTCAGAATAGGGTGATTCTGCCCATAGCAGACAGGAGCCCCCTGAGGACCGACCATATCCAGAACGATCACTTCATTACGCCCCTTCTTCAGCCAGCAACCAGGAAGATAAAGTGTCTGCTGCGGTCCGATATGCCAGAACCGTCCCAGCGGGTGTCCATTGACATAAACCTGTCCCTTTCCAAAAGCTTCCATATTAAGGAAGGTATCCCCAGTCTTCCTCAGCTTGAAGTACCCTCGGTAATATCCCATTCGATTCTCATCTGTTGTATTCTCCCATTCTGGGACAAGAGATAAACCCTGATGAGTCCGAAAGGCCCGAAGGGCATCCGAATAAGCATCCGGTATCGTATAACTTATCCAGTGTTCCGGCGTAAAAGTCAAGGTACCGAATTGATCAGTGCTGTTCAAGGTGACAGAACCTGTAATCCCCTTATAATCCTTGATCGCATGACCGAAATTAATCCGCCCCATTCCTTCTACCACAATCATCAGTTGGTTTTTGCTTCCATTCAGGGCAGGCAAGGCAATCGAATTTTCACCTCTCACACGATCTATCTTACCCATCCACTTGCCATTGACAAAGACCTGGCCATAATCATGAACGCCATTGACCATAAGGATGGATGGATGCTTCATACAAGGGAGATAAGTAACATAAACCATACTGCCCCATCCCATATTCATATCCTCAAAAGTCTTTATGCCAGGACTCATGCTATCTACGCCATTGACCAAAGGAACATGTTCTGTAAGCCGGAATGGAGGAACAGATATTAACCGAGCCACCGGTTTAGGAACTTTCGGGAGTTTGACGGTGCTATACTTCTGCATCACCTTCCGGAGAGCCCAGTATTTCTCAGTAGGCAAACCATATTCATTAATTGGAGCATCATAATCATAGGAAGTCACGTCCGGGGCAAAACCGGGGCTATTAGCCCCTGCCCAATGCCCGAAACTGGTTCCTCCGTGTGTCATATAGAGAGAGAAAGAGATTCCCTTGGAAAGCATCTGCTCGATGCCGTTTACCATCTCACTGACAGGACGAGTCTCATGATGTGCGCCCCATTTATCAAACCATCCACTCCAGAATTCAGAGCACATCTTAGGAGAGTTTGGACGGAGCCGACTTAAACGAGCAAACTGTTGATCAATGTTTGCACCCGTACCAAAATTCATTGTCCACAGTAAATCCGGCAAACCATTTTTCTCAAAGTTAGAACTCCAGTCACACTGAAAGAGCACCACCTTCCCCCAGTCGGTCTTCAGCATATCCCGGATGGCCCGGATATAAGGTTTGTCCACCCCATAACTGCCATATTCATTCTCTACCTGCACCATGATGATCGGACCACCATGCGCAATGGTCAGAGGAGCCAACTGCTGAGCAACTTTCTTTTCAAATATCTTTACTTGCTGCATGAAATACGGATCCTGTTCCCGTAGCCTGATATCCTTCTTTTTCAAGAGCCACCAGGGTAAGCCACCCATCTCCCATTCGGCACATACATAAGGTCCGGGACGGACAATGACATACATCCCATGCTTCTGTGCCAGACGGCAGAAAGCTGCAACATCCTTATTACCTGTAAAATCAAAATGGTCCTCCTGTGGTTCATGCAGATTCCAGAACACGTACAAGCATAAAGTGTTCATTCCTAAGGCCTTACACATCTCAATCCGGTTCTCCCAATAGGCTCGCGGGATACGCGGGTAATGAACTTCGGCAGCCTTGATCACAAACGGTTTGCCGTTAAGCAAGAAAGTGCCGTTACCAACGGCAAACGAGGTATATCCAGATCCCTTCCTGACGGTTGCCCTATGATCCGTTCGTCCTTCAAGCATTCGTACAGGAAATGCACGATCAGAAACCCGACGGCCAGGGACACCACTTTCTGCCGCTGAAGCCCAGGAAAAGCCTGAACTCATGAGCCAAAGACAACAAAGTAAAGTCAATGATAAAATCTTCTTACGTATCATAGGAAAAGTTTTATATTTAAACAACTTCAAAGAATCGACAAAGTTACTTATAATTTCCGGATTTGCCAAATCCTATTTTTCAGATATTCACTTTTAAACTCTATGGAACCTCTATCTTAATAAGAATTACATTTCTTTTGCCCTTTATGAGAAAAGATGTAATTTTGCAAACGAAAGATGAAAATCAACCATCAAACTAAAGGATATATTTTTGGAGCTATATCTGCTGCAAGTTACGGAACCAATCCTCTCTTCGCTCTGCCCCTCTATAAATCGGGCATGGGCGTAAACTCTGTATTGTTTTACCGTTACACCATCGCCGTCGTGTTTATGTCACTATTAATGGTGTTCCACTATCTTTCTTTCCGAATCAGCCATAAAGATCTGACCAGGTTAGTCATTATGGGACTCCTTTTCAGTTTGTCCTCCTTATTTCTTTTCTCCAGTTACGACTATATGGATGTAGGGATAGCCTCAACCATACTTTTCGTTTATCCCATATTAACCGCCATTATGATGACCGTGTTTTTCCATGAGAGAATGACCCTCACCACGATCCTGTCCATCAGTCTTGCAGTCATTGGCATCTCCATGACCGGAAAAACGCCCAATGGAGAATTACTAAATTTCACCGGATTTTCCCTCGCTTTTCTTTCAGCAGTCAGCTATGCCTGCTATATTGTCGGCTGTGACAAGACATCATTGAATAAATTACCCAATTTGAAACTTAATTTCTATGCCATCCTCTTCGGGTCCTTACTATACATTATCAATCTCCATGGCTGTACCCGATTACAACCTATTCCACAACCAAGTCTCTGGATAGATGCTATCGGTTTAGGCATCTTCCCGACCGTCATCTCCCTTATTTTCCTGACTAAGGCCATTAAGTATATCGGTCCTACCCCAACTGCCATACTTGGAGCATTGGAACCGATCACTGCCCTTATCATCGGTTGTTGTGTTTTTGGTGAAGTCCTTACCACCAGAATTATTATCGGTATCATACTGGTCCTCACCGCAGTTATCCTGATCATTGCAGGAAAAGGAAAGGAAATCAGTCTGGTATATAGAATAAAAATCAATCGTAAAAAATAAATCCCCATCCCTTTAAGTTGCTTATTTTTCTTCATTTATTATAAAACATATCCTCTGTAAGCAAGATTATCCCCATTCCTGTATTTAATAAACAAACAGATAAAACAGGACGCCTTGTCTTATAGACCATATATGGGGCTTCCTCCTTCTATAAAGGACAAAGGTCATATTCGAATCACTATAAAAAAGACATCTTCCTTGTTTTTAACTGTAAATGTCCGTAACTTTGCAGTCTAATCAAGGAAAGCGTCCCACTCATCACTAAAGTTTAGATACTAACGTCAATGGATCTTTATAAAACTCAGAGTAAAAAAGTGACAGATAATATTTTAATCAGCATTATTCTCCCCGTTTACAATGCAGAAAGATATATCAAGAAATGTCTGTTATCCATCCAGAATCAAACCTACCGGAATTTAGAAATCATTATCATCAATGACGGTTCTGAGGACAACAGTATTCAGATTTGTCAGGAGATTGCCAAAGATGATCCCCGCATCTCCATCCATTCACAAAAGAATGGAGGATCCAGCTCTGCCCGTAACCATGGACTAAACCTGGCAACAGGTGACTATATCTATTTTATAGATAGTGATGACTTTATCAGTCACACGTGCATAGAACGTCTTGTTCAATTAGTTTTCAAATACCCTGGAGTAACCATCGTACAAGGAGGAGTAAAGACAGACCATCAGCCATCACCTCGAACCTATAACAGAAAATATACACCAGAATACTCGTCTGACAGAAAATGGATCAAGAAAGCTATTTTGCGTCGTAAACCGATCCCGGTAACGCCATGGAATAAACTTATCCGACTGGATTTTATTCGCAAGTACGATTTATATTTTATAAATGGTGTCCGGCATGAAGACGAAGCCTGGACCTATCATCTAGCAAAGCACGTCAGGACCATTGCTTTTTATTTTGAAGATACCTACTTCTATAATGTGAACAATCCCAATTCTGTCATGCATTTATGTCATAGGTTAGATGCCCATTCATGGATAATTATCCTTGACAATTTCATACAGAATATTGATCCCTTTTGCAAGAAAGCACAAAAAAAACTGATCTTCCACTTGTTGCGAAAAATATATCGTGAATGTGAGATCAGCTACAGGCCAGACCTTATCAGACTTTTCCACCAAATGGCTCAGAAAAGCACCTTTGCAGAACGATTGGGTATCTATTACTTTTTCTTCACTCAGAAAGACCTTTGTAAATATATGCATCTGTCATCTCGGAAAGATAAGTTATAGAAAGATTATTTTTCTATTTGATGATAACTGCTATTAACTAAAAGAAATACCCTGTTTAAATATAAACACAATGATAAAAGTCAGTCTTGTCATTTCAACTTATAACTGGAAAGAAGCTTTATATTTAAGTTTGTTAAGTGTTTCCAGGCAAACACTATTACCCTATGAAGTGATCATTGCTGATGACGGGTCACGACAGGACACTACAGAAATGATCAACCAGATCAAGCCACATTTGCCTTTCAGACTCAAACATATATGGCAGGAAGACAAAGGCTTCCGGAAGACCATCGTTCTGAATAAAGCCTTTGCCGTTTGTGAAGGTAACTATATTGTCCAAATTGACGGTGATATTATCCTTAACAGGCATTTCATCGCCGATCATGTATCGGAAGCCCGTCCGGGCTATTATGTACACGGCAGCAGAGGAAAGTTTTCTCAAGCATTGACCGATAAATTCCTGAGGGAGAAAGATTATCATTTCTCTTTCTTCTCAGAAGGCGTGCATCGTAAGTTGAATATTCTTCGTTGTCCTTTACTCACCATTTTCTTTTACTATTATAAGAAAAACAAGAAAGAACGAGGATGTAACATGGCTTTTTGGAAGAAAGATGTTTTTTCCGTTAATGGCTATGATGAAAGGATCATCGGCTACGGATTCGAGGATATTGATCTGCCGGCGCGTCTTCGACGACTTGGCATTAAGAAACGACTGGTCAAGTTCAAGGCTATTGAATACCATTTAGAACATCCCGCGGCAAACACGAAAAAAGACATGAGTGCCAACCAGAAAATATTTGACTCAAACAACGCCCTCGGCATAATAAGAGCCCCCAAAGGTATAGATCAATATCTGTAGAATCCCACTGCAGAAAACAACAGAAATACTTATATACGAATCATGAAGTTAAAATCAAGAATTAAATCTTCGGAACCTGAAGATGCACGAGAAGAATTTCATAAAGATGAAAGACGACATGCCAGGCAAGAAAAGATCAACAAATGGTCCTCCCGCCTATTTGTCCTGATAGCTATTGCAATCCTTGTTTTTGCCTTATATGCTTACTTTATTGACAAACCGGATACGATAAACGGAGAATTTACCGTTCAGCCCAAATAAAAGAATTGCTTTCATGTAATAGGTATCCCTCATTGCGGAAGAAGCCGTCCAGAGGATAGTATACATGAAAGATTTTTTTACCCTTATATATTTTTAAGACTCAAATTAGTTTTTGATATTCCTGCAGCATCTGGTGAGCTAAATCCTGATTTTCAAAGCGTTTCACATAGCTCATGCTACGGCCTATACTCTGCTGGCGGAATGAAGCATCACCTAAAAACAAGGCAATCCCATTTGCCATACCTTCATCATCATCAGGAGCTACATAGAGATTATCCGGACCTCCAGCCTCTTCCAGGCACGACCCGGTACAAGCCACGACAGGCAGGCCACTCTGGATGCCCTCTATGACGGGAAGGCCAAAGCCCTCATAACGCGACGGGTAAACGAAGACTGAAGCCAATTGATAAATAGCAGGCAAGTCTTCATTAGGAATATTATGCATGAACCGGACACGACTTTCCAACTGATGCTTTATGATGAAAGCCTGCACTTCATCCACATATTTGGTTGCCTTGCCGACAATGACCAAAGACAATGATTCAGGAAGTCTCAATAAAGACTTGACGGCTAACAAGACATTCTTTCGCTTCTCTATGGTTCCAACATTCAGGATATAACGATCAGGCAACTCATATTTAGTCTTTATACGCTGCTTCTCACCTTCACTTACTTTTGCCTTAAACTGTGTGCCACAACTCTGATAGATCACATCTATACGGTCCTCCGGGAAATGGCTGTAGGCAAGAATATCCCGCTTTGTACACTCGCTTATAGCTACCATACGTGAAGCCTCCCGGCAGGTAACATAAAATTTACGGGCGTAGATTTTTGCATCAATCCAATGATAATACTCTGGATGCCGCAAGAAAATGAGATCATGGACCGTTACGATTCCCGGAATGCCCGCTTTATGCAGTCCATGAGGCAACTCTCCTGACAGGCCATGAAACAGATGTACCTTATCCCGTAATAAATCCTTTACCATTCCTCCGGCACGCCAAAGATCACGACGAATACGGCAATGCATGGAACGAGGAAAGATAAAACTTATATTCTTAGCAGGCAGGATCTGCGCTTTCAGATCCTCTCTGCCTTCGCAAGGAGAATACAATCTGAACTCTGTATCCTTATCAGCCTTGATCAGTGCATTGACAAGATTACGGGAATAATTTCCCAGACCAGTGTCATTGCACATCATACGCTTAGCATCATAGCCGATGATCAGATGTCGTTTCGTCTCCATGTCCAAATATTAATCCAGCATATATCTACAATCAATTACCGGTTTGTCCGTCATCGAATGAATCGACTTAAAATCATTCCATGCCGTCACAATAACCAGAATATCAGCCTCTCTTAAAATATCCTGATAACGCTTGTAATAGACCACCGGAAAATCATAATGCTTCTTGAATTCTAGATTCGCTACAGGATCATAGACCAGAATGTGTTTATAGCCTTGTCCCAACAATTGACGGATAATCTTGGCACTTGGAGTATCCCGCACATCATCAGAACCAGGTTTGAAGGATAAGCCCAATAAGGCAATTTTTGTGTCCTGTCCCTTCTCACCAGCGACTTTTATAATACGTTTGGCAATGAAAGCAGGCATACCGTCATTTGTGGCAATGACATTCTTCAGGATCGGAGCATCAGCCCCCGCAGCCCTTGCAATCGCATAAAGAGCATTCGTGTCCTTAGGCAGGCAATAACCACCATAGCCACAACCTGGATACACGTATGAAGACATCGGTGCTCCTCCCCATCGCTTGTCCATGTGCAGGATATGAAAGGCCTTGGCAACATCAATATTACCGATTGCATCTGCAATGACTGACATCTCATTGGAATAGCTGATGAGGGTTGCCAATAAAGTATTGGATAAATATTTAATGAATTCACCAGTGCTCAAGGAAACACAAAAAATCGGGATATTAGTTGAAGCGTAGACTTCCCGTAGCCTTCTTTCAGATTCCTTATCAGAAATGCCAAGTACGATACGGTCAGCATTCATAAAGTCGTCCCAGCAATGTCCCTCACGTAAGAATTCAGGATTATTGGCTATTCCTAAATGTATTTTACCAGAAGCAGGATCATATCCTTTCTGTTCGCCGACAAAAATCCCTCGTTGCCTAATATGCGGAACAATCCGATTCTCGGTGGTAGAAGGTGGAATTGTGGACTTTACGACCAATACCCGGAAACGATCATCCCGGATCAAGTCTATGGTCTCGTCTATTGCATTGAAGAGATAGGTGAGGTCTGCCTGTCCATCCTTGCCATAGGGAGTCCCCACACAATAGTAGATACAATCACTTTGAGAAATGGCCGCACCTAACCCATCAGGTGCGATGGGATGAAAATGATGGTTCAAGTGCCTTTCAAGAGCCTTATCCAGTCCTCTTTCCAGGAAAGGCAAATGACCAGCCCTGATCGTATCAAGCCGTTCCATATCCATCTCCACACCATAGACCGTATGTCCATATTCTGCAAATCCTAAAGCCGTAGTCAGTCCTACAAAGCCTAATCCAAATACTGTAATTACCATCTCTTCTCTTTATAAGTAATAAAGGTTATCTTTACCATTGATATTCCCGCTCCTTACTTTCCTTGATGAAAGTAAGAAAACGCCGTACCCCTTCATCAACTGAGATACTGGGAGCATAACCCAGAATACGGCGAGCTTTAACAATGTCCGGACAGCGGCGCTGTGGATCATTGGTCAGGTATTCCTTCTCGTGAGAAGTAGCATAGATCACCTTTCCGGTATAACCAAAAATGTCCCGTCCGGCAGTAACATAGATCTCCGCCAGTTGGGAAATGCGAATTTCCGGCTGATCCATCCCTATATTAAAATAGTCATAAGTTCCATGTAATAGCACCTTCAGATAGCCACATACCGCATCAGCGATATAGCAGAAAGTACGTGTTGGAGATCCGTTGGAAAGAATCTCAATATTCCTGTTCTCTTTAATGTCAAGGGCAAAATCAGCGGGTACGCGCTTGTCGTTAATCTTCATCCCCGGGCCATAATTATTGAAGGGCCTTACCACATCAACAGGCATATTGTAACGTTGTGCAAACAGCATGCACATTGTCTCACCAAAACGTTTCGATTCATCATAGCAAGAACGAGGTCCCGTAGCACACACATAGCCATAATAGTCCTCAGAGGTAGGAACATGAGCAGCATCAGGATTACCATAAAGCTCACTGGATGAATAAAACAGGAAACCTTTGATCGGCTTATCCTTATAGAAGTCAAGAAGTGACCGAAGTCCCCAGACATTCGCGTCAAGGGTCTCAATCGGATATTTCCGATAAAAGACAGGAGAAGCTATTGAGGCCATGTGAATGATAAAGTCCGCCTGTTCCGCACCGTCAATATCTTCTATCTTATCTTTGATAATATCAAACTTACGAACATCAAACAAAGGGTTTTTCTTCAGATGATCAATCCAATCAGGATAGCCCAGCATGAAATTATCCAGTCCGATTACCCGTTTCAGTCCCAAAGTTTCAGCCTTAGCCTGAAAGAAATTCATATAATAATAGCCCAGAAATCCAGCACAACCCGTAATCAGAATGGTAGCGCCATTCAACTTTTCTTTTTCCTGAGTGGACAGACCATTCAAAGTATGGTCAAAATCTTTTTCCAATATCGTCATTAGCATAAGTTTTTATAAATCAAATGGATTAAAGGATCAATATTTACCCGTATATTCCCGATAAGGCTTATTCAGATCAAGATAAAAGAAATTATGCTGACGCTGATGCTCACCATCAGGGATTTTCATATAATCACCATAGATTTGAGTAAGATATTCATCATACCGCTTAATGCCCTGCAATTTTCTCCCCTCAAAGAGATAAGGACCATAGACGCCATTGATCTCTTTCTTCATCACCCCACGCAGTCCATCCGTATAATCTGCTGCCAGCGTGCATTGATGATAATCATATTTAGTCAGCAGATGACGGATCCTCTTCTGTAATCCCTCCATGGTAAACAGGCGGCGGATCAGCAAAGGTATCCAACTGCTCAAGCCATGGCCATGCTTATACGGATCCCGATGAACCAGATACAGAGCCTGCTTGTAAAATTCATAACGGGCATACTGACAGTGACGGGCAAGCCTGTTGCTGGGTACAGCATCCAAAGGAAAGACATCTACATAGACCCCGCCCAGATACCTGAAATAGGGGCGTTCGATAAGCGTTGTCTCAGCATCCTGAATCTTACCGAAAGGCAAAGGATAATCAGGATCATTCTCAGCACACACAAATTCATACTGCTCAGGAAGCCATTCCTTGGAGTGCAGGATAAACTGTTCATAGTCCGGCCGAGGCATGAGCACATCCATATCATCATCCCACGGGATAAAGCCATGATGGCGTACAGCTCCAATAAGAGAACCTGCAAACATCCCATAATGCAATCCATGTTCCGACAAAGTCTTGTCCAAAACGGTAATAATATCAAGCATGCGCATCTGCAGAGGCCTTATTTCATAGTTTGCCATATTAATATTCTATTTTTCAGAAGAATAAGGTTGTGTCCAGGGAGTATGCCCTTCATCCCATAAATGATTCAGATAATCCCGGTCACGGACAGTATCCATACATTGCCAGAATCCCTCATGCTTATACACGGCCAATTCACCCTCTCTGGCCACAGATTCAAGAGGTTCTCCTTCAAAAACGGTAGAATCGTCCTGTATATAATTGAAGATCCTCGGACTCAGCACAAAATAGCCCCCATTAATCCAACCCTGATTCACCTGAGGCTTCTCCTTAAAGCTATGAGCAATATTGTTCTCGTCAATCGAAAGCTCTCCAAACCGTGCTGTAGGGTGCACAGCTGTGACCATAGCCAGTTTTCCTGATTGATGATACCGGTCCACGAGTTCCCGAATATTAACATTAGACACTGCATCACCGTATGTAAGCATGAAGTTTTCGTTCCCTATCAGATCTTTCAGACGGAGAATTCGGCCACCCGTCATTGATCTCTCACCCGTATCCACGAGAGACACTTTCCAGTCCAACGGTCTTTCTTTGATATAAGAGATATGATTTCCATTTAAATCAATCGTAAAATCATTACTTAAGGTATAATATTGAAGGAAATAATTTTTGATCACATCCCCCTTATAACCTAATGCAATAATGAAATCCTTATAGCCATAGGTCGAATAATGCTTCATGATATGCCAGAGAATAGGCTTCCCTCCTATCTCCACCATCGGTTTGGGAATCAACTTCGTGTATTCCGACAAACGAGTTCCGAATCCTCCTGCTAAGATCACAACTTTCATGGATAAGATGATTTTATTTGATAATATTCATTTTAACTTTCATATTCTCTGATTCCATCTCTTACAGGTAAAGCCGTTATTGTCTTTATGACAGTTGATTGATAATAGAGCAGATCAATTCAACATCAGCATCACTCAACTCTGGATGCATTGGAAGAGAAATGATTTTAGAATAGACCTCTTCCGTCACCGGCAACGAATAATCCGTTTTAAAATAAGTCAAAAGATGATTTGGACGATATTGAATACCATACTGAATATCATGTTCCGAAAGTTGTCTGATCAGTTCGTCGCGCTTTCCATTCAGGATCAGGACCGGAAAGATATGCGGTACGATCTCATCGTAATTCATGGGAATAAGGCGGACATCTTCATTATGACAAAGCAGACGGGTATAAAGTTTGGCAACATGCTGCCTTCTAGGCGCAAACTCCTTTTCAAAGCGCGAGAGTTGCACACGGCCGATAGCAGCAAATATATTACTCATGTGATAACGATACCCCTGTGCGACGACATCAAAGACATAGCTGCGCTGTCCCTTATAACGTTTTTCAGAATCTTTCATGACTCCCAGCAGACGAGCATCACTCACTGCATCAATGACCTTTGGATCTGCCGTAAAGACAGCCCCTCCTTCTCCTGACGTGATATTCTTGATGCCATCAAAACTAAAACAAACGATATCACCTGTCGAACCGGTCAATTGTCCATTATGACGACAGCCGAAGGCGTGCGCTGCATCCTCTATCAGACGGAGATGATGCTTGCGGGCAAACTCCCGGTACTCATCCATAGAAGTCAGATTACTGGCAAAATAAACGGGTAACAGTACTTTTGTCCGAGGAGTAATCCGGTGTTCTGCATCGTTCAGATCCAGCAAAAGGGATTCAGAATCAATATCACAACTTACCGGTTTACATCCTGCAGCTGTGATCGCCTGATAGGTAGCAACAAAGGTAAAGGAAGGCACCAGCACTTCGTCCCCAGGGTTTGTGACCGCCTGGATGGCGAGATGCAATGCAGCCGTGCCACTATTCACACAGATACATTTCATGCCTCCGCCAATATAATTTTCCAGATCTTTCTCGAAGAGTCCTACAACTTCACCCATGCCCAGATAACCAATATCATTGATGACATGAGCTACAGCAGCAGATTCTGCTTTTCCGACAACCGACTTTGATAATCTTATCATTTCAATATTTACTTATATCTTTTACACCTTCTTCGCAGAGGATACCATCATGTCTTCATTTTACTGATGCAAACTTACTTAAAATTATTAAGATAAAGACCGGATAGCATGAAAAAAAACAATTCAACAAGACTTTCCAATTCTAAAGGTTCTTTTTTATAGATTTCTCCAAATGTAAGATTCAAAAATCAGTCTTTAAAGAAAGACCATTATCTATATTTCTCCGCAAGAACTACCCTTCTCTAAAGACTAAAGGGTTAAGACACCATCCAGCGCCGTTCTCAAATAATCCCCCTTCCGAAGTCTCTCACTAATGCGGTATACATTCCTGCGCATCTGAAACATCTTCTGTGAAGACAACTCAGAAAGGAGCTCATTCAACTCAGACAGGTGATCGATGCAAATACCTATTTTCTCCTTCTCTACAATGGGCGCCACAGCCGCTTTCCTCCAGACAATGATGGGCAATCCTGCCCGAAGATAAAATGATACTTTATGAGGACTGTTCCAACGAAGGTACTCCCCAAAAGAACCGCTACACGTATTTAAACTATCACCATCCCAGACAAGTCCGAAATCTCCCCTTACATGGCTTATGAAATCTTCAGAATCCATAAAACCATTAATATGCAAATGGCCAGAACTTTTCAACCCAGGAAGGCCTTCCTTGTTACCATAGATCTGAAGCTGGTAGTTTTTGATCTCAGGCTGTATCTTAAGAAGAAAACTGTTTTTGCGCATGGCCAGACTACCGGCATAGACAAGGGTAAAGGCTTTCGGGTCTACATCGGTCACTTCCGGAGGAGCAGAGGAAGCCTTACTACGATAGTCAAAGAGTCCCAATGCCCTTAATGGATGCTTGTATCCATGATCACGAAGCCAGGAAGCCATTGCTTCGTTAGATGCAATAACATAGTCACTGTGCATGAGACGATGTATCTCCTGATTTACCGTCAACTTCTTACGCCTCATACTGCCCAGGTCATGGATCACGGTCACGACTTTTACTCCACGCGAATGAGCAAGATTACAAATAAAGGAAAAATATTTTTTTACTGGATACTGAAGTACCAGGACATCATCTGATCTCATCGTTACCATTAACTTGACAATGCCCAATAAGTCCAAAAAAAAAGTAATAATCATACTTCGATAATAAGTAGAAGGCAGCCCAAGGTTATGAGCCCCCATCTCACGCAGTGTTATTTCATTGTCAGTCTTCGCCTTACTTCCAGAACTCGTAACACCTCTATAATTGCGGGATATATAACAAAGCCTATTTAGCATAATTACGGATTACCTTTTAAAATTTAAATGACAGATCATTAATATCTTGTTCCCAAATAAAGTCTTTTTAATTCTTTTAACATTTCATGGCCATCATTATATTCTCCTGTACCGATTTTCCATTCGCAACATTCAGATCTGAACTTGCCACTTGATAAAGCCAGATCTCCATCAACTCTCTAAATTCATCACACAACAGATACGAAACAGATTATCAACTCTTATTGAAATCAGAAAGTTTTCACCTGAATCATCAGGAACCTGCTTTTCCATGAAAATACCATCTGACCATCTGAATACCGCAAAGATATAAAAAAATACTCAAACAATCGCAATAAGACCAATATAATTTTTCAGATATTCCACGTCAGTATTTCTTCATAACGCTCATATCTCCAGCTGAAAGGGGATTTCATGCCTCTTTCCATATTCTTTCCAGAATTGTGCCCGGGCAGACATGACAACAGATAAGGCCCATTTTTCATCAATATGCCGTTCACAGGCATATTCACGAACCAATATTTCAATAAAGAGCTTAGGACCCCAAAGTTTCTTCAAGTTCAACAGTCCTTTCCTGGCACTCACCCTTCCAAAATACATCCGGTTAATATCAACAACACAAAAGTGATAACCCTGGTTATCCTCTTTCCACAGAATATTCCCCGGGGTAAAATCTTTGTGCAGAACCCCTCTCAAGTGCATCTGCGCTGCAAAATGTGCTACCTGTTTAGCTAACTCCTCATAAGTACCCCTTTCCGCATTTCCAACTTCATAAAGAGTATGCTCATAATCACACTGGACGCTCAGGAAGTAGGTATAGCCTAGCAATCCGGCAGGATTGCGATACTCTATATAAGCTATCGGTTCAGGCGTTTCTATATTCCTGTCCAGGAGAATAGCAGGATACTCGTATGCACGCAGTCCCTTAGGTTTACGGATGCCATAAGAGTAAACATACCGGTTGATCGAAGAAGGAATATGATAGCGTTTCACGTTTACCTTTAATCCATTCATATCAAAGACCTTAATCAGGTTCCGTTTACGATGGATCGTCTCACCCTCATTCTCGAAAACGGAAAGGAGATGAATGATCATTGGTTTCAGTGCTGCATATTTAGGATTAACTAAAAATTTCGTAATTCTCATTTTACATATAATCAAGGTTCACATCCTCTACCCAAAAAGGGGTTACGATTCTCTTCAAACCCTTAAAGAATATGGTATTTATTGATAAATTCTAAAAAACGTTCCCATACGGTCTCTTTTTTGATTAAAGCATATTGCCGGTCAAGTGGTATTTTTGCAAGTTCATTCTCGGAAGCAACATCCTCCACACTGATCCCTTCAGCCGGTATATTATTCTTGGGCAGCCACATTCTCTTGCTGTTCTGAGGAGCCATAATCACAAAAGAAGGTTTACCCTGTGAATGCACGATATGCCGTGCTCCACCCTCGTTTCCAAAATATAAGGTGATCCATGAAGACAATGCGACCAACTGCCGTGGGGTACTTGCCCGGATATTAATAAAAATATGGGGATCCCTATCTAACAATTCATAAATCTGACGTGACTCCCACTCTTCCTTACCGGGAGCATAATTAAAGATAATCTGGACCTGTGGATAAACCTGGATCAGATTTCTGACAATATAGGCCATCCCTTCAGGCGACCAGGTCTTATTCTGAAGTTTTGAGGTCACTCCCATGAGAACAACCGGTCTGGAGAAATGAATCTTCATACGAAGCATATAATTCCGGAAATCATCCTTCTCTTTAACCGTAACAGGAAGGGCAAAACTTTGATCCCAAACCGTATAATTCAAAGGAGACAGCAGCATCAGATCATGATCGATTGTACATTCGTTCTTTCTGGCTCTGTCAAAAAGATAATTAAAAGCACAATGCGTATACCATTTTCTCAGTCCGATACGATATTTAGTCGAAGGAGAAAAAACTGTGAAGAACATACTCTTGACCGTTGATCTCATATCAATGATAACATCATAATGATTCTGATGGACGACCTGCCATACTTTCTCCAAATAACGCCAGAAAGTATAATTTTCCGATTCAGAAAAGGTGATGAGATGATCGATAGCGGGATGGTCCTTAAAGAGTGGGGCCAATCGTTCATTCAGGACGTAAGTAGTATCCGCTCCAGGATCATTACGCTTGATCGTATTGAAAAGACATGTTGCAAGAATAGCATCCCCCATCTGTCGAAACCGTATAACAAGTATCTTCATGATATTACTTTTTTATTCAATACACCTAACTGTCAAAGTCTGATTTCTCAAGCACTTTTCCGTTCACCACTTCAAACCTGCGATTAAATTCATTATGAGACCGCTTCCACCGGTTATGGCTCCACAGATAATATCGGGGATCCTTACGGATCGTATTCTCCAAAAGGGCAAAGAACCTGCAGGTAATCTCATGCTCAGGAAGACTATTGGGATCTTTTGTAATCAATTTGAAAGTAGCAGTATAATATCCCCGTCTTGGCCGGCTCATCTCCACATAAAAAACGGCATCATTCACCTTTCTCATAATACGTTCTGCCCCGGTAAAGACACCGGTATCATGATGCATGAAATTCAGCCACAGATGAATATTTTCCCATTTGGGAGCCTGATCAGAAATATATCCAAAAAGGCTCATCAAACCCTTCTGGTGATACTCCACAAGTTTGCGGAGAATATGCTGCTTGGAAATAACCACACCATTACGGCAAGAAGAGCGAATTCTCTTGAAAAGTTCATTAAAAGGTCTGTTAGCCAGTGGGTGATAGATGAGCCCCATTACACGGTTATCAGGAAAGTAAAGCCCCATACAGGAGAGCCATTCCCAGTTACAGTAATGTCCCAGCACTGCCGCTACATTCTGTCCATTTTCAAAGCAATCCTCAACTTCCTCCACATTATTAACCTTAAAATGTTTTTTCAGATGCTCTTCACTAATACTCAGAAGTTTGACGGCCTCAAAAAAATAATCACAAAACCAATGATAAAATCCCTTTTCTATTTGAAGTATTTCTGTCTCAGACTTCTCAGGGAAAGAAGTGACCAGATTCTTCCGCACAATTTTCCTGCGGTATCTCAGCAGATCATATACGATAAGATATTCGATGTCAGAGAGAACGTACAGCACCCGGAAAGGGAGTAGTGAAACCAGGTAAAAAAAGCCATATACGATCTTCGTCATTATCATATCTTGTTCTTTTTTGTTTTTCTTCTTTAATCTTTCCGTATCATTGGCATTGTATGAAAAGACAACCACTTAATTATTACACCTGTTGCATATCGTGGAGCCGTTTGTAGTAGCCGTTCTTTCTGATCAATTCATCATGTGTACCCCGCTCTACAATAACCCCTTCATGCAATACACAAATTTCATCAGCATCTTTAATGGTAGAGAGTCTATGAGCGACTGCGATGGTCGTACGTGTTTTCATCAATTTCTCCAAAGCATCCTGAACCAGTCGTTCACTTTCTGTATCCAGTGCAGATGTTGCCTCATCCAGGATCAATATAGGCGGATTTTTAAGAATCGCCCTGGCAATACTGACACGTTGACGCTGTCCTCCGGAAAGCCTCGAGCCACGATCTCCAATCTTCGTATCAAATCCATCTTCTGATTCCATGATAAAATCGTATGCATTTGCGATCTTTGAAGCCTTTATCACTGCCTCATCCGTTGCTTTTTCAGAACCAAACTTGATATTATTCTTAAAAGTATCATTGAAAAGGATGGCGTCCTGATTGACATTTCCGATAAAAGAACGAAGATTATGCACTCCCATATCCTTTACGTTCACCCCATCTATCAGCACTTCGCCTTTCTGAACATCGTAATAGCGTGGTATCAAGTCAACCATCGTCGACTTTCCACTCCCACTCTGCCCGACCAGAGCCACCGTCTTACCTTTAGGAATAATAAGATTGATGTCCTTGAGGACATACCTCAGTTCCTGTGATTTCGTATCCGTATAGGCAAAAGAAACATGGCGGAACTCAATCTGGTGCTCAAAGGATGGAAGGATGACCGGATCCTTCTTTTCCTTAATCTCTATTTCTGCCTTCAGGATCTTATCCACACGTTCCATGGAAGCAAGTCCCTTAGGAATATTATAACTCGCCTTGGAAAAGTCTTTCAGCGGATTAATGATACTATAGAGAATGACGAGATAATAAATAAAAACAGGTCCACTCAATGTCTGGGAATTTAAGACCAGCATACCACCAAACCAAAGGACGATAACGATCATCACCGTACCCAGGAATTCACTCATCGGATGAGCCATCTGCTGACGGATATTAACCTTCATGACATCACTCCGATAGGCAGAATTAATCTGGTTAAAACGCTTGTTCATGATGCCTTCTGCACAGAAAGCCTTAATGATCCTCAAGCCGCCCAGTGTTTCTTCTACCTGGCTCATTGTATCACTCCAGAGTCCTTGTGCCTTCATGCTCTGGGCTTTCAATTTCCTGCCTATAAATCCCATAAACCAGCCAAAGATAGGAACGAAGACAATAGTGAAAAGGGTCAGTTGCCAGGAGACCACAAGCATTGTTGCAAAATAAAACAGGATAAGAATAGGATTCTTAAACAACATGTCAAGGGAAGACATGATCGAGTTCTCTATTTCCTGGACATCACCGCTCATGCGGGCAATGATGTCTCCTTTACGCTCCTCACTGAAAAAGCTCAAGGATAAATCCGTAATTTTCTTATACATCTGATTACGAATATCCCGGACCACACCCGTACGGATAGGGATAATACTGGCCGAAGAAAGAAAATAAGAAGAGGTCTTCAGAAAAGTCATAAAGGCCAGGGCCAGGCCGATGATCAGTAAAGTAGAAGAAGAGCCAAAATATTTCACCATTTCCTCTACGAGATAGTTCATGTTATTCGTCAGAACCTTTTTGCTGAGCGACCAAGGCATAAGTACCGTAGCCCTTACAGCTCCTTCTGTTTTGAAAAGGATCTGAAGTAATGGGATAATGGCAGCAAATGAAAATATATTCAGTACTGCTGAGAGAATGTTAAACACAATCGACAATACCAAATATTTCTTGTAGGGAGGTATAAAACGCCTTAGTACTTGCAGGAATTCCTTCATGATGTTGCAAATATAATAGAAAAATATAAAACTACAAAATGATTCTCAGTTTTTATACAACTGCTTTAACTGATGGATACATATAGGACGAAGAAAAATCCTTTTAGGACATTCTCATCTTGAAATTCGAACAGAGAGATGATCCTTGTCCTACGTATCGGTCTATCCATCAAACTCTAAATCACTTCCCGCTGCTATCCCCGGATTCAGAATACACCCTTCCCAAAAGGGTGGCAGAAGTTGAATCGGTAATCCTTACCTTCACATAGTCACCGACATGACAATTATCACGGTCAAAAACCACCATCTTATTCTGCTCCGTACGTCCGCAAAGTTGGCCTCTTGACCTTTTGCTAAAACCTTCCACCAGTACCTCAAAAGTTTTTCCCACGTCCTTTTTATACTGTCGGGCACTGATTTCATTTTGCAGCTTTATCAGAATCTCCAGCCGGCGGATCTTCTCCTCCTCAGGAACATTATCAGGAAGATGCCTGGCAGCAAAAGTTCCCGGGCGCTCCGAATATTTAAACATGAAAGCAGAATCATATTTCACTTCTTCCATCAAACTGAGAGTCTGTTCAAAATCTTCCTCCGTCTCATCATGATAGCCTAAGAACACATCCGTGGTAAGTCCGCATCCGGGAAGAATTCTCCGGATAGCCTCCACCTTTTCCAGATATTGTTCACGAGTATACTTGCGATTCATCAACTTGAGGATCTTATTACTCCCACTCTGGACGGGGAAATGAATATGCTTGCAGAGGTTCGGGGTCTCTGCCATAACATGAAGAATGTCCTCACTCATATCTTCAGGATTTGAGGTCGTAAAGCGGACGCGCATATCGGGCACGGCATGTGCTACTTTCCCCAGTAATTCGGCAAAAGAAGTGTTCCCATCTTCACGCTTACCCGTCGGAGAAAGTCCATAACTGTTTACATTCTGGCCTAGCAAGGTCACCTCCTTGAACCCCTTATCACGCAAGTCATGAACTTCATTCAATATACTCTCCACATCACGGCTTCTCTCGCGTCCTCTCGTATAAGGGACAATACAGTAATGGCAAAAATTATTACAGCCTCTCATGATACTCACGAAACCACTGACACGATTGCTGCCGATACGTAATGGCATTATATCACGATAAGTCTCCGTAGTTGAAAGTTGGACATTTTCAGCCGAATGTCCCAGTTCACATTGTGCAATCATATCCGGAAGGTCCAGATAACTATCCGGGCCACACACCAGATTAGCATAATGATTCCGGATCAAATCATCCTTCACACGCTCAGCCATACAACCCAAAACACCAAGGATCAGTTTCCTGCCCTTTTTCTGTTCTGCATGCAGGGAATCCAGCCGGTTATAAATCTTATTCTCTGCGTTTTCACGTATACTGCAAGTATTGAGGAAAATTGCATCCGCATCCTCTTCATGATCACAGATATCATAATCAGCCATCTTCATGATTGAAGCCACCACCTCACTATCGGCCACATTCATCTGACAACCATAAGTTTCTATATACAGTTTTTTTTCCATTATCTATTCCTATTGAATGTACCTACAATCTTATATCCATCAAGTGTACAAAGGTACGAAAAAATATCCGGTTATTGACAAAGTAGTCCCACAACCATCTGGCTTTACCTTTTTCAAGTAGTACGATCCCTTGCGATCATCTGTCTTGTAGCAAAAAACAAGATCAAGAAGAATGTCACTCCAGTCAGGAATCCAGCTATGGCATCTATCATATAGTGAGCCTGGATATAAACGGTCCCCATACAGAGAAAGACATATACAGGAAACATCCACCAGAAGAACCTCTTGTTCCGTAAATGGAGGATCAGCAGCATGCAGATGGTACTGATGCCGACATGTGAACTGGGGAAAGCCGCCGTCGGACGTTCTCCCTGTGCACGGGCATCTTCCACCAGACGATAGAAAAAGCCATTCGGATTACCGGGAGATGGAAGGCAATCGGTATGGGTATTGAAATAATCACCTAAATGAGGAAATATGCCTTTGGCAATACTGTCTTCCCCAATTACATTATAATAATAAGTTGGACCGGCAACCGGCAAGAAGTCAAAGATGACATAATAGATGAAAAAGGCTGTTATAATAATAAAACAACAGCGCTCAAATTCACTATAGTCAGTAACATAATAGTAAAAGCAGACAATGGCAATCATGGGATAATACATGAAATAGCCAAAGTGCATCAGTTCACTCACTACCATCCACGGCAGATGCTTAGCAAAGACCAGTGCGGGCTGAAAACCAAAGATGAGTTGTTCCCAACTGGCAAAGAAGTAATCAAGATTGGGTAATATACGATTAAGTTCATAAGTGTCCGGATACCATTGTGCCAGAAACAGCATCTGTACGAGAACACGGACCATCTCTGTAAAACGACAAGGTAAAAGGCGATAGACTACCCACAAGGCAAAGGTCGTTACCACAATACGGATCCGCAGCCAAAGCATGGAATAAGGATTCACCATTTTCGTATAAGCGAACAATACCCACAAAAGTGTCAAGACCAGATAGATAAGGGTAGCCCATTCCACCGGAAACAACCCTTTACGAGGATTCTTCTCTAACTTGAACATTTCTTTTATGGTCATCATTACCTTAAAATGCTTTTACCTTAGTCTATTGAGAGGAAAGGAAACATCCTTTCCTCTTATAACCACCCGTTCTTCTTATACCACTCAATGGCACGCCTGGTCCCCTCCCGGAGCTGGACATGCGGTTCGAAGCCCAGTTCCTGGACAGCCGGCCGAATATCACACCGCCAATTACGCTGCTTGAGGATCGGGTACTTATCATGATTCAGTGCAGAAAGTTGACCGGTTATCCTTCCCATATATTCTCCGAAGAAAGTGACGATATGCAACAACCACACCGGAGCTGTAATCCGAATCCACCATTTATTCCCCAGATCTTGATGAATATAATCACTGAAATCACGGGAATTATAAACATTCCCGTCACTGAGGAAATATTTCCTTCCTGTTTTTCCATGGTCAAGGGCCAGGAAAACAGCCTGTACGACATCGCTTACATAAATAAACGTAATATCCTGCCGCTTGAATCCAACGGCAAAATCAACGTGCTCTCTGATGCTCTTCATCATCAGATAATAATCCTTTTCACGCGGTCCATACACTCCTGTAGGACGCAGGATAACATAAGGAAGGCGATTTCCCAGAGAATCCAGGAAACACTCCGCAGCGAGCTTACTTCTGCCATAATTCGTGTTCGGCTGCGGGCTGTCAGTCTCTTCTATTTCCTGATAAGGTTGATGTTCCTTCATTGCGCCGAAAACACTTAAACTGCTCATATAGACAAATCGTCTGACTGGCATTTTCAAGTTCAGGATAGCCTGAACAAGATGCTTCGTGCCTTCTGTATTCACTCGATAGAACGTTTCAGCACGCAAAGCTTTTGTTACACCTGCAGCATGCACGACATAATCAAAATCATGCCCGCATAATTCCTTCTCCAGTTTTTCTTCTGAAGAGAGATCAAGTTCTATAAAATGAATACGTGAATCTTTCAAGTAACACCGGTTAGTAGTCTTTCTGACAGCAGCCCAAACTTCCATATTTCTATTCAAAGCCTCTTCAACGATAAAACTACCGATAAAACCTGAAGCACCCGTTATCAATATCTTCATCTACACACAAATTTAGCGACAAAGATAGTTCAAATTGTTGTGAAACACAAATTTAATGTGAAAATATCGTAACAAAACAAAGTTATTTGCAAATAATTTTGTTTATTTGTAATATCAAAAGAAAGGACGATTTGCTTCTTACCCTCAAAGCATTTATTTCTGAAATGACAAGACATTTGTTTTCATGAACCGAACACTTGTCTCAAAAAATTAAAACACGCTTACTATGGGAAAAAACAAAAAAGGCGGCAAAAGAATGTCGAAAAAACAAATGGTTGAACTTCTGGAAAATTTTTTCTCCAGTGAGCCGGGCCAGACTTTCACTTTAAAGGAAATATTCCAGGACTTAAAACTCAATACTCACCCTCTTAAAATGCTGGCCATTGATACCATGGATAATTTATCCTATGATGACTATCTCACAAAGGTAAATGATTCCAGTTATAAACTGAATCAAAATGGTCAGGTACAGGAAGGCACTTTTGTCAGAAAGGCAAATGGTAAAAACTCTTTTATCCCTGATGGTGGTGAGGAACCCGTCTTTGTCTCTGAGCGCAATTCTCTTTTTGCCATGGGAAATGACCGGGTAAAAGTTTCTATCATGGCCCGCCGTCCTAACCGGATCAAGGAAGCACAAGTCCTCGAAATCCTAAAACGGGCTAAAGAGACTTTCGTGGGAAAACTGAAGGTGGGCAAGGACTTGTCTTATCTCGTCACCCCTCAGACCATCTTCACGAATGATATTATCATTCCGAAAAGGAAACTCAAAGAGGGCAGGTCAAACGATAAGGCTATCGTTAAGATCACCCAATGGCCGGATGCCAATCATAAAAACCCTATCGGAGAGGTCCTTGATGTCCTGGGGCCTGCAGGCAATAATAATGTAGAAATGAATTCCATCCTGGCACAATATGGACTACCTTACATCTATCCTAAAGCGGTAGAACAGGCAGCAGACAAAATCTCCGGGGATATTCTTCCTCAGGACCTGAAAGAACGGGAAGACTACCGCAACGTCTGGACATGTACCATTGATCCAAAAGATGCAAAGGATTTCGACGATGCCTTGTCGTTCCGAAAAATTGAAGACGGACTCTATGAAGTAGGCGTCCATATCGCTGATGTCTCTCATTTCGTCAAGGAGGGAGATATTATCGACCGGGAGGCTCGGAAACGCTCTACCAGCGTATATCTGGTAGACCGCACCATTCCTATGCTCCCGGAAAGACTCTGCAATTTTCTCTGCTCATTGCGCCCGGATGAAGAAAAATTTACCTACAGTGCCATCTTTGAACTCGATGATGAAGCAAATATCCGGAAATTTCATATAGCTCATACGCTCATCAAAAGTAACCGCCGCTACTGCTATGAAGAGGTACAACAGCTACTCGAAGATAACGGCATTATCGATGGCACCGGCCAACCGGCTCCATCAGCCCCTGCAGGAGGTTATAAGG
Organism: Segatella asaccharophila; assembly: GCF_054687055.1. NCBI lineage: Bacteria > Pseudomonadati > Bacteroidota > Bacteroidia > Bacteroidales > Prevotellaceae > Segatella > Segatella asaccharophila. The sequence continues at coordinate 28,747 of NZ_BAACAN010000021.1, read as the reverse complement.
GACAATATGCCGAACAACTGATCACCCTTGACCGACTCGCCAAGAAACTGCGGGCTAAACGTTTCAGGGAGGGTTCTGTAAAATTCGATACGGAAGAACTTCATTTTGACGTTGATGCAACAGGAAAACCGATCCGGTGCTATTACAAGCATTCGAAAGATGCCAATAAACTTGTAGAGGAGTTTATGCTGCTGGCCAACAGGTCAGTTGCGGAAAGTGTCGGTAAAGTGCCAAGAGGGAAAAAGGCCAAGACTTTCCCTTACCGTATACATGACAATCCTGATCCTACAAAATTTGAAACCTTGAAAGACTTCGTGGTAAAGTTCGGTTACCGCATGAAGAGCAGCAGTACAAAGGGAGCTACCGCACGTAGCCTAAACAGATTGATGGACGATGTGGAAGATAAGCCGGAAGGAAAACTGATTCAGACCATCGCCCTGAGAGCCATGATGAAAGCTAAATACAGTGTTCATAATATCGGCCACTTCGGTCTCGGATTTGAATATTATACCCATTTTACCTCACCTATCCGGCGCTATCCGGACGTAATGGTACACCGGCTGCTCACCCGCTATGCCAACGGCGGACGCAGTGCCAACGAGAAACATTATGAGGACTTGTGTGAGCACTGCTCGGATATGGAGATCATTGCTCAGAATGCAGAACGGGATTCCATTAAATATAAAATGGTCGAGTTCATGGGTGAACACCTGGGAGAAAAATATGATGCCCGGATCAGTGGCATCACCAGCTATGGCATCTATGCCGAAATAAACGAAAACCACTGCGAAGGTATGGTACCCATGCGTGATCTGGATGATGACTATTATGATTTTGATGAAAAGAACTTCTGCCTGATTGGAAGACACCATCACCATAAATATCAATTAGGCGACCCGGTCCGAATACAAGTTGCTCAAGCGAATCTGGAGAAGAAACAACTCGATTTTCTGCTTTTGAATGACCGGACAAGTCCTGATGGAAAAGCGACAAGAACAGAGAAAACGCAGGCTGACAAGAAATCTGGTAAAAACAGGAAGAAACACAATGATGAAAGGGAAAAGAAAAAGAAGGGGAAACATGTCAGAAAATGATTTTCGTTTCTTATGTTCCCAGGACAGGCTGAACATCTGTCCTTGACCTTTCAAAAAGTTCCTCTACTCCAACTTCAATAGGAGCGCCGGGAAACCGGATCACACGCCATGGGAATAATGCGAATCGTATTATTCCCTGGTGTGTGTGCATTGTAAATGATATTCCGGATCATTTGTAAAGTTGGGTTTTAACCATCTTATTATGTTCCAGGAATAAGGAAACTCAAATAACATCATTGTTTTTTTTACCGTATCTATTCTGATTTTAAGGCCTTAAAGTCTCTGACCTTGACGCCTAATTCCGGGCGGAATCCTCATTGAGAAGCAAAATGCACCATATCGGTCACAATTGACTATAGTCGTAAGAACCAGTGACTATGATCTTTCTTATCGTTAAAAAAAACATATTATTTGAACCGATATTCTTCATTTCATTATACAATTACCTGATCTGCGCAGACATTGGATTCCGAATGCCCTTCATGCTTACAAGGTAGGCTTTTGCATGCCCAAACCGAAGATACATATCCAATACCACAGGTAAATGATTTTGATCATCTGTTACATAAAAGTCAACGATACGTTCCATTCTTCCCTTGTTCTTATCCCATTCAAGATAAGCTAAACAAAGGCAACGATATTCATGACCATCATCCGCTTTTATGTTTGCGATTCTATCAAACTTCAATTCAGCTGTATCGCGACTGTTTCCATCGACGATCGGAAACCGGATCACATGCCCCTTTTTCCAGCCTTTAGGATTAAAACTGCGGGCACGCATATAGATGCTCAACATATCATAGACACAATCATTATAAGTATGACTGGACCATTCTGACTTTCCATCATGATGGAGACGATGCTGGCGGACGTGACATTTGCCATCCGGATAAGAGTAAAACACCTGATCTACGGTATACCTTTTCCCTTCATGGGCACCTTTGCGATAATACAATGGTGCTAAATCCAAAGTGTTATAGCATAAAAGGGTATCCCGCAATACATAAAGGTCATCTACCCGGTGATTGCCTCTACACGTCAGACTGCTGCGATAAGCTTCCTGACCGTCATAACGACTGGCTACGGTATACATACTGGCCGTCCCTGCTTTGACCCACACAAACTTCCAGTTGTAATACATATTATACACCAGAAATTCACCAGATTTAAATGCTGTGTTTCTAAAGCCACACTGTGCAGAAACTGACAAGGTCACCCATAACAGACTTAAGAAAGTAAAATATCTAAGTTTTTTCATAACCATTGCCTTTAAAAAATTTACGACTTAAAATAGAATTATGATTTCGGAGGATTATACGGAATGCCGAGTTTACGGGCACGTTCCTCATTTCTATGCTTTATCTTCCGTTCTGCATCCGGTTTCTGCTTGGTAATTGCCATGGGCTTCTGCTGGTAGAGAGGGCGACTTAAAGGACTCCAGTCCCGGCTGACATCCCATTTAGCACGACACTCAACAGATTCCGGATAATAGTAGACAGGTTCGGGCTGCAGGTCAGTAGTATAATTACCCGTATCCCAACGGCCGTTTTTATTCCGGTCAACGAACATCCGCAAATAATAAGTCCCCGGGGCGATATAGTAGAATTCAGCCGTTCCACTCTTCGTGCTCACCTCCTTGACGACCTTATCCGACTGATTGAGAAGTTGTACCACTATCGTGGAATCTGTCATACCGTTTATGGTAACGAACAAAGAACTGAACTGATCATCGGAAGGGATATTGATCCCTTGTTTGTATTTTCCTGAAACAGCACCATAAATATCCGTAAAAGCCGCAGAATCGACCTCCAAAGAGTACTCTATTCCGGGCCGCCAGCCAGCTAACAATTTATACTGTCGGTCTCTTATCTTCTTGAATTCAAAGGGCGCTCGATACCAAAGTGTATCATGCTTGGCATAAAGATGAATCGCAGCAGTATCCATCTTTGCCAAAGGTTTAGGGAAAGTGAACAGGATATTCTGGTCGGGTGCCATATTTGAAGGGATATTAACCTCTACACTCATTGCCGCTTTAGGCATGACTAAATCATAAGGTTCTCCCTTATCCTTTAATTTCTTCTGTTGTTTTTGCCAGGATTGATAAGTCCGCTGCTCCCGTTTCATCCGTTTAGCATACGGATCCTTGGAAAGGATCTCAAGCGTATCTGTCTTATTCTTGAGTTTTCCTAAGCTATCTGTCGCAAGATAGTTGACCTGCATACGAAGGGTATCCTGATTGACAAGAGCCGAATCCCGAAGCCAGTAAGTGATCGTATCCTGACGCTCAGAAGGCTCTACAATAAAGGCATTCTTCTCATTAAAATTCAATCCTTTTATTTTTGGAAGCTCGGGATTTCCATAACTAAAGAACAAGACAAAATGATCAGCATTCTGTCGCTGGCTCTTCAGTAGATAACGGTCAGTTGTCTCTTCCGTAAAAGCTCTGAAACACAGTTGGTCGGGCAGGAAATGAGTATAAGGCACACGCGTAATATCCTTAATATGCAAAGAATCCGTCCAAAGGGTATCCTGACGCGTATCGGGTTTACAGGAAGGAACTATTATTTCATGAGAAAATGCAATTTTCTCACTCTTCTGACTGAATTTATAATCACCGTCAGCATCCTGCAAGGCATAGACACGATAAGAACCCGGAGCAACACCTTTGACAACAAATCTTCCACGGCTATCCGTACGGCTCACACGCAGCATAGGAAGTTTGATAAATGCAGAATCCGCAAGGTTACGATATAGTCCTACCAGTATACCCTTAATGGGTTCAAGATTCTCAGCATCCAACACATATCCTGCGACCTGCAGCGTATCAATATGATCACCGGTAGAAAAGCTATAGGTATAGTTGCCCAGTGGGTTCCCCTCGTTATTATCACTGATAGCATCACTGAAATCAATTGTATAGGTAGTATTCGCTTTCAAGGAATCAGCTAATGTTACCCGGATACTTTTCCCTTCACTCTTAATTTCAGGAGCTTCCAATTGTGGAGGAGAGACGACGATCTTGCTCTGGTCATTGTCTAACTTTATAAACTCACTGAAATAAATATTGATTTTCTTCGTGTTCACATTGACTGCTCCATCAGCCGGATGAGCACCTACGACCTTAGGCGGAGTCTCATCATACCATCCCCCATCAGGCTGTCCCATCCTTGCACAGCTGTTGACCATAAAGGAGAGGACAGACAAAGACAACAAACTGAAGATTGAAAATAACTGTCGTCTGACTGATTGTCTTAGATGATGATACTCGGATATTAACATGAACCAAATGATCTTATATCTTTTTTACCGCTTATGCTTCTTGTGCCAACAATTCTAATCCTTATTCATCTCCAGAAGCTCATCCATATTCTTACGGCTATTGCTCAAACGGGGTACTTTATGTTGCCCGCCGAGTTTGCCCTTAGATTTCAGCCAGTCATTGAAAAGATTAGGACGGGCTTTGATGATTTCCAAAGGCTGAAGGGTAATATCATGAAATCGCTTCGCCTCATAATCGCTGTTGATCTCTTGAAGACGCTTGTCAAGGATCATCGCAAACTCCTGTAGATTTGAAGGTTCCTTAGAAAACTCTATCAGCCACTGATGGCGGCAATGAGCTTTATTATCCATATACACAGGGGCAGCTGTATACTCAGAAACCTGAGTACCGGTTTTTTCACAAGCATAGGCCAGTCCCTTCTCTGCATTATCCATGATCAACTCTTCACCAAAAGCATTGATAAAATACTTCGTACGACCGGTGATCACAAATTTATAAGGATCCTTACTCGTAAATTGTATTGTATCACCAATCGTATAGCGCCAAAGTCCACAGGATGTAGTAATAACCATGGCATAATTGACCCCTACTTCTACTCCCCATAAAGGGACGACCGTAGGCTGGTCATTACCAAATTCATCCATAGGAATAAACTCATAAAACTCATCATAATCAAGCATCAGAAGCATTGAACGGTCTCTGGGATCGTTCTGTATTCCAAAGAAACCTTCACTGGCATTATAGGTTTCCATATAATTCATCTTGGGAGATGTGATCAACTCTTCATACTGTTTGCGATAAGGAGTAAACGCTATGCCCCCATGGAAGAAGACCTCCAGGTTCGGCCATACCTCCTCCAGATGTTTCTTCCCGGAAAGTTCCATAACACGGACTAAAACAGATAGCATCCAGGAAGGTACTCCCGAGATATTCGTTACATTCTTATGAATGGTCTCACGGGCAATACGGTCACGCTTCACTTCAAAGTCACTCAGTAAAGCAGTCCCCTTTTTCGGAACACGAAACAGATTGACCAGTGGATGAATATTTTCTATGAGAATTGCACTCAAATCTCCCACCAGACTGCCTGGCAGATTATAGTTGGAGGCATGACTGCCTCCTAAGATCAGACTTCGCCCGTCGAAAAGACGGCTCTTTGGATGAAGATGCAAATAGAGTGTCACCACATCTGCCCCACCCTTATAATGGATCCGATGTAAACCATCATTAGAAACTGGAATGAACTTACTTTTGTCATTCGTCGTTCCAGATGATTTAGCATACCATTTCACTACCCCTGGCCACAGTATATCACTTTCTCCATGACGCATACGATCAATGTCACCCTTCAGGGTATCATAAGAGTTAAGTGGTACATTTTGAACAAACTGTTCATAATTATTGGTTGTATTAAGAAGATGCTTAATACCATATTCCGTGTTCTGCCCTTTTGAAATCAAATGACGAAGAACATTCTGCTGCAATCCCTCAGGATTACCGTAATGCCTCTCCAAGTCTTTCATGCGGGGCGTAAATAATGGTCTTATTATGCTTGTTAGACTCATTGTTGCAAAATTATACTTTAAGTTACAAAAGTAACTTAAACTTTTGATAAAGATGAAGTTTTCACGAATTTTAATAATTGGAATACAGAAGTTGATGGTCTGTAACGGAACCATGCAATCCATCACATCAGAAATCTGCTCATAAACACAAAATCTCCGGAAGGGAAGAGGGGTATTAATGACAATCCTCTTCCCTTCCGGAGATACGACAATACATCATTATTCTGCCTTATCAAAAGCTGCATCTTCTGCAGCTGCAATAATATTTTCTTTTGCCTTGGAAGATGACTCAGAGTCAATATGAATATCACTTAAATCAAGGGAATCTTCCTTCTTTTTTTCTACTTCCGTTGATTTTTTCTCTGCCATTTCATTGTCGGAAGCATACATAGGAGTATGACGCGAATTTTTTCCAGATTCGTCTACAAAGACTTCTTCTTGAAAAACACTCTTGTGCTTCTTGGAATCTTCTGAACCTTTCTGAGAAATAATGAAATCTGTCTTCTGATCCGTATCCGGAACATTTTCAACAGGCTCCTCTTCCATTTTGGTACGATTACCCTTAGCAGTAAACACGGAATCAATAAATTGAGTATCGGTACGAAGTCTGTCCAAAGTGAATTTAGATGCTTTCTGCTGACTCTCTTTCTTCGTGTAACCTTCAGCATCCCCACCCTTAATACCTTCCATGATCACCTGATAACGAAAGACAGGACTCCCGTTCTTGTCCTTGCTCTGAGTAAGGATATTAAAATTCAATCTGACTTTGTTCTTCTGGCTCCACTCTATCAATTTACTTTTAAAGTTGACCTCCCGATAAGCTACCTTATCGATATTTATCATCTGTGCTAAGATACGCTTCTGCATAAATTTCATACAAGCATCATAGCCATGATCCAGATAAAGAGCCCCCACAAGGGCCTCAAAGGCATTTCCACCCAAATAACTATTATGAGAGATGCTATGACCACTCGACAGGATAAGTTGGTTAATGCCCATCTCATCAGCCAACTTATTCAGTGTGTTTCGCTGTACAAGTTTACTGCGTGTATTGGTCAGGAACCCCTCTCTTTTTCCCGGAAAATGGCGATAAACAATATCTCCTACAATTGCATCAAGAATGGCATCACCTAAAAATTCCAGCCGCTCGTTATTAATTAACTTCCCCTTTGCATTCCGATGCATAACACTTTTATGCATCAACGCCATTTTGTAAAGCGTAATATCATGAGGGTAAAAGCCAAGAACACGATATAGAGAGGAATAGAACTCCCTGTCCTTTCGGAAAAGGAGCCCTATTCTATCTAAAAAATTATTTGACATATTTTTTGAATATCACGCAACAGTTATGACCTCCGAAACCAAATGTGTTGCTCAAAGCAGCATTCACCGTACGCTTCTGAGCCTTGTTAAACGTGAAGTTCATCCTGTAATCCAGATCAGGATCATCATCGCCCTCTTGGTGATTGATCGTTGGCGGAACGATATTATCACGAATACTCAATACACAGAACATGGCTTCTACAGCTCCTGCAGCTCCCAGAAGATGACCGATCATCGACTTTGTAGAAGAGATATTCACCCGATAAGCACTCTCTCCGAAAATTTCCTTAATAGCCTTTGCTTCAGAAAGGTCACCAACATGGGTGGCTGTTCCGTGAACATTGATATAGTCTATCTCAGAAGGCTTCATGCCAGCATCGGCAAGGGCAGCTTTCATGACAAGTTTTGCTCCCAATCCTTCAGGGTGAGAAGCTGTAATATGATAAGCATCAGCACTCATACCTTCACCTACCATTTCAGCATAAATATGAGCACCACGGGCCTTGGCATGATCAAGATCTTCAAGAACCAGACAACCTGCTCCTTCTCCCATCACAAAGCCATCACGACTTCCACTGAATGGACGTGAAGCATGCTCTGGATCATCATTCCGTGTAGACAGTGCATGCATGGAATTGAATCCTCCTACCCCACAATCACAAATGGCAGCTTCAGCACCGCCACTGACAATGATATTTGCTTTTCCCAAACGAATCAGGTTATAAGCATCTGCCAATGCATGACTGGATGAAGCACAGGCTGAAGTGGTAGTATAGTTAGGTCCATGAAAGCCAAAATGAATAGAAATCTGACCAGCAGCTATATCTGCAATCATCTTTGGTATAAAATAGGGACTGAACATTGGTCCTTTATCCATATTCTGTCCGTAGTACATTACTTCATCCTGAAAAGTATGGATACCCCCGATTCCAACACCATAAATGACGCCTATACGGTTTTTATCTTCAGCCTCCAAATCAATTTCAGCATCCTTTACACCCTGAATGGCAGAAATCATAGCCAACTGGGTGTAACGATCTGTCGTACGAATTACTTTACGGTCAAGATAATCCTTGACATCCAAATTCTTTACCTCACATGCAAAATGAGTTCTGAATTTGCTCGTATCAAACTCGGTAATAGGTGCAGCTCCACTTTTTCCTGCAACAATATTCTTCCACGTTTCATCGGAAGTATTGCCCAGGGGTGTCACAGCACCTATTCCTGTTACTACTACTCTCTTTAATTCCATCTATAGCAGATAAGTAACAAATTACTTGGCAGAAGCATTGTCTTCAATGTACTTGATAGCATCGCCAACAGTTGCAATCTTCTCAGCCTTATCGTCAGGAATAGAGATGTTGAATTCTTTTTCAAATTCCATAATCAGCTCTACAGTATCCAGAGAATCAGCACCGAGATCATTGGTAAAACTTGCTTCCGGTTTCACTTCAGACTCATCAACACCGAGTTTGTCCACGATAATGGTTTTTACTTTCTTTTCAATTTCTGATTCTGACATAATTGTAACCTTTAAAAAATGTTTATAAATAATTTCTAATTAAAAATCGGGTGCAAAGAAACAAATTTTTCCCCACATTAGCAAACTTTTTTAATAAAAAAGCACTTTACTTTGCACAAACCTATTGATATTGTGCACTTTTCGGAGCCTTTTTTCAAGTTTTAGTTGGATATTCAGAATAATTTAATTACTTTTGCGCAATTAATAAATACTCATTAAACTGATGTCATTTACCGAAACAGCAAACCATATTTTTAATAGGGCTATCCTGGATTATCATGTTAAAGATAACATTGATGCTCCTATTCATAATCCATATCATCAGGATACTATTGAAAACAGTCTCTATCTGAAATGTTGGATTGATACCGTGCAGTGGCATTTTGAAGATCTCATCCGGGATCCGAACATTGATCCGGAAAAGGGAATGAAACTCAAGCATAGGATCGATAAAAGTAATCAGGACCGGACGGATCTGGTAGAACAGATTGATTCTTATTTCAGAAATTACTATAAGGATGTAAAAGTACAGCAGAATGCTCGACTCAATACGGAAAGTCCGGCATGGGCTATTGACCGTCTGAGTATCCTGACAGTGAAAATCTACCACATGAAAGAGCAGGTAGAACGGAAAGATGCTTCATCAGAACATCAGGATAAATGCAGAAACAAACTCAATATTCTCTTGGAACAACAAAAGGATCTGAGTTTGGCCATCGACCAACTTTTGGAGGATATTCAGAAGGGTAAGAAATTGATGAAAGTATACCGTCAAATGAAGATGTACAATGATAAGGATACCAATCCTGTCCTTTATAAGAAGAAAGAAAAGTAAGAAGCTAAATTGTGATCTTTCATGAAAACTGAGCATATTCTGATTATTCGTTTTTTTGCAATTGGCGACGTGGCCATGACTGTTCCTGTAGTCTATTCTTTAGCAAATCAATACCCTCAATTAAGGATTACCGTACTCAGCAGGCCCTTTGCAAAATCTTTCTTTGAGAATCTTGCCCCTAATGTCAGTTTTATGGGAGCTGATGTAAAGGGTGAATACAGTGGAATAAAAGGTCTGAATGCTCTCTATCGCCGATTGGCAGCTAAACAATTTACAGCCATCGCTGATTTTCATCAAGTCTTACGATCTAATTATCTCCGTTTACGTTTTAATATGGATCACCTGAGGGTGGAGCATATTGACAAGCATCGTGACGGAAGAAGAAGACTAATTGCACAAGATAGAAAAAAACTTATACAACAGCCGACAGAAACGCAAAATTACGCTGAGGTTTTAAAAAAACTCGGTTATCCTATACAAGTAAAATTTACTTCTATCTTTCCACCTGAGGGAGGAAACCTCCGACTTTTGCCAAAAGAAAGTATTGGAATCAAAAAAGGATTTCAACAATGGATCGGTATTGCTCCCTTCGCTGCTCATGAAGCAAAGACTTATCCGTTCGAATTGATGGAGAAAGTCATCCAACTCTTGATTTTCAGGCACCCTTCATGCCGAATCTTTCTGTTTGGTGGAAAAGACAATAACGAGAAAAAAGACTTAGACAAGTGGAGTAAGACATATCCTTGTTGCGTAAATGCTTCCGCCCTTTTAAAAAATTTAAGAAAAGAACTGATTCTTATGAGTCATCTTGACGTAATGGTCAGCATGGATAGTGCTAATATGCATTTAGCGTCATTGGTCCATACGCCTGTTGTCAGCATCTGGGGAGCAACTCATCCATACGCCGGTTTTATGGGATGGGGGCAAAATCCAAATAATGCCGTACAACTAGATCTCTCCTGTCGTCCTTGTAGTATATATGGAAATAAATCTTGTTTCAGAGGAGATTATGCCTGTCTAAAAAATATTCCACCGGAGATGATTGCAGATAGGATAGACATTAACCTGCTAAGAAAGAAATGATCTTATCTATGTCTTTTAATGTAAAATAATGCCTGATGATAAAAAGTAATAACGATGCTTTTTATCATCAGGCATTATTCGTTTAACATTTCAACAATCACTATGGAAAACTAAGAGGAAATCTATGGAATAACTTATTCATAAAAGACGAGTTATCCATAGACCATAAAAATCAATTATCTGACTGGGGATATTGCATGGTTTATGAGAAAGTTGATTGGCTTTTCTCCATAATATTATTTGTTAAAAGACTATCAACTTATTCCTTTGCACGAACCTTATGAATATGTGGATAAATAGATTAAGTATTTAAAAATCAAGAAGATCCAATACTTTAAAACAGTGCATAAAATAACTAATGATAATGATAACTGAATAGATAGAAAAATTAACTAAAAGTTATTCACATATTCACAGCATATTATACTTTATCATTTTATTTTTAAATAAATAGATAAGATAATAATATAATAAATGAATTCATAAGAGAAATGGATAAAATAGAGTATTGCTGACGATAGCGCTTTATCGGTAACATCATGGTACCGATAAAGCCGATACTATCATATTGCCTGTTTTATTCATTTCAGGGGAAGGTAATGCTGTTATGGTTTTTGTTACTGTTAAACAATAGGATTATAGAATCAGTAACATCGTACAGCACTGATTTGGTATAATCATCAGTTGCATCAGATGTTTTTATATAACTGGATAGAACAGGGCTCTTTGATCGTATTACATACGTTTAATATAATACCCCGCAAACGTATTCAAGACGCTTGTGGGGTTATAAAATAGTGATAGGGACGATCAAAATAGAGAATGGTGTTTTTATGAATGAGAGTCTTGTAAGAAGTCAACTAATTTAGCAACGGCCTGTGCACGATGTGATATTCTGTTTTTCTCCTGATCTCCCATTTGCGCAAAACTTTCCCTGTATCCTTGAGGAATGAACAAAGGGTCGTATCCGAATCCGGATCTGCCTTGTTTGTTCGTCGCAATGGTACCGGATATTTTCCCCTCAAAACAATGTATGATTTTTTTATTTTCAAGTTTGTTGGAACAGTCGCCCTTTTTTTGTATAAGTGTGATTACGGTACGGAATTTTGCCTTACGATCAGGGTTGGTCCCTAATTTTTCCAGGAGCTTTTTCATGTTTGCTTCACTATTATGGTCAGTACCTTCAGCATATCGGGCTGAATGTACGCCTGGTTCTCCATTCAGTGCCTCTACTTCCAGTCCGGTGTCGTCTGCAAAACAACTTTTATGATAGTGTTCATAGACATATTGGGCTTTTATCAGGGAGTTTTCTTCCAGAGTAGATCCTGTTTCTGGAATATCTTCATGACAGCCTATCTCAGATAAAGACAAGATATTGAATTCCGGACTAAGAATTTCGCGGACCTCACGGAGTTTGTCTTGGTTATTGGTAGCAAATACAATTGTGATCATTTTTATCAATCATTTTTATTGTTTTGAGTCATTGAGCTCACAGGAGGTTGAGTCAGGGATGCCTGGATGATAGATTTTTTCTCCTGATTAGGAATTTTTACTTTCATTTTATCAAATCCTTCACCATATACACCAATGACAGAAGACTGGGATACAAAAGCATTCGGATCGATAATTTTGATTAGTCGGAATATTCTGGGACTTTCCCTTTTCCTGGCCAGGATACAAAGCACCTTGACCTCATTTCCTGTATACCAGCCATGCCCGTCAAGGATGGTTACACCATGTTCCATTTTCGTTCCGATAGCGTTTGCTATTTCCTGATATTTATTAGAAAAAATCATGAATTGTACACTTTCTCTCTGAGCATTCATAACATAATCAAGAACAAAGTTTTCTATAACCATTGTACAAAAGCCAAATACCAGTTTTCTCCAGTCATGGAAGATAGGGTAGGAACTGCTGATAATACATATATCTACAAAGACAAGGACACGACCGAGTGATATATTACGGTATTTATTGACACAGGCTGCAATAATATCAGTGCCTCCTGTGGAACCGTTATGTAAGAATACAATAGCCAGCGCAGTGCCTGTCATGGAACATCCTATGATCAAGGACATAAAATCCTGTCCCTTTCCCAGTATCTGATACATAGTATGATCAGGTAAAGTCATGGCCTGTTGACTGAAACTGAGCAGAAGGGATAAGACAATGATGGCATAGATTGTCTTAATGAGAAACTTTAGTCCAAGAATTTTTAATGCAAAGATCAATAAGATGGTATTGATGATAAAATAAGTATAGGCAATAGGTATTTTAGTAGCATAGAAAACAATGGCTGAAATACCCGTTACACCACCCGTTACAATACTGTATGGCAATAGAAATACCGTCCATCCAAAGGTGTAAAGTATAAGACCTAAGGTAATATAAGCATAATCCTTAATCTCATTTTTGACATTACGACTAATTTTTTTATTCATACGATTGAGAGACAGAGGTGTTAACGAATGGTCAACACCTTTGTCAATTTTATGCTAATTAATTATTATTTATCATTTGTGATTTTTAAATGAATAGAGTGATGATGAAAATAACTTTTAGTTTTTAAAGACTACATTGACGATTTTTTTTGGAACAACAATAATCTTAATGATCTTCTTTCCGGCTATGTACTTTTGACTTTTTTCATCCGAAATTACGGCCTTTTTAATACTTTCAATATCTGTATCAGCACTAAAAGTTTTTTGGTACCGTGCTTTTCCATTAAAAGAGATCGTAAGCTGAATCTCATTTTCTACAAGGTATTTTTCATCATAGGTGACCCATTGTGAATCACAGACAGATCCTTTTTCTCCAAGTTTCTGCCAGAGTTCCTCTGCAATGTGAGGACAGAAGGGAGCAATTAAGATAACAAGATCTTTCAATAGTCCGTGATTATGACATTTCTGCTGCGTCAGTTCGTTGACTGCAATCATAAATGCCGAAATGGCTGTATTATAACTGAATTTTTCAATATCCTCACTTACTTTCTTGATCAGTCTATGGGTAGATTTCAGGGAGTCTCTGCCCGGTTCAACATCATTTACCAAAAACTGGTCTGTCCGATTGTCCCAGAATAAGTTCCAGAACTTTTTTAGGAATCTGTGACAGCCGTCAATGCCATTGGTATCCCATGGCTTACTGGCTTCTACCGGTCCCAGGAACATTTCGTAAAGGCGGAGAGTATCTGCACCATATTGTTTCACTATATCATCTGGATTGACTACATTGAACATACTCTTGCTCATCTTTTCTACGGAATATCCACAGATATATTTATCGTTTTCAAGGATGAATTCAGCGTTACGGTATTCAGGTCTCCACGCCTTGAAAGCATCTCTGTCGAGAATATCGTTTTTTACGAGGTTGATGTCAACATGAATAGGAGTGACATCCTTGTAGTTTTTTTTGAGGTTCAGACTTACAAATACGGGTTTTTCTTTCGAACTTTCTTCATTTACCCTATAGACAAAGTTGCTGCGGCCTTGAATCATACCCTGATTAATGAGTTTCTGGAAAGGTTCTTCCTTGCAGGAATAACCGTAATCATACAAGAATTTATTCCAGAAACGAGAGTAGATCAAATGTCCTGTTGCATGCTCAGTACCTCCGACATATAAGTCTACATTTTGCCAGTATTCGTCTCTTTCCTGACTTACCAGGGCCTGATCATCATGAGGGTCCATATAGCGGAGATAATAGGCTGAACTTCCTGCGAATCCAGGCATGGTGCAGAGATCGATAGGAAAGACCGTTTTCTGGTCAATGAGTGATTTATCGACTACTTGATGGTTACGTGTATCCCATGCCCATTTTTTTGCACGACCTAAAGGGGGCTCGCCGTTTTCCGTTGGTTTATACTGGTCAATGTCAGGAAGAGTCAATGGTAAGAATTGTTCGGGGATCATATATGGCATTTCATCCTTATAGTATACCGGGAATGGTTCTCCCCAGTATCTCTGTCGGGAAAAAGTGGCATCACGAAGGCGATAGTTCACTTTCACACGACCGATACCCTTTTCTGTTACAAATTTTTTAGTGGCAGCTATGGCTTCTTTCACAGTCAGTCCATTAAGGGAAAATCTATCGAGTCCTTTCTTTCCAGGGGCAGGAGAATTCATTACGATCCCGTCTTTAGCGTCAAAACTTTCCTTGCTGACGTCAGCACCTTCGATCAGAGGAATAATTGGTAAATGGAAATGACGGGCAAAGGCATAGTCACGGCTGTCGTGGGCAGGTACAGCCATGATGGCACCTGTTCCATATCCTGCCAGCACATATTCACCTATCCAGATAGGAATAGCTTCTTGGGTAAAAGGATTTATAGCATAAGAACCAGTGAAAACACCTGTGACTTTTCGATCACTCATCCGTTCCAGTTCTGTGCGGCTCTTCACATAGCTCAAATATTTTTCAACTTCATTTTTCTGTCCGGAAGTGGTTACCTGAGCTACCTGATCAGATTCAGGAGCCAGGACCATGAAGGTGACACCGAACATGGTATCAGCACGGGTAGTAAAAATAGTAAATTTAACGTTACTGTCTTTTACCTTGAATACGACTTCAGTTCCTTCGGAACGACCGATCCAGTTCCGCTGGGTCTCCTTGATCGAATCACTCCAGTCAATGGTATCCAGGCCATCAAGAAGTCTCTGTGCGTATGCAGAGACACGAAGACACCACTGACGCATTTTTTTCTGAACTACAGGATAACCTCCGCGGACACTTACTCCGTTTACTACTTCATCATTGGCCAGGACCGTCCCCAGACCGGCACACCAGTTTACCATCGTTTCCCCCAGATAGGCAATCCGATAGTTCATTAGGATATTTTGCTTTTTCCTGTTATCCCATGAATTCCATTCTTCTGCTGTGAAGGAAAGTTCCGTGCTTTGGGCTGTATGGATGCCTTCCGTTCCCTTTTCAGAGAAATGATGGATCAGTTTTTCAATGGGTCTGGCCTTTTGTTCTTTTTTACAATAGAAACTATTGAACATTTTTTCAAAGGCCCACTGGGTCCAATGGTAATATTGTGGATCACAAGTGCGGATTTCGCGTGACCAGTCAAAGGAAAATCCTATTTTGTCAAGTTGCTCCCTATAGTGATTGATGTTTTGTTCGGTAGTCACTGCCGGGTGCTGTCCGGTCTGGATGGCATATTGTTCTGCGGGCAGACCATAAGCATCATAGCCCATAGGATTCAGAACATTGAATCCTTTCAGACGCTTGTAGCGGGCATAGATGTCACTGGCAATGTATCCTAATGGATGGCCGACATGGAGTCCTGCACCTGAAGGATAAGGAAACATATTAAGTACATAGTACTTTTTTTTGCTTTTGTCTTCAGTAACCTTGTAGGTTTGATTTTCAACCCATTTCTTCTGCCATTTTTTTTCAATCTCTCTGAAGTCGTAATTCATCTTATGTAACTGATTTTTATACTTACAATTTATGGATATGCACACTGGCCAGTGTGCATGATTTAATGTGCAAAGATATAAAAAAATATTGTGTTAATTAAGCACTTTTTGAAAAAAATATAGTATCTTTGGGGGCTAGTACAAATTATTAACTTATAAATATTAAAGCATTATGAAAAAGTATGTATGTGACGTGTGCGGATATGTTTATGACCCAGCAAATGGTGATCCAGATAATGGTGTAGCTCCAGGAACAGCTTTTGAAGATCTTCCGGATGACTGGGTATGCCCACTTTGCGGTGTCGGAAAAGACCAGTTTTCTCCGCAGGATTAAACCTTGAAACATCCAGACGTGCTTAGAATGAGAGAAGTACGTCTTTTTTATATTGTAGGATGTAGGATCTCAAATCAATATGAGTCTATTCCTTTTTCCTTCAAATTATAAATATCGGCTATGAGAAATAATGTTTCTGATAGTCGATTTTTTAACATAAAATAAGAATAAACCATTTTTCTTTGCTTAAATAAGATCTATCTTTGTATTCTTAAAGGATAGTGTCTATAATACACTCTTTCATATTTTGTTTAAGTAAAGTTCATGAAACAAATTAAATCTATCTTATTTTTAGTCTCTTTGCTATGCACTGGGACTTCCTTTGCACAAGTGAGCATGACACTTGATGCCACGCAAAGAGGTCCAAAGATCAGTCCTTATCAGTATGGACTCTTTTTTGAAGAAATCAATCATGCCGGTGATGGTGGCTTGTATGCTGAATTGATCCGGAATCGTTCTTTTGAGGATGGCAGGACGCCGGTCAACTGGTCAGCTGTAGGAAATTCAGATTTGAAGATCATCAGCAGTGGTTTATTGAACAGGGTTCAGTATCAAGCTTTACAGGCCACTTTTCCTTCTGCTTCTAAGAAAAATCCTGAGGGGGTAGCTAATAAGGGTTTTTGGGGCATGAAATTTGTGAAGGATTCTACCTATCATCTTACTTTATGGGCTAAGGCTGTAAAAGGGAAATTCACTCGAAAGTTGACGGCCCAACTGCAATCTTCTGATCATTCTGTCTGTGGACAAACTGTAATCAGCGGTAAGGTAGGTAAGAACTGGACAAAATTATCAGTTGCTATCAAAGCTACAGGAAATGCTAACAAAGGTCGTTTTGTATTGTTGTCTTCAGCCAAAGGAATATTGGATATGGATGTCGTTTCTCTTTTTCCCTATACCTGGAAAAACCATCCGAATGGCTTGCGTTCCGATCTGGCACAACTTTTAGCAGATACTCATCCTAGGTTTCTGAGATTTCCGGGTGGCTGTTATGTTGAAGGGCAGGGGAGTTATGATAATGCCTTTCAATGGAAGAAGACCATTGGCCGGATAGAGGACCGCCCAGGACATCTGAATCTTAATTGGGGGTATCGGGTCTCTGATGGACTTGGATTTGATGAGTTCCTGCAGTTGTGTGAAGACATGAAAGCTGCTCCACTGTTTGTCGTGAATGTAGGACTTGGTCATGGCTATGTGATTCCTTTAGATCAAATGGATTCTCTGGTTACCAATACGATGGATGCCATTGAATATGCCAATGGCCCGGTTACTTCAAAATGGGGAGCTGTCAGAGCTAGAAACGGTCATCCAGCACCTTATCATTTGAAATTCATTGAGGTGGGAAATGAGAATTATCAGAATGTATCAAAAGGCTCACAGAGTGATGATTATCCTGAACGTTATATCAAGTTTTATACTGCTATCAAGTCTAAATATCCATCTATTCAGATTATTGGAAATGTAGAGGCATGGGGTACAGATCATCCATCATGGAGAAATCATTATCCTGTGGATCTGCAGGATGAGCACTATTACCGGAGTTTCAACTGGATGCGTGATAATTATCGTAAATATGATCATTATAACCGTACCATTCATGTTTATAATGGTGAATATGCTGCCAATAGTGCCGGAACTTACGGGAAATATGGTGACATGAACAGTGCTCTGGGAGAGGCAATTTATATGCTGGGAATGGAACGCAATTCGGAGGTGTGCCGTATGGCTAGTTTTGCCCCTATATTTACCAATGTGCATAATCCTGCGTGGCCTTATGATATGATTCATTTTGATGCGGCCCGCTATTTTTGTACCCCTTCGTATTATGTCCAGAAGTTGATGCCGGAATACCTTGGCAAACAGAATTTATTATGGACGGAAACCGGTAATATTGAGCCTGATGACCAGGGATCCAGTCAGGTTGGAGTAGGGACTTGGGAAACACAATCCAGCTATAGGGGTTTTTCTGTAAGGACTGAATCTCAAGATGCACTTGCTGCTGCTGAATCCGTTAGAAATGTAAGGAGTCGCAGAAGAATAATCCCTGGAAAGAACTCCATACGTTCTTCGGTTGAAATTCTTCCAGTTGACAAGAACTGGACAGATCCGTCTGGATCATGGAAGGTTACAGATGGTGTCCGGAAGGAAACGGCCAATGCGGATAAATGCCTTTCTATCAATGATCAAAAAATAAATAGCAGGCACTATATCTATTCTCTGCAGGCTCGTAAAGATGGAGGAAATGAAGGCTTTCTGGTTGTCTTTAATTATAAGGATGCTAAAAACTATGCCTGTTGGAATGTCGGCGGATGGAGAAATACCAGTAATGGTATTGAGATCTGTAAGGATGGAGCTACATATACGGTTTCTTCTTCCCGTGGCTCCGTGGAGACAGGACAGTGGTATCGTTTGAAAGTGGATGTAAATGGCGACAGCATCAAGTGTTACCTCAATGGACAACTCATCAATAGTACGGTTCTGCCACCGGAACAACTCCTTTACCAGAGTGCTCAAATCGATGTGCCAAAGGGGAAAGTCTTTTTAAAGGTTGTCAATCCTGATGCGCAGTCTCATACACTCAGGATGGATTTCAAGAATATGAATGTGATAGGTGGGCAGGTGTTGTGCTATGACAGTAAGAGGGGAACGGATGAGAATACAATGGATGATCCTCGTCATGTCGTTCCTGGAAAGACCAGAACTGTCAATGATGTTCATCAACTGGTGATTCCTGCTTTTTCACTTAATTTTTTCACTTTCCAGGTGAAAGATATTGCTCCGCAGGCAATATCGTCTGGTCAGAACTCCCGGAAAGAGTAATGGCCTTCACAAGAAAATCAAGCAGAACAGTTATATAAGAAAAATCGCAACAACCTCTGAAGATTGTTGCGATTTCCAACTTGATTTTTAAACTTCTCTGAATTTGTCTTAAGTTTATCGATGCTCGATAGTTGAACTGATTACACCTGCAAATACAAAGAAAAGTACTGCAAAGCACATCACACTCAAACCTGTCAACATAATCTTTTTCCTTTCTTTTTACCTATTGCCTGAAGCGCTTTCGCCTTTGGTTTTAATCCTACATTTATCCTGCCCGTCTATTCTGGGCTTTTCTCTTTTTACCTTATCTTTCATTGATCGTTTGCCTTTCGGGTTTGCTCTCTCTAAACGACGTTGCAAAGATAGTCCTTTTGTGCATGACAACATATTAATCGGAATTATATTCGTATTTTTTGTTGTTTTTCTTGATGTGAATCAATGTTGTTGTGTGCGTACACATAAAAACAGTTTTGAAGAAGAATGAACGTTATGAATGACATATTGATAATTGGATAAACATATTTAAGTTAAAACAAGGTGAAATAAATATATTTATTTCAGAAAAATCTTCTTTGGATTTCATTATGATAATAAGAGAAAAAAGAACCTATGGATGATAGTAGTCTTAAAATATTCAATATTTTTTACTTAAAGATAGCCTTTGGTCAGATGATTTGATATGCTGATAGGTTTTCTCTTTGATAAAGGGAGGAATGGTCGAATTCCGTTTTCTGATCGGAAATAAAATAAATAAGGTTGATATGATGGTCATTTCGGAAGAAATGTGTAAATTTGCATCTGGAATTCAAATACATTATAAATCATGAGTATTCAATTGGCATTTTTACTCTTTGTTGTTGTAGCTTTGATTGGGTGGGGTGTATGTGAACTGAAGTCCAAATCCACTTTTACCCATTCTGAAGCTGAGAAGAAGGAAATAGAGGAAATGGCTGCCGCAGACAAGGCTAATGGGGGTTATCATGAGATGGACATTCACGAATTGATCCGTCGTAACTCTACTAAAGGTTATAGTGCTGTCGATAACAAGGATGCCGTAGACTGATAGAGGGGGCTGTGTTTTGTCCTGCTGGCTTTGGGAAAAGACCCAAGGGGTGGACCGGTATAGCATTTTCTATTACTTTTCTTCTATATTAGGAAGGAAAAGAAATATGAGGGTGATTTTATCTTTGGAAGAGTGGAATCACCGTTTTTATTTTGTGTGGATGAACTGACTTTTAATGTTCTCTCTTTCTTTTCTCTTTCCCTTAATCAGATCAGTCCATAATGTCTCAGCGCGTATGCCAAGCCATTATCATCCACATCATGAGTAACAAAATCGGCTATTTCTTTTGTATGTTCGGAAGCATTTCCCATGGCAATGCCGATTCCTGCCTGTTTGATGATAGAAATATCATTCCCCCCATCGCCTAAGGCAAGGGTATGGCTGATAGCTATCTTTTCATGTTCAGCCATTTTCAATAATCCTTTTCCCTTATCTGCATTTGCATCAGTAATATCCAGGAATCTCGGAGTCCACCGGCCAGCATTGCAATGTGGAAGGTGTGGCATGATCTGCTTTTCCACTTCAGGAGAGATAAACGGGGTCAACTGTAAAATGCGTTGTCCTTTCAAGGCATCTATTGAGGGTGCCTTGTCAAGTCCCGGTACTCCCAGTTGGCCATAAAATATATCATTGACTTCAGGGGTATTATGATATACAGCCACGTTCTTTTCTCCGACGACGACACAAGGGAAACCTAGCTGATCCGAAAAGTGCAGCAATGTCTGTACGTCTTTGGGACAGATGGAACGGCAATATACTTCCTGCTTTCCTATATAGCAATAGGCTCCATTGGTTGTCATATAGCCGTCAATAAGATGTTCTATCTGCTTTAAATTGATGATAAAACATTTAGGCCTGCCAGTGGATATATAAAGCCTATGCCCTCTTTTGTGAGCTTCTGTAAGCGCCTGGACGGCTGATTCCGGTACGCGATGAGTTTTAAAACTTACTAATGTTCCGTCAATATCACTGAAGATGGCATATCTGTTCATATTATGAATAACGATTTGATGATTATTTACAAAGTTACTTAAAATTTGGCAGCAGGGATAGTAAAATTGTTTTTTTATTTTGTCCTCTGCCATAAAAATCATATATTTGCATATTAGAAAAACAGATGAATGATGGAACAAAAACTGATAATTTATAATACGCTCTCTCGCAGGAAAGAGCTTTTTAAACCTTTGCATGCACCGCATGTAGGGATGTATGTTTGTGGGCCGACCGTATACGGTGATCCGCATCTGGGGCATGCGCGTCCGGCAATTACCTTTGATGTCCTTTTCCGCTACCTGACTCATCTGGGTTATAAGGTCCGTTATGTCCGGAATATTACGGATGTAGGGCATCTGGAGCATGATGCGGATGAAGGTGAGGATAAGATAGAGAAGAAGGCCCGTCTGGAGCAGTTGGAGCCCATGGAGATCGCCCAGCATTATACGATCCGGTATCATCATGCCATGGAAGCCTTGAATGTTCTTCCTCCTTCCATTGAGCCTCATGCTACGGGACATATTATAGAGCAGGAAGAGCTGACAAAGGAGATTCTGAATAATGGTTATGCATATATCAGTAATGGCTCCGTCTACTTTGATGTCGTGAAGTATGACCAAAAATACCATTATGGTATTCTCTCCGGCCGTAATCTGAAGGACATCATCAATAACAGCCGGGAGCTGAATGGAGTCGGCGAGAAAAAAAATCAGTGTGATTTTGCTCTTTGGAAAAAAGCTCAACCGGAACATATCATGCGCTGGCCCAGTCCATGGAGTGTAGGCTATCCTGGGTGGCACTGTGAATGTACGGCGATGGGACGGAAATACCTGGGTAATCATTTTGATATTCATGGAGGCGGCATGGACTTGATTTTCCCCCATCATGAATGTGAGATCGCCCAGGCTGTCGCCAGCCAGGGTGACCAGATGGTTCATTATTGGATGCACAATAACATGATTACTATTAATGGGCAGAAGATGGGGAAGAGCCTGGGTAATTTCATTACTCTGGAACAGTTCTTTACCGGCAATCATCCTGCCCTCGACCAGGCTTACAGCCCGATGACGATCCGTTTCTTCATCCTTTCTGCCCATTATCGCAGTACGGTTGATTTCTCGAATGAAGCCCTCCAGTCTGCCGAGAAGGGCTATAAGCGCCTGATGGACGGCATTAACGACTTGAAGCGTATCCAGACAGCGAAGGCCAGTGACGACAGCACAAAGGCGTTTGTAAGTACCTTCAGGCAGAAATGTTATGATGCGATGAATGATGACCTGCAGACCCCGACAGTGATCAGTAATCTGTTTGAGGCTTGTCATCTAGTCAATACCGTGATCGATCATAAGGCGAAAATCGGTTCTGAAGACTTGAAGGAGCTTGCGGATACGATGCATCTTTTTACCTTTGATATTCTCGGATTGAAGGGTGAAACGGGCGTAAATAACAGTGAGCGTGAAAAATCTTTCGGTAAGGTGGTAGACATGGTCCTTGACCTTCGTGCCAAGGCTAAGGATGCCAAGGACTGGAAGACAAGTGATCAGATCCGTAATGAGTTGCAGCAGGATGGATTTGAGATTCAGGATACTCAGGATGGAGCTACCTGGAAATTAGATAAATAGGATCCGTTCACGATGATGTAAGATCTATCAAAGGCAAAGTTATTCTGGATCAGAGTACAAGATAAAGGAATCCTCTGTTCTCACTATGGTCTTCATGGTGGGGAATAGTGGGTGAGAAGGGATTAAAATTCTAAAGTAATGCAGAATATCCCTGATAAAAAGAAAAGGGAATGTCTGTCGAAATTTTTGACAGACATTTTATTGTTTTTGTTTGTTTTTGTAACAGGAGGTAAGGCTATGAATGGAATGAAAAAGGGGACGACAGTACGTCCGATGGCGGTTGCCGGTCAGTTCTATCCCAGGGATCAACGTGAACTGAGTATCTATTTGAAGTCATATTTTGCCAGTGCAAAGGTGCTTTTTTCCGATCAGCATATTCAGTCTGTGATCGTTCCTCATGCAGGGTATGTGTTTTCCGGCCGTGTGGCAGCAGAGGCCTTTGCTCAGATCTCTCCGGAAGCACACTACGATCATATCTTTCTCGTCGGGCCCTCTCATCATGTCGCTTTCGACGGGGCTTCCGTCTGCAGTGCTTTTGCAGGTTATGCCACACCCTTGGGCAGGGTGGATGTGGACACGGCCTTGTGCAATCGACTTATTTCAGAAAATAAGGTGTTCCAGTATCTGCCTGAGGCTCATGACCGGGAACATTGTCTGGAAGTTCAATTGCCGTTCCTGCAGTATCATCTTAAAGAGGTCGCTCCGATTGTTCCCATCATCATCGGGACTGAGGATATTCATCGTCTGCGTGAGATTTCCCGGGCTCTGAAGCCTTATTTTAATGCTCATAATCTCTTTGTCATCAGTAGTGATTTTTCCCATTATCCTCCTTATCAGGATGCTGTAAAGGCAGATCATCGTACCGGTGATGCCATAGCTTCAGGAAATCTGGAGACATTTATCAAGACGTTGTCAGAAAACTGTTTCATGGGTTTTCATAATCTGGCTACCAGTGCTTGTGGACAATGTGGCATTGCCGTGTTGCTGATGATGAGTGAAGGGAATCCGGATTTGCAACTCCACCAACTCCTTTATTTGAATTCCGGCGATTCTCCATACGGAGAAAAGAAAGAAGTGGTAGGATATTATGCGCTCTGCCAGACCATCAAGGGGAAT
Organism: Segatella asaccharophila; assembly: GCF_054687055.1. Classification (NCBI taxonomy): domain Bacteria; kingdom Pseudomonadati; phylum Bacteroidota; class Bacteroidia; order Bacteroidales; family Prevotellaceae; genus Segatella; species Segatella asaccharophila. The sequence goes on along the minus strand of NZ_BAACAN010000021.1, from coordinate 4,680 downwards.
GATGTTGCCGTCAAGGACTCTTCTTCTGATGAATTCCTGACAGCTGAGGAGAAAAAAAACTTGCTGATTCTGGCCCGGAACAGTATTTCTTCGGATTCAGCGACTCCTCCAGCAAACCTCTCTGCCCGACTCATGCGCAGGTGCGGGGCTTTCGTAACACTGAATGAAAACGGACATCTCCGGGGCTGTATCGGCCATTTCGGTGAAGATATTCCTCTGGCTGATGTCATCTGGAAAATGGCAAGGGCTGCTGCATTTGAAGATCCTCGTTTCCCACCGGTCAGCAAGGATGAGTTTCCGCAAATTGAGATCGAAATATCGGTTCTCACACCACTTCACAGGATTACTCATATCAGTGAGTTCCAATATGGGAAACAGGGCATTTACATGCGGAAAGGTTTCCATAGTGGGACTTTCCTGCCACAGGTAGCTGATGAAGTCAACTGGACAAAGGAGGAATTTCTTGGACATTGTGCTCAGGATAAGGCGGGAATAGGCTGGGACGGTTGGAAAGATGCCGAACTTTATACCTATGATGCCATTATTTTCAGTGAGAAATCGATGGGAACAAGGAAGGATGAGAAATGAGGTTACACGAAGCAAGATTTTATGAGAAAGTCGTGGTTCCGGGCAGGATGTCTCCTGCGTGTACCAGGGCTACGGCTGACGAGGCTTCTGTCGAGACTTCTCGGGAGAAGGATGCTGGTAAAGTCCGTTGCCTGCTCTGCCCGCATGAATGTCTGATTGCAGAGGGACATACCGGTATCTGCAGAAGCCGGAAAAATATCGGTGGCCGGCTTTATTCCATGGTCTATGGCCGGCCTTGCGCACTGGCTGATGATCCTATAGAGAAGAAACCGCTATTACGCTTTCATCCTGGTACCAGATGCCTCTCCCTGGCTTGTACAGGATGTAATCTGCGTTGTAAGAACTGTCAGAATTTTGATATTTCACAGGCTTCTCCCCAGGACGTACCTAACGGTGAATACTCACCTGAGAGTATTGTCGATATAGCTTTACAACACCACCTTCCAATGATTGCCTATACCTATACCGAACCGCTTACTTACATTGAGTATGTCCATGATATAGCCCGACTGGCGCATCGCCATCATCTTTATAATGTCCTGGTATCTGCCGGCTATGTTAATCCAGAGCCTCTTCGTTGGCTCATTCCTTACATTGATGCCGCTAATATTGACCTGAAGTCTTTCAGTGATAAAATCTACCGGGAATGGAACGGGGCCACTCTGGAACCTGTCCTTGAGGCTCTGAAAATCTTTCTGGCAGCCGGTGTACATCTGGAAATTACAAATCTCCTCGTGCCTGGTGTCAATACTGATCCTCATCTTATCTTGCGGTTATGTGAGTGGCTGGTAAAAAACGGATTTGCAGACTGTCCCTTGCATTTCAGCCGTTGTTTTCCAATGTTCAAGATGGAGGATAATGGTCCTACACCGCTGGCGGACCTTTATGCTGCCAGGGACATTGCCGCCCATGCAGGCATCAAGTATATCTATCTGGGTAATGTTTAGCAGATTCATCGTGGTGCATTATGGTGCATTTTGGTATATCATTATGAACCATTTCGGGGGGTCAAAATGCACCATATCGATGAGGATCGACTATGATCGTGAGAGTCAGTGACGATAGTCGCCTTAAATGAAGAAAAAACTTATTTTCCGTCAGTATCCGTCATCATGTCATCATCCCAATCCTCCAGATGGTCTTTATAACGGTCGGTGTCATACCCGTGTGCCGTAATCTGGTAGAGGAGGTGTGCTGCTATTTCCGGCAGTGTAAAATGGTCTTTGGGACTGATGGTTATGGTCCTGCCCGCCAGATCACTGATAGATCCGATGTGGGTATTAGTCACCATTACACGTCCGTTCATCCTTTTTATTCCTACGGCCATATCAAAATAGTCAAAGGTGGGCTGAATGTCCCGTAATGTATGGAAAGTGTTCTCATACACCTGAAGATTCTGTGATTTTAGTTCCGACTGTTCCAATATTGGTTTGATCTCGTCGAAACGGACATTTTTCATGAGTTCTTGTATTCTCATATTCTCAAAACAGATTTCTTGTAAACATGCTGTTCCCCGTCTTTTCTTTTTTGAAGTTGAAGTCCCCTTCAAGGGGACTTCAGGTCAGGATTGTGGTTCCCTGTCTTTTCTGATGAGCGCCAGCAAATGGTCTACCGCCTCTTCTTCAGGTATGTTTTTCTCTACACATACTTGTTTTCGGTAGAGAGAGATCCGGTTGAAACCGGCACCGACGTATCCATAGTCCGCATCGTGCATCTCTCCAGGACCATTGACAATGCAACCCATGATGCCTATTTTCAGGCCCTTCATATCCTTGGTGGCTGCCTTGATTTTTGCGATCGTGCCTTGAAGGTCGTATAAGGTACGGCCACATCCCGGGCAACTGATATATTCGGTCTTGGAGGTGCGTAAGCGGCCCGCCTGCAGAATATCAAAGGCGGTGGACACAATGTCCTCATCCCGCAGATCACCGTCATTCAACAGCCATATCCCATCTGTGAGGCCATCCATCATCAGTGCTCCCATATCTGCCGCTGCTTCAATCTGGAAATCTTCTTTTTCGCTCTGGGAATGGCTGTACATCTCAGAAAAGATGACGGGATTCTTCAAGCCTGCAGCCCATATCTCATGTACGAGGGCACGCTGGTCACCCAGGCGGTTCCGGTGGTGGCTCATGCAGACCACCACGGTTTCCGGGTGGTATTTCAGGCATGTCAGATATTCGGATGCCGGAGTTCCGAACTGGAGGACTAAGAATTTTAACGGTGATTTTATCATTGCCATGAAAGGCATGGCATTTACCGGGAAGATCGGATAGATTTTTGTACCGTTTTTCTCCCATTCTGCCAGTTTGCCCTTTTCCTGTAGTTCTCCGAACAGATTATAATCTATGATATATTTCTGCTGAGGTGCAGGGTGGCCGGGGAGAGTTGAGCCGACATACCAGTAGTCCGCTTTAGTACTTTTTCCTATGACGACAGGTACCTGATCTCCTCCAATATCTTCCACCGCTTTCGTCGGCCGCCGGACCGGGTTCAACCAGTTGAATTCTTTCGCCTGGCCTGCGGGGATCAGCACATGTCCTGAACGCATCATGATGTAATTGACAAGATGCCGGGCTACCGGTATTTCCGCCTCAGGTTCCTCGCTCAGGCTCACCCGCACGGTATCGCCGATGCCATCCGCCAGCAGTGCTCCTATGCCTACGGCACTTTTTATCCGCCCGTCTTCACCGTCTCCGGCTTCAGTTACCCCCAGGTGGAGAGGATATTTCATCTTCTCCTTTTCCATCTGGGATACCAACAGGCGCACGGATTGTACCATGACGACCGTATTGGAAGCCTTGATGGAGATGACTACATCCTCGAAATGCTCTTTCTGGCAGATGCGGAGAAATTCCATACAACTTTCGACAATACCTTCCGGGGTATCTCCATATCGATTCCGGATACGGTCAGAGAGAGAACCGTTGTTGACGCCGATACGTATGGCTGTGCAGTTCTTTTTACAGACATTCAGAAACGGAATGAAGTGGTCTTCAATTTTCCTGAGTTCCCGGGCGTATTCTTCATCAGTATATTCCTTTTTAATAAATCTGCGCGCAGGATCGACATAGTTCCCCGGGTTGATCCGCACGCCGTCAGCATATCTGGCAGCCACATCGGCAACGTCAGCCACGAAATGGACATCAGCCACGAGAGGCGTATCATAGCCGTCAGCGTGTAATCCTGCTTTGATATTTTTCAGGTTCTCTGCTTCCCGTTTGCCCTGTGTCGTCAGTCTGACCAGTTCTCCACCAGCTTTGATGATGCGTTCAGCCTGTGCTACGGAGCCTTCAGTGTCATCAGTACTGGTTGTCGTCATGGACTGGATACGGATAAGATTATTTCCGCCCATATCCAGAGTACCTACATGGATGACGTTCGTCTCCCGACGATGATAATTGAATAAGTCCAAACTCATGAATATTATTTTAGAATCAATGTAATTAAAGTTTGTTGGATCAGTTACATTTAAATTTATAGTTTTTTATTTCAGCCAGGTCCTTGTTTGCCTTTTCTATTTTTTCGCCAAGGCCAGCCTTCCAGGCATCCACCTTTTCGGCTATTTTCTCATCCCCTAGAGCGATCATTTCAGCGGCGAGTATAGCAGCATTCTTAGCGCCATTGACGCCTACAGTAGCTACAGGAATGCCTGGAGGCATCTGGATAATGGAAAGCATGGCATCAAGTCCATCGAGCATTCCCTTGATAGGCACGCCGATAACGGGTAGAGGGGTAGAGGCAGCGATGACGCCCGGCAGTGCCGCAGCCATACCGGCTCCGGCAATAATCACTTTGATGCCGCGGGCTTTAGCCCCCTTGGCAAAGATCTCGACAGCTTCCGGCGTGCGGTGTGCGGAAAGGGCATTTACCTCAAAGGGAATCTGGTAGGCTTCCAGCCACTGACAAGCCTTTTCCATGATCGGGAGGTCGCTTGTAGACCCCATAATAATACTGATTAATGGTTTCATTCGAAAATGTTTTTATTGCGAACAGCCTATAAATCGGCTATTCAGGTTTAACTTATTTGTTTTGACACAATAAAAGAATAAGCAGGCTGCGGTATGCTGTCTGCGGCTATTGGCTTAGGCA
>NZ_BAACAN010000020.1:0-57419 GCF_054687055.1 Segatella asaccharophila | reverse complement strand
GAATGCAAAGTCACTTTTGCTTGATATGTATCATGGCATCAAAGACGAGTTCCTTCAGAGTTATCTGGATGAATTCTGCTGGAAGTTCAACCGAAGATCATTTGGTGACAGACTTTTTGACAGGCTACTTGTTGCGGCTATGTCCTATAGGCCGATGTTTCAGCACAGAATCTATGATTGAAGAAAATCTCTCAGTTGAGGATAATCATATATTTTTTTATCCATCTTTTACACTATTTTGCTTATCTGCATCTTCAACCCTAAAATATTATCACTTATAAGACAAATGATAAAAATAAGGCTAAGTTTAGTTCACACTTTTTTAAATTTCAGAGCAGATTACAGAGGAACCGTTCAATTATCTTAACGTTCTATTTTTAAAACCTTTAAGACTGAAAGGACCAACTATCTCGATCAACAATTTTTTCATCTCCACGAGTTCTTATATATTCAAAACGCCCATACTTATCAATCTTTCAAAGGAAATTCGATCTTTAACATCAGTTATCACTCTGCTTTCACATCTGAATTTATCATTTAAAAGAGAGAATCCCTATTTCCTCCATCATCAAGTCTTTTTTACTCCCATCAAAAAAGTATTAATCAATAGATTACCTTATTATTATATTCTTGACATCAGAATTTTTAATATCACATAATTCTTCTGAGAATGTTCTCGATTAATAAACCATAATACACCTTCTGTTAACAAGCGGTACGACTGCCCCACATAATCCTCAGGGAAATAAAAAGATTCATCAAATTTCACTTGCAAATTACCTACTTTTTTTATAACTTCGCATAATAATCAACATCGTGAAATATGATGAAAATGAATAACAATAAGAAAAAGGCTCCAAAATCATCTAAAACCTATAATTTCTGGGGAGTCTTTTACAGTATTCTGTTACTGGTCCTCCTCAACGGACTATTATTCCCGAGTCTTCAGAAACCCAAAATCGTCAACACAGACTATGGTACTTTCATTGCTGAATTAAACAGTAATAGAGTTAAGGATGTAGTTATTAAAAATCACATCATTTATTTTACTGTAGTCGCTCGAACAGGAGAAATCAGCTATCAGACCACAGAGATTAATGATCCGGATCTGGTAAATCGCCTGATAAAAGCGAAAAGTCCGAATAAGAACGGAAAGATCACCTTTTCTGAAACTCCGCCTAAAAAAGATTCACCTCTGCTCGATTTCTTTCTGTGGTGGATACTGCCCGGCCTGATCCTCTACTGGATCTGGCAGAAAGGTTCCAGTAAAATGATGGCAGGAGCAGGCAATTTTATGTCCTTTGGTAAAAGCGGAGCAAAAGTCTATGCAGAGAATAGTGTCAAAACGGTCTTTGCTGATGTTGCCGGTCAGGATGAAGCTAAAGATACTCTGAAAGAGGTAGTCGATTTTCTCCATAATCCAAAGAAATATACCCGTCTGGGAGCAAAATTACCCAAAGGTGTACTGCTCGTTGGTCCTCCAGGAACAGGAAAGACCCTCATTGCGCGTGCTGTAGCAGGTGAGGCACATGTTCCTTTCTTCTCTATCTCCGGCTCTGAATTCGTACAGATGTTCGTCGGTATGGGAGCTGCCAAGGTGCGTGACCTGTTCAAACAGGCTTCTGAAAAAGCACCTTGCATTATCTTCATTGACGAAATTGATGCCATCGGTAAAAGTCGTGATAGTGCGATGGGCGGCAATGACGAACGGGAACAAACTCTCAACCAACTCCTTACAGAAATGGATGGTTTTGATGCCACAAAGGGTGTAGTCATCCTTGCCGCCACCAACCGGCCAGAAAGTCTGGACAAGGCCTTGCTGCGTCCGGGACGTTTTGACCGTCGTGTACAAATGGAACTGCCAGACCTGGCAGGAAGAAAGGCTATTTTCAAAGTTCATCTGAAAAACATCAAGCATGGTGCCATAGACCTGGACCTTATTGCCCGGTCAACAGCAGGTTCGTCAGGAGCTGAAATTGCCAACATCGTCAACGAAGGAGCTCTCCGCGCCGTCCGTCTGGGGAAAAAGGAAGTGGGGACTGATGATCTGGAAGAGAGCGTAGAAACGGTTATGGTAGGAGAGCAGAAAAAAGGAGCTGTCATCAATCCTAAAGAGAAAAAGATCATATCCTATCATGAAATAGGACACGCTATGGTAGCAGCACTACAAAGTCATACGGCCCCCGTACAGAAAATCACCATCATTCCACGCACGTCAGGAGCATTAGGCTATACCATGCAAGTTGATGAAGGAGAAAAACACCTGTTAAGCAAGCAGGAGTTGCTTAACCGCATTGCAACCTGCACAGGCGGACGGACAGCTGAAGAAGTAATATGTCATACCTGCACAACCGGCGCAAGCAATGACATCGAACAGGCTACCAAAATGGCACGCTACATGATTACCATGTATGGAATGAGTGATAAATACGGAATGATGCAACTGGAAAGTATCCAGAACAGATATTTAGGTGGTAACAGTTCACTGATCTGTTCAGCCCAGACAGCCTCTGATATTGACCAGGAAGTTCGTTCAATCATAGAAAAGGCTCATGCTAAAGCCGTTGACATCATTTCGACCCACCATAAGGAAATGGATGAAGCTGCAGCTATCTTGCTTGAGAAAGAAACCATTTCTGGAGAGGAATTCATGGAAATCCTTAGACGTAATGGAGACTTCCCGGAGGAAGGAAACAAGAATCAGAAGAGTCTGCCAGAAGAGAACAAGGATGAAACCTTACAGGGAAATTGAGACCCAGTTGCTTCTCTGAAGACAAATCCTTTTCTGCAAGAAAAAGGAAGAAGTACAAACCATAGGAAGAATAAACGCAATAGGGTATTTCCTCGTAACAAAAGGGGTATTCCTATCGCTTTTTAGGGATCTCAATCCTATAAACTGGTGACAAATTCATAAATTTGCAAAAGAAACCTGAGGGCACCTGATCAAATTCACCCCCGAAGGCCGAACAAAGGTTTGTTTAATTCTTTAATGCTTACGATTATGAAACGGAATATCTTCTTACTTGCAGCCTTGTTGATCATGTCCTTATCAGCAAAGGCAATGGGCTATAAAAGAGCGGCTGTTGAAGCCAGGTACCTGACGGATAAAATGGCTTATGAGATGGGACTCTCTTCCCGTGAATATGACAGGGCATACCGCATCAACCTCAACTATTTCTTGGGTATCAACGACAGAAATGACCTTTATGCTTCCGGATGGCGGACACGCAGCTCCGCTTTCAGGGTTTTCTTCAACAACAGACAGTGGAATCTGTTCATCGGCACAGACTACTTTTACCGTCCTGTCTCCTGGCGCAATGGCAGTTACGTTTATAATGTTTATTCGAGGTATCCCCGCCATGACAATGGTCGCCATCGTGGAAATTACAACAGTCAGTATCGTGGAGATTACAACGATCGGCATCGTGGAAATTACAACGGCCGCCACTATGGGCAGGACAGGAAAAACTCGCACGATGAAGTTTACGGATTTGATCGTCAGCCCTATCGTAAAAATCAGGAGAAAATTGATAAACGTATGGAGAGGGGAAACAAGCATCATGAGTGGTGAGAAACGCTCTCCCTCATGAGGACCTCTCCCCAGGCAGACCAGTAAAATCAGTAGACCCTCGGTCCAAAAATAGCCGTACCGACACGGACCATCGTGGATCCGTGCTCTACGGCTACACGATAATCATGACTCATGCCCCAGGAACGTTCCTTGAAATCAGGATCATCAGCAAAATACTTAGACTTGACTTCTGTAAAGAATGTGGCAGCTTTATCAAATTCCTGAGCGATCTGATGCTGATCATCTATGTTTGAAGCCATCATCATCAGGCCACAGATCCGGACATGCTTCATATCCTTCCAAACTCCGGAGTCAAGCAGTTCCCGGCATGCATCCAGTGTCAATCCATATTTGGTAGCCTCCTCAGCGATATGAAGCTCAAGGAGCACCTTGATCACCCGGTTACATTTTGCAGCCTGCTTCTCGATCTCTTTCATCAATTTCACACTGTCACAGGATTCTACCATGGTGATATAAGGTACAATATATTTCACCTTATTTGTCTGAAGGTGACCGATAAAATGCCATTCAATATCCTTGGGAAGGACTTTCACTTTCTGTTCAAGTTCCTGTTCATGGCTCTCGCCGAAAACACGTTGGCCCTCGGCGTATGCCACTTCTACATATTCCTTAGGATGAAACTTGCTGATGGCAACCAATCTTACTCCATCGGGCAGGCTGTCCAGCACTTTGTGTAAATTCTTTGCAACATCAACCATTTCATTATTGATTAAAAATCACCTCCGCGGCAACAGGCCACGGAAGTGATCGTCATTTATCCTTCATTATTTGACTGCCCCAGCTTGCTGATCAGGATCAGATGGCTGTTCCTCATATTCAGGGACATCATTTTTCTCCTCTTTCTTTTTTGAAGTTCCAGGAGCATGATGTTCAAAGACATCCATAATCTGCGTCTCGACAATAGAAGCGATCACATAATCGATCATCGTGCCGCCCATGACCTCATCAACATGCTTCACGGCACCTGGCAGAGAAGCAGCCTGAACCAGATAATACACGTTGGAACGTTTCTCTTTCTCACTCTTCTCATCAATGGTGATAAACTGCAGTTTGGCTTTATACCATTTATCATCTGAATCCATGTCACTGAAAAAGACCTCGCCGTATGAAGCCGGTTTAATATCCGTAATCTTCATCTCTCCGCTGATATAAGAAGACATCTCCTCAATGATCGTGTTTTCAGCTTCCGTGAAACTCAAGGCATCGACGACATACTGTTCCGTAACCTTTTTCTGCATGCCATCTTCCATCATCTTCTCATATCTGATCTTGGTCTCAAACCAAGTACTCGTTCTGGATCTCATAATCGATTTAATTAGTATTTGTGAAAGTTCGTTTATTCTTAATTTTTCTCAATCATCATGCAAAGATAATAAAAATTTCCTTATCTTTGCAATTCGATAATTAATTATTCATACAATGCCAGAAATATCAGTACGTGGATTAAACATGCCAGAGTCACCAATTCGCAAATTAGCACCATTGGCGGCGGCGGCAAAAGAAAAGGGCATTAAGGTTTACCACCTGAATATTGGTCAACCGGATATGCCTTCTCCACAATGCGGACTGGATGCACTCAAGCATATTGACCGCAAAGTTCTGGAATATGCTCCAAGTCAGGGCTTTTTAAGTTTTCGGACTAAATTAGTAGACTATTACAAACGATATAGTATCAATGTTTCTCCAGAGGACATCATTATCACCAGTGGAGGAAGCGAGGCTGTCATGTTCGCTTTCATGAGTTGTCTGAACCCCGGTGATGAGATCATCATGCCTGAACCCGGCTATGCCAACTATATGGCTTTCGCCGTTTCCGCAGGCGCCAAGATCCAGACCATCGCGACAACTATTGAAGAAGGTTTTTCCCTGCCTAAAGTAGAGAAATTCGAAGAACTGATCAACAGCCACACTCGTGCTATCATGATCTGTAACCCGAACAATCCGACGGGGTACCTCTACACACGCAGGGAGATGAACCAGATCCGCGACCTCTGCAAGAAATACGACCTGTTTCTATTCTCCGATGAAGTGTATCGTGAATATATCTACACCGGCTCTCCCTATATCAGTGCCATGCACCTGAAGGGCATTGAGCAGAACACGGTACTTATCGATTCCGTTTCCAAACGATATTCAGAGTGTGGAATCCGGATCGGGGCATTGATCACGAAAAACGAACAGGTACGAAAGGCGGTAATGAAGTTTTGTCAGGCCAGGCTGAGCCCTCCTCTCATCGGACAGATTGTCGCTGAGGCTTCGCTGGATGCGCCGAAAGAATACTACAGCAATGTCTACGATGAATATGAACTCCGCCGTAAATGTCTCATTGACGGACTGAACCGCATACCTGGCGTCTACTCCCCCATCCCGATGGGCGCTTTCTATACGGTAGCCAAACTGCCGGTAGATAATGCTGAAAAGTTCTGCAGGTGGTTACTGACCGACTTCCATTACGAGGGAGAAACTGTCATGCTGGCTCCTGCAGCAGGATTCTATACCACTCCCGGAGCGGGAATCGACCAGGTCCGCCTGGCTTATGTTCTGAAAAGACCCGACCTGGAAAAAGCACTTTTCCTGCTACACAAGGCTTTGGAAACTTATCCGGGACGAAAAAAGACATTTGATATCTGACACCCAGGCATGAATTTTCCTTTATACATAGCGAAGAAGATCTATTTTGATGCAGGCGGCAGGCAAAAGGTTTCCCAGCCGGCCATCCGCATCGCCACAGCAGGCGTAGCCATTGGCCTTGCCGTGATGATCATCTCTGTATGTATTGTTCTGGGATTCAAGCACTCCATACGAGACAAAGTCATCGGCTTCGGAGGACAAATCGAAGTAGCTGATTTTCTCACCTTACAGTCCAGCGGGAATTACCCTGTCGTCATCAACGATTCCATGATGAATGTGTTTAAGGGGATACCGGGCGTAAAGCATGTAGAGCGCTTTGCCCTTAAACAGGGAGTACTAAAAACTGACTCCGATTTTCTGGGAGTAGCCTTCAAGGGAGTAGGACCGGAATGGGATTCTACTTTCATCCATAAGAATATGGTGGCAGGAAGCATCCCGAAGTTTAGTGACAAAACCAGCAGCAATCATATTCTGGTTTCCAAACTGATGGCCGATAAACTTCATCTGAGCGTGGGACAGCGCATCTTTGCTTATTTCATAGACAGCAAGGGGGTCAGGATCCGACGTTTTACAATCCAAGGCATCTATGAGACCAATCTAAAGAAATATGATGAAATAACCTGCTATACCGACCTCTACACTGCCGTAAAGTTGAATGGCTGGGATAGCGACCAGGCCAGTGGTGCAGAGATAACGGTAAAGGATTTCAACAAAGTAAACGAGACTGAAGCTTATCTTATCAATAAGGTGAACCGGACAGTGGACCATTTCGGGGAAACTTATTCCAGTGCGACAATACAGGAAATTAACCCACAGATATTTGCATGGCTTGATCTGCTGAATCTGAATGTATGGGTCATCCTCGGCCTGATGATGGCTGTTGCCGTCGTCACGATGATTTCAGGATTACTGATCATCATTCTTGAAAGGACCAACATGATCGGCATATTGAAAGCTTTAGGTGCACGAAACAAGACCATCAGGCATACTTTCCTGTGGTTTGCCGCCTTTATCGTCGGCAAGGGATTACTCCTGGGGGATGCCATTGGCATCGGACTTCTTGCCTTACAGAGATATACAGGACTGATCAAACTTGATCCACAGACCTATTATGTCAATACCGTTCCTATAGAATTCAACTGGGCATTCATTTTAACCTTGAACATCATCACCATGATCATCAGCATGATGATGCTCGTGACTCCCAGTTATTTAATTTCACACATCCACCCCGCTCAAAGTATCCGATACGAATAGGAAGGAATTCCATCCTATGATCAGATCCCGCAAAAGGGCAGGCAGGAGCCGGCATTCTTGCCGACAAGTCACAGAAAACGAAGATTTATTGTCCCTTTTTCCCGTTAAAGACAAAATTCTTACAGAATTAACTAAAATACTGCACAGAAAGTTTTGGGATGTGCAGAAAACTGGTTACCTTTGCACAAAATTTTTAGTTTTGTGCAATGGATACGAATCTAAGCTTTAACTCGTATATTGAAAAAAGCATTGTAGATAATTGGGACAACGATTCACTTACTGATTACAAGGGAACAACTCTTCAATATCACGATGTTGCACGCAAGATTGAAAAACTCCATATCTTGTTTGAGAGCTGCAATATACATAAAGGTGATAAAATAGCTATATGCGGACGCAATAGTGCCAACTGGGCAGTTGCTTTCCTGGCGACACTGACATACGGCGCTGTAGCTGTACCCATCTTACATGAATTTACATCCGAACAAATACATAACATTGTCAATCATTCCGAAGCAAAAATTCTCTTTGCGGGTGACATTATTGCGACACAAATAGATCCCGAAAAAATGCCCAACCTTGAAGGCATTATCTATCTGCCCTATCGCTCTCTCATCCTATCCCGTAACCCGCAGTTTTCCTATACGGTAGAGCATGTCAATGAGATCTTCGGCAAGAAATACCCAAAGTATTTCGGCAAGGAGCACATCCACTATTATCACGATCAGCCAGACGAACTCGCGCTGATCAACTACACCAGCGGAACGACCGGTTTCTCAAAGGGCGTGATGCTCTCCTATCAGGCTCTCTGGAGCAATCTGGACTTCATCCTGAACGCCTTAGGACCACATCTGAAAAAGGGCAGCCCCGTGCTCAATATCCTGCCGATGGCCCACATGTACGGGTTGATGGTGGAATTTCTGTTCGAGTTCTGTTTCGGAAATCACATCTACTTTCTGACAAGGCTCCCCAGCCCCTCCGTCATCGCACAGGCCTTTCACGAGATTAAACCTGCGATCATCATCGCCGTACCACTGATTATAGAAAAGATCGTACGCAGAAAGATCATGCCGCTGCTCCAGACCAACAAGATGAGGCTGCTTCTGAGCATGCCGATCGTCAGCAAGAAAATCAAGGAAAATATCCTCGAAAGGGTAAAAGAACTGTTTGGAGGCAACCTGTACGAAATTATCATAGGCGGAGCAGGACTCAATAAAGAGGTTGAAAACTTCTTTACCAGCATACATTTCCCCATCACTATCGGTTACGGGACTACAGAGACCGCCCCGCTGATCACTTTCACCAACTGGGAGGATTTCGTTCCCGGCTCATGCGGGAAACCCGTTAAGAACATGGAGGTCAGGATATTAAGCCCTGACCCGGAGAATATTCCGGGAGAGATTATTACCCGCGGGCTCAATGTCATGCAAGGGTACTACAAGAACGAGGCAGCCACAAAGAAGGCACTCGTTGATGGCTGGTTTCACACAGGAGACCTGGGAACGATGGATAAAGGCAACAACCTGTTCATCAAGGGGAGGATAAAAAACATGCTCTTAGGAGCAGACGGACAGAATATTTATCCCGAAGAAATCGAAGATAAACTCAATTCCATGGCTATGGTCAATGAGAGCCTGGTCATCCAATCAGGCGGAAAACTCGTCGGTCTGGTCAATCCGAATCGTGAAGAGGCCCAGTCCTTAGGATTTACGGAAGAGGATCTCACAAACATTATGGAGCAGTATCGGAAACAATTGAATTCCGTACTCCCTTCCTTCTGCAAGATCTCACAGATCCAGCTCCAGGACAAAGAATTTGAAAAGACACCGAAAAGAAGTATCAAGCGTTATCTCTATAAGGATATGGTCTGATATGATCTTTTCTCACAATAAATTTGCACACAAAACATAGATCAAATGATGGAAAATATTCCCAGCTTAAATTCACTAATCGAGAAAAGCATTATTGACCATTGGGATTTTGATGCATTGACGGATTATAAGGGGAAAACCCTCCAATATAATGATGTAGCAAGGAAGATTGAAAAACTTCACATCCTGTTTGAATATTCGGGCGTAAAAGAGGGCGACAAGATAGCCCTCTGCGGGCGTAACAGTGCCTGCTGGGCCGTGGCCTTTTTAGCCACACTGACGTATGGATGCATCGCTGTACCCATTCTTCATGAGTTTACTGCCGACCAGATCCAGAATATCGTCAACCACTCCGATGCGCGGCTCCTCTTCGTAGGAGATATAGTAGCCACACAGATCAATACGACGAAAATGCCTAATCTGGAAGGTATCATCTATATCCCTGACTATTCCTTAATCCTCAGCAGAACGGATAAACTGACCTATGCGCGGGAGCATCTGAACGAAATATTCGGTCAGAAATTCCCCAAATATTTCAGGAAACAGCACGTTCATTACTATCGGGAGAAAAGTCCGGAGGAGATGGCACTCATCAATTATACCAGTGGGACTACAGGTTTTTCAAAGGGAGTGATGATCCCTTACAGAGCCCTATGGAGTAATCTTGACTTTGCCAAACAGGTTTTAGGTGACCGGATCAAACAGGGGTGCAAGACGATATGTATCCTTCCGATGGCCCACATGTACGGGATGTCCTTCGAATTTCTGTTTGAATTCCTGCAAGGCGTCCATATCTTCTTCCTGACACGCCTGCCCAGTCCGTCGATCATCGCCCAGGCCTTTGATGAGATACAGCCTTCCCTGATCATATCCGTTCCGCTGATCATCGAAAAGATCATCAGAAGGGAAGTCTTCCCGAAAATCCAGAATAATAAAATCCGTCTCCTCCTGAGCATGCCAGTTGTCGGCAAGAAAGTAAAGGAAAGGATCAAGGATCAAGTCATCAAAGCCTTTGGAGGAAAGTTCTATGAAATCATCGTCGGCGGAGCAGCCTTCAACCAGGAGGTAGAATCATTCCTGCGGCAGATTGATTTCCCTTATACCGTGGGTTACGGGGCCACGGAGACGGCGCCGATCATGTGTTATGCAGACTGGCATACCTTCGTGCAAGGGTCATGTGGCAGACCGGTCGTGCACATGCAATTACGAGTCAACAGCCCTGATCCGGAGAACATACCGGGAGAGATCCTGGCCAAGGGCCTGAATGTCATGCTGGGCTACTATAAAGACCCGGCTGCGACGAAAAAGGCCATCGACAAGGATGGCTGGTACCATACAGGTGATTTGGGGACAATGGATGCCGAAGGCAACCTCTTTATCAAGGGCCGCTCGAAGACTATGCTGCTGGGATCCAACGGACAGAATATTTATCCGGAAGAAATCGAGGACAAACTCAATTCCCTCACGCTCGTCAATGAATGTCTGGTGATCCAGGACAATCAGAAACTGATCGGTCTGGTTCATCCGGACTATGATGAAGCAAAAACACTGGGACTATCAAATGATGACCTGAAAAATATCATGGAACAGAACCGGCAGGAATTGAACGCACAGATGCCTGTCTACAGTAAGGTTGCAGAAATCAAGATCCAGAAAGAAGAATTCCAGAAGACGCCCAAAAAGAGCATCAAAAGGTATCTCTACGAAAAATAATGCCTCTCCCGGAATACCGGGCTCACGCAGCGAAGCGATACCTTACGGGGATTCTCAATCTTCGTTAAGAGCAGCAGTCCGGACACGACTCAAGGTTTCCGGAGTCATCTGCAAATAGTTAGCAATGTAATTCAGTGGAGCCCTCAGCACCAGTTGGGGGTTCAACTTGCAGATCTTCTTATAACGGGCCTGGGCCGTCTCAAAACGTACAAGGTCAGCATGTACCTGGGAGATGATCAGACTCTCTTCCAGGATCTTACGGTACAGCATCTGAATATTCACATTGTGAATAGCCTCCTCTTCCAGTCGCTTCTTTGGCAGAGCATAAACGATGGAAGGTTCCAGCGCCTCTACCTGAAGCTTAGACGGTTCCTCTCTGAAGAGACTCTCTATGCACATGAAAATCGATCCGTCAACACCCAGGTGCTCAGTCACTTCCTTGTCATTCTTAAAATAGAACTGACGGATCAAGCCCCGCCAGATATAATAGATGGATTTGCATACCTCTCCCTTATGAATGATCATATCTCCCTTGGCAAACTTCATAGGAACCAGGATACCCTCCAGGGTGGTCAGTTCGTCGTGAGTCATCGTACTGTACTTTCGCGCAAGTTCCCGAGCGATGTCTCGTGTGGTTACAGCTAATTCTTTCATACTTCCTCCTTATCAAAAATTACACTTATATCTTCTTTTAACATACCAATGAGGGGTGGTGCTTCCGGATGAGGCTTCAAAATCAAGAAGCCAACAAGATCAGATGACTGTCTCTGCGCCGGAGGACAGGTCAGTCATCCAGTTTCAGTACAGCCAGGAATGCCTTTTGAGGCACCTTGACATTCCCGATCTGTTTCATCCGCTTTTTACCCTTTTTCTGTTTTTCAAGTAATTTCCGTTTACGGCTCACATCTCCGCCATAGCATTTCGCCGTCACATCCTTACGGACCTGCTTGACGGTCTCCCGGGCAATAATCTTCCCTCCGATAGCCGCCTGAATGGCAATATCAAACTGCTGTCGAGGGATCAGCTCCTTTAACCTCTCACACATCTTCCTGCCAAAGGTCACCGCATTACTTTCATGAGTCAGGGTAGACAGGGCATCTACAGGCTCACCGTTGAGAAGGACATCCAACTTGACGAGCCGGGACGGCCGGTAAGAATCGAAATGATAGTCAAACGAGGCATAACCTTTAGAGATGCTCTTCAATTTGTCGTAGAAGTCGATGACGATCTCCCCTAAAGGCATCAAGAAATACAGTTCCACACGATCACCGCTCACATATTCCTGGTTAAGCAGCTCTCCCCGCTTATCCAGGCACAACTTCATGATCGGGCCGATAAACTTTGTCGAAGTGATGATGCTAGCCCGGATATAGGGTTCCTCGACATGCTCAATCAGCGTCTGGTCCGGCAGCCCGGCAGGGTTGTGAACTTCCGAGACATTCCCCTGTTTATCGAAGACCTTATAGCTTACATTAGGAACCGTAGTGATGACATCCATATTAAACTCACGATCAAGTCGTTCCTGCACGATCTCCATGTGCAAGAGACCGAGGAAGCCACAACGGAATCCGAATCCCAGGGCGATGGAACTCTCAGGGGAGAAAGTAAGGGACGCATCATTCAACTGGAGTTTCTCCAATGAAGTACGCAGGTTTTCATAATCATTAGGATCAATAGGATAAACCCCGGCGAAGACCATGGGTTTAACCTCCTGGAAACCCTCAATAGCCTGAGTACACGGACGTTCAGTGGCCGTAACCGTGTCCCCTACCTTCACCTCAGTAGGATCCTTGATCCCGGTAATGATGTAGCCCACCTCACCCGTGGAAAGTGTATCCCGTGGAACCAGGTCCATTTTCAGCACCCCCACCTCTTCAGCCACATATTGCATTCCCGTATTGAAAAGTTTCACCTTTTCCCCTTTCCTGATAAAACCATTATCCACCTTACAGAGAATAATGATTCCCCGGAAAGGATTGTATAGCGAGTCGAAGATCAAAGCCTGGGTGGGCGCATTGGCATTCCCCTGGGGATGGGGGATCCGGAGGACGATAGACTCGAGGATCTCCTCTACCCCTTCGCCTGTTTTTGCAGAAGCCCTCAGGACATCCTTCCGGTCACAACCCGTCAGATCCACCATCTCATCCTCCACTTCATCCGGCATAGCATTCGGCATGTCGATCTTATTGATGACCGGAATAATCTCAAGATTATGGTCCACGGCCATATACAGATTAGAGATGGTCTGAGCCTGCACCCCCTGTGTGGCATCCACCACCAGCAAGGCACCCTCACAGGCAGCTATACTCCGGGACACTTCATAAGAAAAGTCCACATGTCCGGGAGTATCGATCAGGTTAAGGATATAACTCTTTCCATCACGGGCCTTGTACTCCATCTGGATAGCATGGCTTTTGATGGTAATACCCCGCTCCCGCTCCAGATCCATATCATCCAGCATCTGCCCTTCTGTGATCTTGATCGTATGAGTCTTCTCCAGAAGGCGGTCAGCCAGCGTAGACTTACCATGGTCAATATGAGCGATGATGCAAAAGTTTCTGATTTTACTGATATTATCCATGCGTTATTCTCACTTTTTAGAACACAAAGATACAAAGTTTTTATTATTTCTTTGTATATTTGCAAAAATAAAATTTAAAGTTAATAATGACGACTAATACATTTCATTCCCATTACACCCTACATTCCGTATGGAATAAACCTATTCTGGGAATGGCCCTTCTGTTCTGTTTTACCTTATCTGCCTGTCATGAGAGTCTTTCAGACCGGGCAGTGCGTGAAAGCAAGGAATACACGGAGAAGTTCTGCCCCACTCCCGTCATCAATGACGAGCGAACGGACAGCATGTCTTTCGATAAGGCTACGCACACGATGAATTATTATCGGACACTTTCGGGCAAGGCCGATAATCCCCAGGTCATCAAGTTCAATGCAAAGAAGTTGAAAGGGGTATTGCTGACGGCCCTGATCGACGATCCCAGTTCAAAAGCTTACAAAGATGCCGGTTTCAATTTCCGTTTTCTGTACCGTTCTGCCAGGCACAGGGGGAAAACTCTTTTCGAAGCGGTCTATACGCCCAGGGATTATCAAAAGGGACACTCCGGAAGACCATAACATAGTGACCGAAAAATAGCAGGTTAAAGGAGGAAAAACTTACCAAGCCGTAGGAAGATGATTACCAGGCCGTGGTAACGAACTTACCAGGCCGTGGAGACATGCTTACCAAGTCTTGGAGACAAGATTACCAGGCCGTGGTAAAATTGCCGACATAATATATACAGGAATCAGTTACATCTTTTGTTGTTGCTAAATTACCTTTTAGTTGACTAAGATAATTTGTTAACCACAGATCAGATGGTCACCGAGGCAGTTGGCATCCCCTTGATTCCCTATTGAGTATGGCAGAAAAACCTTACTTGCAAGAAAGGCAAAATAAGAAAGGGATGGACGCAAGTTTTCAACTTTTGCGTCCATCCCTTTTTCGACAGGAAAGATCCACTGCCGTCAATAGTCAATAGCCCATCTCTTCCAGGGCATGAGCCAACTGATCAGGGCAGCTCGTAGGCCTCTTTCCACAAAGAATACCCTTGAGACGATTCTTGACCTCGGTTGCTTTCATCCCCCTAATCAGCGAGCAGATTCCCTTCGCATTCCCCTCACAGCCACCCGTAAAACGTACGTTTCCGACATTTCCGTGATCATCCACATCCACATCGATCCACACGCTGCAAGTGCCGTGGGTCTTATATCTCAAATGTGCCATCAGGCCTCTTCTTCTGTCTCCTCCTCAGGCTTCATGTTCGTATATACATTCTGCACATCCTCAAACTCCTCGAGTTTATCCTGCATCTCATCGATCGTCTTCCGCTGCTCCGGAGTCACATCCTTCAGGTCATTCGGAATACGGGTAAACTCAGCAGTAGTAATCTCAAAGTCATGATCCTCCAGGTATTTCTGGATATCCCCGAAACTCTTCGGGTCACCATAGATCGTAATCTCACCCTCCTCCTCATCGTCATCATAATCATCATCCACGCCATAATCAATCAGATCCAGGATGATTCCGTCCATGTCCATATCCTCTTTCTTCTTGAAGGAGAACACGCACTTATGATCAAAAAGATAGCTCAGGGATCCCTGAGTTCCCAGGTTACCATTAAACTTATTGAACACGGAACGCACATCTGCCACTGTACGGGTGGTATTATCCGTCAAGGTATCCACAAAGACAGCAATCCCATGAGGGCCATAACCTTCATAAGACACCTCCTTATATTCACTCTGATCCTTTCCCTGAGCATTTTTGATGGCACGAGCCACATTATCCTTGGGCATATTCTCCCGCTTGCAAGTAGCTATGATTGCACGCAGATTAGGATTATTTTCAGGATCAGGCCCGCCCTCCTTGACAGCGATAGTAATTTGTTTACCTAATTTCGTAAATGTACGGGCCATGTGCCCCCATCTTTTCAGCTTTGTAGCCTTTCGATATTCAAATGCTCTTCCCATTGGAGTAATATTAATTTTTTATCTTAAAAATCTTGATTGAAAATGTATAAAAAGTATAAAAGGATCACCTTAATTCAGCATGCAACTGAGTTGTCAACTGATGGATCAGTTTTTTCATTACCGTGTCGATTGCCTTATCATCCAGCGTCTTCGCATCATCCTGAAGGATGAAATTGATAGCATAGCTCTTCTTTCCAGATGGCAGGTTCTTTCCTTCATAGACATCGAAAAGTTCGACTCTCTTCAAGAGTTTTTTCTCCGTCTTACGGGCTATCTGCTCAATCTGGCTGAATTCGACATTCTTGTCTATCAGCAATGCCAGATCACGGCTGACCGCCGGGAACTTGCTGACCTCCTTAAACTCAAACTTAATTTTACGGATAGTCCTGGCCAGATCTGTCAAGTCAATGTCTGCGAAGAACACGTCCTGATTCAGTTCAAAAGCCTTTTTAATCTTCAAGTCCACGATACCTGCCTCCGCCAGCAGGTCCCCCTGATGGGTCTCATACCGCAAACCTTTGGAGAAGATATTATTGTCACTCGTTTTAACAACCACCGTATGATACTTCAAGCCACAGACCCGCAAGATATTTTCCACGTAGGCCTTCAACTCGAAGAAACTGCTATCCTCATCCGGGTGAGCCCAGGAACCCTCCACACGCTTACCGGTCACCCAAAGACCCAGATGATGCGACTGTTTATAAGCATTGATCGGGTGCTCCGGTGTTCTCTTTTCGGCGAGAAACCGGTAACAGTTACCGACCTCGAAGAACTTCAGGTTCGGATTTTTACGATGCACATTACGTACGATACTCTCCAGTCCGCCAAAGAGCAGCGTCTGCCGCATCACTCCCAGGTCAGAACTCAACGGGTTCATCACCTTTACCGTAACATCCCAGGGATACCTGTTGAGTTGAGTCCCCTGATAGTATGCAGTCTTTGTCAGAGAATTATTCATAATCTCAAAGAAGCCACACCCCACCAGCAGTTCAGAGACATGGTTTTCCAGATCAGCTTTCTGATCCTCCACCCCCTGGATATTCAATGAGCTCTTCAAAGTCAGAGGGATCTCCACATTATTATATCCGTAAATGCGCAGAATATCTTCCACTACGTCACACGGGCGCTGTACATCCACCCGATAAGGAGGAACGGAAAGATCCAATCCTTCAGAGTCCTCTCCCTTGATCTTCATCTCAAGGCTTGTGACAATATTTTTTATCGTCGTCCGGTCAAGTTGCTTTCCGATCAACCGGTCACAATATTCATAATTCAAACGGACGTCAAAATCCCCGATTGGTTCCGGGTAGACATCCTTAATGGACATGCTCACCTTTCCCCCCGCAAGTTGGCAGCAGAGGATGGCAGCCTGCTTGAGGGCATAGATAATCCCATTCGGGTCTATTCCCCGTTCAAACCGATAACTGGCATCCGTTCCCAATCCGTGGCGGCGTGCGCTCTTTCGGATCCAGGTAGGATGGAAGTAAGCACTTTCCAGGACCACATTCCGTGTCGTCTCGTAAGTTCCCGAGCCTTTCCCGCCGAAAATCCCGGCAATGCACATCGGTTCCTCAGCATTGCAGATGCTCAGGTCATGTGCCCCGAGGGTATGCTCAACCCCATCAAGGGTGACAAATTTTGTTCCCTCAGGCTGAGTCCGGACCACGATCTTGTGGCCCTTCACCATATCGGCATCAAAGCAGTGCATCGGCTGGCCGTATGCCATCATGATATAGTTTGTAATATCCACGATATTATTAATCGGGCGTAATCCGATGACACGGAGTTTATCCTGCAGCCATTTCGGACTCTCCTTCACGTCACAGTCCGTAATACTTACACACGCATAACGCTTGCAAGCCTCCGTATTCTGTATCTCCACCTCTATCGGCAGGTCATGGTTATCTACCCGGAAGGCATCACAGTCAGGACGATGGAGACGTGTCTGATACCCATTCTGCTTCAGCCACGCATACAAGTCACGGGCTACTCCGTAATGACTGAGTGCATCTCCACGGTTAGCCGTAATATCAATCTCGATGACCCAGTCACTTTCCAGATGATAGTATTCAGCCGCGGGAATCCCCACCACCGCCTCATCAGGAAGGACGATGATGCCCGAATGATCCGTGCCAATACCTATTTCGTCTTCAGCACAAATCATCCCACAACTTTCCACTCCACGAAGCTTTGCTTTCTTGATGATAACCTTCTGGTCCCCATCATAAAGTTCACACCCCACATCAGCGACGATCACCTTTTCACCTGCCGCCACATTAGGAGCACCGCAGATGATCTGGCTCGGTGTACCTTTCCCCAGATCCACCGTAGTGATATGCAGATGGTCAGAGTTAGGATGCGGCTCACAAGTCAGGACCTTGCCTACATATAATCCTTTCAAGCCACCCTTGACCGTCTGGACCTCTGTAAGGGCATCAACCTCAAGACCTGTAGAAGTCAGCGCGTCCGCTGTCTCCTGAGGCGTCAGGTCAAAATCGACGTATTCTTTAAGCCATTTATACGAAATGTTCATTATAATGATTTTATATAATTTCTGAAACTCTGCAAAAATACGAAAAAATCAGTAGATAAACAAATTTTTTGTAAACTTGCTTCATCATTCATGACCATAAGGCATCAGTGAACATCGGTCAGGTCACATACACGATCAGGTACCAACAGACCAGGAAAGAACCGTTACGGAAAGAGCACATCCCGCACCCGAGGAAACGCCTCCATCCGAGCAGCAATCTTCCGGAATATGCTCATCGCATTCTCCCCTTCCAGAACTTTCCCACAAAATCCACCAGGAAATCAACGGCTCCCTCAATCCCTAAAGTCCCCTCATTAAGGGTAAGTTGATAATTCCGAGTATCATACCATTCCTTTCCTGTGAACGTCCGGGTATAGAGTTGGCGGGTATAATCGTGGTCAGAAATCATCTGCCGGGCCTTGTCCTCACGAACATTATAACGTCCTTCGATCCGCTCTATGCGGTCCGCCAGAGGAGCATAGACAAAGACTTTCAAGGCAAGGGGATCCTCCCCGAACACATGAAAGCCACAACGGCCCACGACCACACAACTCTCTCTACTTGCAATATCCTTCATTGCCTCCGCCTGAGCGAAGAAGAGCTGTCTGGAAGTGATGTCCCTTCCGCTGGCTTTATATTCATGCTTACTCGTATAATCCTGGTAGAACTTAGCGAAATCATCCCACCAGGAAGGGTGTCTCAATTCCAATTTCTCAGTCTGTTCCTCAGTCAGATGATACCTTTCAGCCACCGCCTTCAGTATTTGCCTATCCATCAGTTTGACCTGCAGGCGCTGAGCCAGCAGGCGCCCGATCTCATGTCCGCCGGAGCCGAACTCCCGGTTGATGGTAATAACGAATTGGTCAGAAATATTCATGGCTTGAAATTTAGATTAAACGATTGCCGCGCCCACGGCCCTTCCGGACTTTCCGGATGCCATACAAAGATACAAAAGATTAATCAAACCCCTCATCCTTTTGCAAAAAGTTTAAGAAAAACCAGAGCTCCCATGATCCGGTACGGATCACGATACCCTCACCGGTCAGAGGGAGCAGCCTGAAGATAAGCCGCACAACTGTCCGCACAACGTTCCCCGTCAATCCCCGCGCTGACAATTCCCCCTGCATATCCAGCACCTTCACCACAAGGAAAGAGCCCCTCGATACGCAGATGCTGCAAGGTTACACGGTCACGTACGATTCTCACCGGTGCAGAGGTCCTGGTCTCCACAGCCATCAGCACCGCCTCATTTGTCAGGAAGCCATGGGCATGGCTGCCAAAGGACCTGAACCCCTCCTGAAGTCTCTTGGCGATAAAGGGAGGCAGCCAGAAGTGCAACGGACTGGAGATCAGTCCTGGAGCATAACTCGACGCCGGCAGGTCATACGACAGATGACCGTTGACGAAATCGGTCATCCGCTGGGCAGGAGCCGTCTGCTTATGGTTTCCCTGTTGCCAGCACATCTTTTCCAACTGCTCCTGAAGGTACATCACTTTCAGCACCTCCGGGTGTGTCCCCTCCTCCTCAGTCTGGAAAGTCAAGGGCAACTCTTTCGTCCCGACATCTTCCGGCCGGATTTCCACGACCATGCCCGAATTCGACCAGGCAGTCCCCCGGTTGGACGGGCTCATTCCATTGACAACGATTTGTTCAGGTCCCGTAGCGGCAGGGATGACAAAACCACCCGGGCACATACAGAAACTGTAGACCCCGCGCCCCTCCACCTGGGTGACGAAGGAATACTCTGCCGCCGGCAGATAGTCCCCTCTGCCCGCCCGACTGTGATACTGAATCTGGTCAATCAACTTTGAAGGATGTTCCAGGCGCACGCCGGCAGCAATCCCTTTAGCCTCCATCTCGATGCCTGTACGGGCAAGATAGCGATAGACATCCCGTGCGGAATGTCCCGTAGCCAGGATGACAGGTCCGCGGAAAGTCTCTTCCGCTCCGGTGTTCAGGTCCACCGCCTCCACGCCGACTACCCTGTCGTGCTCCGTCTGAAGGGCCGTCATCTTCGTCTGGAAATGCACTTCGCCACCACTCTTCAGAATGGTCTCCCGCATATTTTCAATCACCCGCGGCAATTTGTCCGTTCCGATATGCGGATGGGCGTCTGCCAGTATAGACAACGGTGCACCATGCTGGCAAAAGACATTCAATATTTTTTCCACCGATCCCCGCTTTTTACTGCGTGTGTATAATTTTCCATCCGAATAGGCCCCGGCCCCCCCTTCACCGAAACCGTAATTACTTTCCGGGTTCACCTTCTGTGTCCGGGAGATCTGAGCCATATCCACTTTCCTCGAATGCACATCTTTCCCACGTTCCAGAACCACAGGCCTGATCCCCTTTTCTATCAGTCGTAAAGCAGCAAAAAGGCCGCCAGGTCCCTCGCCTACCACGATAACCGGTGTCTTCCCGCTTACCTCCGGGTAGCAGGTGCGGGCAAACTCATCCTCCTGTGGCATCTCATTGAGATAAGCCCGGACTTTCAGATTCACATAGATGACCCGCTGACGAGCATCGATGCTACGGCGCAAGACACGGACATGGGTAAGGGTCTGGGCCTCCAGCCCCTCCTCCCTGACGAGATATTGTGCAATGCTTGCCTCTGAACAGGCCACCTGAGGCAAGACTCTGATTTGGTATTCTTTGATCATACCTGCAAAAATAAGAAGTTTTCTGCAATCTTACAAGATAAATCCATGAAGTTTCCATCATGACCCCTTCATTTCCCCTGTCCCGTCCCCGCTGCCCAGGTGGGGCTGTTCCATCCAGGAAAAGGACAGACCCCGGAAAGTTATTTCTGATAAAAATTTTGGAAACGAGTTGAATATTTTCTATATTTGCAAGACCAGAGCCAGAAACAAGAGCAACCGGCATTTTTCAAATCCGTAAATAAAGTCCTGTATGAGCAAAAAAGATCTGATGAACATCCTCTCCCTGTTGATGGTAGCCTACATAGGATTCCAGGAAAAATACTCCTACGCCCACTACCACGGTCAGTCATGGTTTAAGATCATGATCATCCTTATACCCCTGATTTTCATGACTGTGATGGCCGCCCTGATCAGGAAGAGCAAAATGGGCAAGAAGGGACAAACATGGGCAATGATCGCATTAGGCATCTGCGTAGCGGCATTGCTCATCATGAACATCACAGAATTCCTGTGCTGAGCAGGAACGTCCGGTCACAAAATCACGGAGCTCTCCAAAGGATACGGCAGACAACTCTCTCCTGGACGGAGTCATACGCGGAAGCCGAAGCGCCTTTCTCCTCCAATAACAGATCAGACCGTCCACAAAAATCATAAATTTATTACCCAATTTTTGGGTGGTCTGATATTTCTTCGTATTTTTGTAACCAAGTTCTGTTCTGGCCTCGCTGGTTTCGAGGAGGACAAGACATTATAATAACTAATTTTCAAGCCAATGAAAGTTCTAAAATTCGGCGGAACATCTGTAGGTTCCGTGAAAAGTATCCTAAGTCTGAAGAAGATCGTAGAGAAAGAGGCCAAGCACCAGCCTGTTATTGTTGTTGTCAGTGCACTCGGTGGAATCACCGACAAATTACTCTCTACGGCACAGTTAGCTCTCAAACATGATAACCAATGGAGGGATGAGTATAATGCGATGGTAGACCGGCATCACACCCTGATAGACACGATCATCACCGATACTCAGAACAGAGAAGATCTGTTCAACACCGTCGACGCCCTTCTCGAACAGTTGAAGAGCATTTATTTTGGAGTCTACCTCATCCATGACCTCAGCGAGAAAACCAAGAATGCCATTGTCTCTTATGGAGAACGGTTATCCAGTAAAATCGTAGCCACCCTGATCAGAGGATCAAGATGGTTTGATTCCCGCGAATTCATCAAAACCGTCCGGAAGAACGGCAAGGACATGCTTGACTCGGAGTTAACCACAGGACTGGTCAAGAGCACATTCAGGGACCTTCCACGCATCTCCCTGATACCCGGATTCATCAGCAAGGACCGCGACACTGACGAGACGACGAACCTCGGGCGAGGAGGAAGTGACTATACCGCAGCCATTCTCGCCGGTGTCATGGGGGCTGAAGTACTGGAAATATGGACAGATGTCAACGGGTTCATGACCGCTGACCCGAAGGTCATCAAGACAGCCTATACGATCAATGAACTGAACTACGTAGAGGCCATGGAACTCTGCAACTTCGGTGCCAAGGTTATCTATCCGCCAACGATCTACCCGGTATGCATCAAGAATATTCCCATCAAGGTGAAGAACACCTTCAACCCCGCCAATCCTGGAACGATCATTAAAAGTAAAATAGAAGATGACAATAAACCCATCAAGGGGATTTCGTCCATCAGCGGTACGGCACTGATTACGGTAAGCGGATTGAGTATGGTAGGGGTGATCGGAGTCAACCGACGGATATTCACGGCACTGGCAAACAAGGGGATCTCCGTGTTCATGGTCAGTCAGGCCTCTTCCGAAAACTCCACCTCCATCGGAGTCCGGGAGGCAGACGCGCCGGAGGCCGTAAATGTGCTCAACAAAGAATTTGCTGCTGAGATCTCAGACGGAGAGATGTTCCCAATGCATGCCGAATGCGGGCTGGCCACTATTGCTATCGTAGGAGAGAACATGAAGCATACGCCGGGGATTGCCGGAAAACTTTTCGGTACCCTGGGGCGTTCCGGTATTTCGGTCATCGCCTGTGCCCAGGGGGCTTCAGAAACCAACATCTCTTTCGTCGTAAAGAGTGATTCCCTGAGAAAGAGCCTCAATGTACTGCATGACTCTTTCTTCCTCTCAGAATATAAGGAACTCAACCTTTTCATCTGCGGAGTAGGTACGGTAGGCGGAAAACTCATTGAGCAGATCAGAAATCAGTATAATGCACTCAAGGAACGCAGCAGGCTTAAGCTGACGGTCGTCGGCATTGCCAGTTCACATAATGCGATCTATGACCGGGACGGCCTGAACCTGGAGAATTTCCGGGAGCAGTTAAAGTCATCCCAGCCCAGTGATCCTAAGAAACTGTGCGATAATATCATCGGCATGAATATTTTCAACTCTGTGTTTGTAGATTGTACGGCCAGCAAGGATATTGCCGATCTCTACCAGACCTTGCTGGAACATAACATTTCCGTTGTGGCTGCCAATAAAATCGCTGCCTCAGATCAATATGATAAATATGTCAAACTCAAGCATACGGCCCTGACCAGAGGGGTCAAGTTCCGTTTCGAGACCAATGTCGGTGCAGGACTTCCCATCATCGGCACCATCAATGACCTGCGTAATTCAGGAGATAAGATCTTGAAGATCGAAGCAGTCCTCAGCGGGACACTCAACTTTATCTTCAATGAGATCTCTGCAGACGTCCCCTTCTCGGAAACGGTCCGCCGTGCAAAGCAAGAAGGGTACTCCGAACCGGATCCCCGGATAGACCTGAGCGGTGTAGATGTTATCAGGAAACTGGTGATCCTGACCAGGGAAGCAGGTTATCGCGTAGAACAGTCCGATGTGGAGAAACACCTTTTCATCCCCCCATCCTATTTCGAAGGAACGCTGGAGAATTTCTGGGAAAAATTACCCGATCTCGATGCAGGCTTTGAACGGAAACGCAAGCAACTGGAAAAAGAGGGGAAGCGATGGCGCTTCGTAGCTTCGATGGAAGGGGGCAGGACCAGCGTGGAACTGAAATCTATTGGCAAGAACCATCCTTTCTATAATCTGGAAGGAAGCAACAATATCGTTCTCCTCACAACAGAACGCTATAAAGAATATCCGATGCTCATCCAGGGGTACGGTGCCGGGGCAAGCGTAACGGCTGCCGGTGTATTCGCCAACGTGATGAGTATCGCCAACATCTGATCAAACTGATTTTCAAATGAAACATATTATTATATTAGGTGACGGAATGGCCGACCATCCTGTACAAAGACTGGGCGGAAAAACACTATTACAGTATGCTCAAACCCCTTATATGGATTTGCTGGCTAAACAAGGTAAGACAGGCAGGTTGATAACGGTCCCGAACGGATTCTATCCGGGATCAGAGGTTGCCAACACAGCCATATTGGGTTATGACCTGAACCAGGTATACGAAGGACGGGGGCCTCTCGAGGCAGCCAGCATCGGTTATCAGATGGCTCCCGAAGATATGGCGATGCGTTGCAATTTCATCTACCTTGCTGATGGTAAAATCATTACCCATAATGGGGGGAACCTACAGACAAAAGACGGTGATGTGCTCGTGAAATATCTGGATGACAAACTCGGCAATGAGCAAGTCCACTTTATGACCGGTATCCAATACCGCCATCTCCTGATCATTAAATATGGCAGCAAGCACCTGGTATGTGCCCCCCCTCATGACCATCCGAACGAAGAATGGCGGCCCCTTCTCATCCAGCCGGAAAAGGGTTGGGAGGATGTACATGAACCGATCAGCGGTACAGACAAAACCAGGATGACCGCCCGCGAGACAGCCGACCTGCTGAATGACCTTATTCTCAAGAGCCAGGACCTTCTGGAAGAACATCCCTATAACAGGAAACGGGCCGCAGAAGGGCTGCGCCAGGCTAATTCCATCTGGCCCTGGGGGGGCGGTTATCACCCGAAGATGAAAACCCTCATGCAACTCTATCCTGAGATTAAAACAGGCAGTGTCATCTCGGCCGTGGACCTGATCCGCGGGATCGGTCATTATGCAGGACTGGACATCATCAAGGTTCCCGGCGCTACAGGGCTGGCAAACACCAACTATGAAGGCAAGGCAAAGGCTGCCATCAACGCATTGAAGAAACAGGATTTTGTCTATCTCCACCTGGAGGCAACCGATGAAGCAGGACATGACGGAAACCTTGACCTGAAGATCAAAGCTATCCAATATCTGGACCACCGCATCGTAGAACCTATCTATAAGGAAATATCATCCTGGAAAGAGCCGGTCTGCATAGCCGTCCTCCCGGATCACCCTACTCCCGTAGAGATCCGCACCCATGTCAAGGAGGCGGTACCTTTCCTCATCTGGTATCCCGGAATCAAACCCGATTCGGTACAACAATATGATGAGGTGAGCTGTGTATCCGGAGAATATGGCTTGCTCCGCCTCAACGAGTTTATGAACACCTTCATGTCATACGAATAGAAGCACTGCACAATAACGTGACGAACGGAAGGATGTAAAAAGAAACATAAAACCTATAAGTATGAAATATTACAGTACGAACAAGAAAGCACCTTCAGTCTCCCTTCGTGAGGCCGTCATCAAAGGGCTTGCTCCCGACGGAGGGCTCTATATGCCGGAAAAGATCAAACATCTGGTAGATGACTTTTTCGAGAACATGGATAAGATGTTCCTGCCGGAGATTGTCTTGACCGTAGCAAACGCCTTCTTCGGAGAGGATGTCAATGCAGAATCCCTGGAGAAGATCGTTTATGATACTTTGTCATTCAAGATCCCGACCGTAAAAGTTGAAGACCATATTTATTCCCTGGAACTCTTCCATGGTCCCACCATGGCTTTCAAGGATGTCGGCGCACGCTTTATGGCACGTCTGCTGGAGTACTTCGTCCACCAGAGCGGAGACAAGGACATCAATGTTCTCGTGGCCACGTCCGGTGACACCGGTTCAGCTGTAGCTAATGGCTTTCTCGGTGTCAAGGGTGTTCATGTCTATGTACTCTATCCCAAAGGAAAAGTCAGCAAGATTCAGGAGAGCCAGTTTACGACCCTCGGGCAGAACATTACTGCCCTGGAAGTCAACGGCACCTTTGATGACTGCCAGGCTATGGTAAAAGCTGCCTTTATGGATCAGGAGCTTAACGAGCACCTGTTGCTCACCTCAGCCAACAGCATCAATGTCGCCCGCTTCCTGCCACAGGCCTTTTATTACTTCCTCGGTTATGCACAGTTGAAGAAAAGGGGGGTCATACGGTTAGAGAAAGAAGGTGGCAAGATCAACTCTAACCTGGTGGTCTGCGTACCTTCAGGTAATTTCGGGAACCTCACCGCAGGGTTGTTCAGCAAGAGGATGGGACTGCCTATCAAGCGTTTCATTGCAGCCAACAATGCCAATGACATCTTTTATAAATATCTGAAAACGGGCAAATACAATCCTAAGCCCTCCAAGCAGACCATTGCCAATGCCATGGACGTAGGTAATCCCAGCAACTTTGCCCGCATCCTTGACCTTTATGAACACTCCCATCAAGCCATCGTGCAAGACATCAGCGGAGCCACCTACAAGGACAACCAGATCCGCGAGACCATCAAGGACTGTTATCAAAAGAACGGATATATTCTGGATCCACACGGCTGCTGTGGCTACCGGGCATTGAAAGAAGGGCTGAAACCCGGAGAGGCAGGAGTCTTTCTGGAAACAGCAGATCCGGCCAAATTCAAAGAGAAGGTGGATGCTGTCATCGGAGGAGACATAGACATCCCAGAAAGACTGGAAAAATTCATCCATGGGAAGAAGCAGAGTATCCCCATGGAAAATGATTTCCAGGTATTCAAGGCTTTTCTGATGGACAAGTAATCTAAAAACAGATTACCTGATATACGTAAAATAAAGAAATGCCAGAAGGACGACCAAGGCGATCATCACGACGGACTTGATCAGACAACTGGCTACTTTCTTCAAGACCAGAAAGGCAACGATGAGAACGATGAGTGCAAAAATGTAGTAAGCGAACGGATGCATAGTCGGTGTATTTAAATCATCTTTGATTCAGTGGATAAAAAGGCCCGGTCCCCAGGGCAATGATCCTGTCAGCCACGTTCCCTTCCATAAGAAGGTTCACCGGGCCTGAACAACTGGCGGAAACTGTAAGGTATGGGGACCTTAAATTCCATACGTTCCCCCGTGACCGGATGGTAAAAGCACAAGATGTAAGCATGAAGGCAAAGCCGGTGACAGGGATCATCGCCATTGCCATATTTAGGATCACCGCAGACGGGGTGCCCCATATCTGCAGCATGTACCCGTATCTGGTTTTTCCGTCCCGTCTCAAGGCGGAATTCCACCAGAGAGTAATGGTCGCTCCGGTCCAGGACGTGATAATGGGTCACGGCATATTTCCCGCCGTTATCAACAGATGAAGAAACCGTGGTATAAGCAGCATCTTCCGTCAGCCAGCTCGTCAGGGTGCCACTATCCTTTTCCATCACACCGCTCAGTACCGCTACATAGCGACGGTCATAAACCGTCTGATGCCAGTTTTTCTCCAGTTGCATGGCGATCTGTACATCTTTGGCATAGATCATGAGACCACTGGTGTCCCTGTCGAGGCGATGGACCACATGAGCATGGCATTTCTGCCTGTTATCATGGAAATATTTATCCAGAACAGTTTTCACATTCAAGGAAGAGTGCCCCGCAGCCATGGAAAGTATGCCGGTATTTTTCTCAATCACGATCACATAAGGGTCCTCATAGACCACCCTGATAAATGGATTCTGAGGTGTCCTGACCTGCTTAGACCTGGACACACCCACCCTCATCCCCGGGAGAAGCGGATAGTCGAATCTCGTTATCGTCTTACCGTCAACGGTGATGCCCTGTCCCTTCAGTGTCTCCTTGATTTTTGTTTTACTCTGGCCTTTGATATTCTCCAGAAGCCAGGCCAGCAGAGGAGCCGGCTTGCTCACCTGATAAACCGTATAATGATCTTCGTCTTTAAAATGTCTGTTGTTCATTCTTTACCTTTCAAGAGTTCCGGTATCTGCCCGAAATCGTCAACGATCATATCTGCTCCCGCCCCTTCAAGTTCATTCCTGTATCCATTGCCATAGGTCACGCCACAAGTCCTTGCTCCGGCCCGCTTTCCCATGAGAATATCAAACTTAGTATCCCCTACCACCAAGGCTTCCTGAGGATCCACAGAAAAGGTGCGGAGTATTTTCTGTACCGGGTACGGATCAGGCTTGGACCGCTGGACATCATCAGCACCTAAGATGCAAGAAATATATGATTTCAGATGCATCTCCTCAACAAAGGCCTCAAGAGAAGCATGCCCCCGACTGCTGGCCAGCGTAATGATCATCCCTTTGTGATAAAAAAAGCGGATGCTCTCCAGGACATGCGGAAATACCGGCACACTGCCAGGATGGTTGCTGACCGAAAAGATACGACGATAAACCGTTGCACACTGCTTTGCCACCGCTGGATCCGAAGAATGCAGGACTTCCAGGAAGCATTGCTCCAGAGGCAATCCGATTGTCCGAGAGCATTCTTCCGCCGAACATACCGGAAGATCCAGTTCCCTTAACGTACTCTGCATCGTACTGGTGATCAGAGAATTGGTATTTCCGATCGTTCCATCAAAATCTAAAATCAAAAGTTTCATGTCATTATTTCTATTCAGGGCACATCCGCCATCAAAGTTTACGCATTCCCAGCCCTTCACAATCCTGTTGTCCTGAAAGACTATTTTTTCAGCCCTATCAATGACCTGCATGCCGTATATTTCCCCACAAAAGTACAAAAGAAATCCTAAACATACAGGCATCTCGATTCTTTTTTATACCTTTGTACACAAATTATTATACAATAAGGTATTAGAAAATGATTATAATAACAAATCTTGC
The DNA here is from genome assembly GCF_054687055.1 of Segatella asaccharophila. NCBI lineage: Bacteria > Pseudomonadati > Bacteroidota > Bacteroidia > Bacteroidales > Prevotellaceae > Segatella > Segatella asaccharophila. Next base: position 28,700 of record NZ_BAACAN010000020.1, on the reverse strand, counting down.
CATCCAATTTGGAAAGAGAGTGCTCTACAAGGACGTCAACCTTAAATTTACTCACGGCAACATCTACGGTATCATCGGCGCCAACGGTGCAGGTAAGTCTACGCTCCTCCGCGCCATCAGCGGAGACCTTGAGCCCAATAAGGGGACCATTGAAATGGGGCCGGGAGAACGGCTCTCCGTCTTGGAGCAGGACCATTTCAAATATGATGATTACCGTGTCCTCGACACCGTGTTGATGGGACATCAACCGCTATGGAAGAACATGAAAGAGCGGGAGGCTTTATACGCGAAAGCAGAAATGACAGATGCTGAAGGCAACCGTGCGGGAGAACTTGAGGAAAAATTTGCCGAGATGAACGGCTGGTCCGCAGAGTCAGATGCCGCCCAACTCTTACAGGACCTGGGTATTCCGGAAAAATACCATAATGAAAATATGAAGGAGCTTTCCAACAATCAGAAAGTACGGGTCATGCTGGCCAAGGCCCTCTTCGGCAAGCCGGAGAACCTGCTGCTGGATGAGCCTACCAATGATCTGGACCTGGACACCGTAGAATGGCTTGAAGATTATCTCGGGGAAGTGGAGCAAACGGTCCTGGTCGTCAGCCATGACCGCCATTTCCTGGATGCCGTATCTACACAGACCGTAGATATAGACTACGGGAAGATCACCATGTTCGCCGGCAACTATTCTTTCTGGTACGAGAGCTCACAGTTGGCTTTAAGGCAGGCCCAGAACCAGAGGATGAAAGCAGAAGAGAAGAAAAAACAACTGGAAGAGTTTATCCGCCGCTTTTCTGCCAATGCCTCCAAAAGCCGGCAGACCACGTCACGGAAGAAGATGCTGTCCAAGATCAATATAGAAGAGATCCGTCCTTCCAGCCGGAAATATCCCGGCATTATCTTTGAGATGGAACGTGAGCCAGGGACACAGATCCTGGAGGCAGAAGGTCTGAAAGCTGTAGATGAGGATGGAACGGTACTCTTTGATAATATCAATTTCACCGTAGAGAAGGGGCAGAAAATCATATTCCTGTCACATAATCCCAGAGCGATGACTACCCTGTTTGAAATCATCAGCGGTAACCGCAAGCCTGATGCCGGTTCATATAAATGGGGCGTAACGATCACCACGGCCTATCTCGCTCTGGACAATACCACCTTCTTCCAAAGTGACAAGAACCTTGTGGAATGGCTGAGTCAATACGGTCCGGGGAATGAAGTCCAGATGAAAGCTTATCTGGGCAGGATGCTCTTTTCAGGTGAAGAGATCCTGAAACAAGTCAATGTCCTCTCGGGAGGAGAAAAGATGCGTTGCATGATTGCCAGGATGCAATTACAAAAAGCCAACTGTCTTATCCTGGACACACCTACCAACCACCTTGATCTGGAAAGTATCCAGGCTTTCAACAATAATCTGATCACTTTCAAAGGAAATGTACTCTTCTCCAGCCACGACCATGAGTTCATCGAAACGGTAGCTAACCGGATTATCGAACTTACGCCTAAAGGAACTATTGACAAGCAGATGCCTTACAATGAGTATATTCACGATGAAGAGATCAAAGCCTTGAAAGAGAAGATGTATTCTTGAGTTGGCACAGATTTTGCTTGACCCTTGAAAGAGAAAGCGGAAGAAAAGAGCTGGCTTCCCCTCGCATCAAGAAGATCACTTTAACTTAAAGAACTATGGCAGAAAAAGAAAACGAAGAAAAGAAGATAAATCGTCAGGACAGTGAGTCTGAAAAGAAAGGAACACCTAAGGAAGAAACTGACAAAAAGGAGAAGAAAGATTCTCAAAAAGACGAAAAGTCAGAAAAAACTGACGAAAAGTCAGAAAAGGTATCCGATAAGGACAAAGAGCCAAAAGAAGAGAAGAAAGACCCGTTAAAAGAGGCCCAGGAGCAAATAGGACAGCTGAAGGATAAATACCTGCGTTCCGTGGCAGAATTTGACAACTACAGGAAGCGCACCCTCAAAGAAAAGGCAGACCTGATCCTGAATGGAGGAGAGAAGACCATCACCGCCATTCTTCCGGTCATGGATGATTTTGAACGTGCCCTGGCCAGTAAGAGCAATGAGCCCAAGGCCATCAAGGACGGGATGAACCTGATTTACAAGAAATTCCAGAAAGCCCTGGCCGGGTTAGGTGTCAAGGAAATAGACACGAAAGACAAGGACTTTGATACAACCTACATGGAAGCTGTGGCCATGGTTCCAGGTATGGGCGACAAGAAGAAGGGAAAAGTCATTGACTGTGTCCAGACAGGTTATACGTTGAATGATAAGGTAATCCGGCACGCCAAAGTAGCTGTAGGCCAATAAAGAAGACGAAGGCTTCAATTGCAATTGCAAAATAATTTTACATCATGGCAGAAAAAAGAGATTACTACGAAGTGCTCGGTGTCGACAAGAACGCTTCGGAGGATGAGATCAAGATAGCATACAGAAAATTAGCCATCAAATATCACCCGGACCGTAATCCGGGAAATAAAGAGGCAGAAGAGAAATTCAAAGAGGCTGCTGAAGCCTATAGTGTGCTCCATGATCCGGATAAACGCCGCCAGTATGATCAGTTTGGGTTCAATGGTCCTCAAGGTGATTTCGGAGGCTTCGGAGGAGGAGGCATGAACATGGACGATATTTTCTCCATGTTCGGTGACATCTTCGGAGGACACGGTTTCGGAGGCTTCGGCAGTAGTGGTTTCAGCGGTGGAGGAAGCAGGACACGTCCTCAGTTCAGAGGATCAGACCTTCGGCTGACCGTCCACCTCACCCTTCAGGAGATAGCGGAAGGAGTGACCAAGAAATTCAAGGTGCGTAAGTACATCACTTGTCCGAGTTGTCACGGTACCGGTTGTGAAGGAGGCACCAGCCCGGAGACCTGTCCGACCTGCCATGGAACGGGCTATACGATAAAAACCGTACATTCCGTTTTCGGACTGATGCAGACACAGGCCGCCTGCCCTACTTGTCACGGGGAAGGTACGATCATCAAGAACAAGTGCAAGAGATGCAACGGTGAAGGTGTGGTCAGTGGTGAGGAAGTCGTAGAAATCAATATCCCGGCAGGCGTAGCCGACGGCATGGTGCTCAATGTGCCCGGAAAAGGAAATGCAGGACGTCATAATGGCGTCAATGGCAACATCCAGGTGATCATCAAGGAGGAGCCGGACAACACTTTCATCCGCAATGGCCAAGATCTTTATTATAATCTACTTCTGGACCTTCCGACAGCTATCTTGGGAGGGAATGTGGATATTCCCACTGTCGGTGGTTCCAAAATATCACTTAAAATTGATTCCGGAACGCAGCCAGGCAGGCAGGTCCGGCTGAGAGGGAAGGGACTGCCTGCAGTCCAGGGATATGGACATGGTATGGGAGACATCATTGTCAACATCAGTGTCTACATTCCCAAGACACTTACAAAAGATGAAAAACAGGCCGTGGAAGTATTCAGGAATAGTGACAATTTCAAGTCCTCCAATGTAGATAAGAAATCTGTTTTTGAACATATCAAGAATCTGTTCAGTTAATCAGGTCCCCGACGCAATTACGCCTGTCGCAGTTGCATCGGGGTGGTCTTTATATTATCCGTCATATCCAGTGAATGACCTGCAATTCATTCAGGGAGATGACTTAATGCAACAGCAGGTAAGCTGTTCTTATTTTTGAGCAATGGATTATCAGCAAACCGTAAAATATCTTTTCAACAGCACCCCTGTTTTTGAAAAAGTGGGTGCACCGGCATATAAAGCCGGACTGGAGAATTCTCTGGCCTTAGATCAGCATTTCAATCATCCCCATACGCATTTTCTTACTATCCACATCGCCGGGACCAACGGCAAAGGTTCATGCTCCCATACCCTGGCGGCCATCCTCCAGGCAGATGGATACAAAGTAGGACTGTACACCTCTCCTCATCTCGTAGACTTCCGCGAAAGAATCCGGGTCAACGGCCAGCCTGTCAGTGAGAAATATGTCGTAGACTTTGTAGAGCAGAACCGAGATTTCTTTGAACCCCTTCATCCCTCATTTTTTGAACTGACCACCGCGATGGCTTTCAAATACTTTGCCGACCAGAAAGTGGATATAGCCGTCATCGAAGTCGGACTGGGAGGACGGCTGGACTGTACCAATATCATTACTCCCATCCTGTCCATTATCACGAATATCAGTTTCGACCATACCCAATTCCTGGGTCATACCCTGGCAAAGATCGCAGGAGAAAAGGCAGGGATCATCAAAAATGGAGTACCGGTGATTATCGGTGAGGCGGTGCCTGAAACGCGGATTGTCTTCGAATCAAAAGCCCAGGAGATGCAAGCCCAGGATGTCTACGCAGAAGATATACCTGCAGTTCTATCCTCAAAGGCCTGCGCAGATGGCGGCAGGATCTATGAGACACGCTATTTTGGAAAGATCAAAGGCGAACTTGGCGGAATCTATCAAGACAAGAATGCCAATACCATTCTGACGGCGGCCATCCAACTCCTGAACAGGAATATAATCCGTAATGCTGACAGTGTATCAAAAGGGTTCGCACAAGTATGTGAAATGACCGGATTAAGGGGCCGCTGGGAGCGGTTGAGGAAAGAACCGCTCGTCATCTGTGACACAGGTCACAATGTGGGAGGATGGCAGTATCTCGGCAGGCAGATCGCATCACAACCCTGCAGACAGCGGCGGATCGTTTTCGGAATGGTGAATGACAAGGATATCAATACCGTCATGGGCATGTTACCCAAAGATGGGATATATTATTGGACGCAACCCAGTTGTGAACGGGCTTTTCCAGTATCGAAAGTCGTAGAGACCGCAAAGGCCCATGAACTCCAGGGAAGGGCTTTTTCCTCAGTAGGAGAAGCATACGAAAAAGCACTGGAAGAGGCCGGTAAAGAAGATTTTATCTTCGTGGGCGGATCCAGTTATGTAGTAGCAGATCTTCTTAAAGAAATTCCATTTCAAAAAGCATCATCAGTTCACTGATGATGACATTTTGATTACAAACTTCTGTCATTTTACTGACGAGTTTTTTTATAACAGGGAATTATTAAAGACTTTTAACTCTGAATCAAAGGATTTTCCATCAATATAATTTGCTGTTTCCGTGATTTTTTACTTACTTTGCATATATATTTGTAACTAAAAACTTAACGATATTATGAGCACAGCAGAAACGGAAAATATCTGCGGCCTGAAAAGAGGAAATTTTCAGGCCACGATTCACGGCAAAAAGACAGACCTCTTTATCTTGCAGAACAAGCAAGGCAATGAGGTGGCTTTCACGAATTACGGAGGTGCTCTGGTGGCAATCATGGTACCGGACAGGAATGGCAAATTAGGAAATGTCATTCAAGGCCACGATAACATAAACGATGTGATCCACTCTCCGGAACCTTTTCTGAGTACGTTGATCGGCCGCTATGGTAACCGTATCTGCAAGGGGAAATTCACCCTGCATGGCAAGGAATACCAACTGGCTGTCAACAATGGTCCCAATGCCCTGCACGGTGGCCCGACAGGGTTTCATTCTAGAGTATGGGATGTACAGAGGATCAGCGATCAGGCAGCCGTCCTGAAATACAACAGTTCTTATGGCGAGGAGGGCTTCAGAGGTGAACTGGACGTATGGGTAGCCTATACTTTTACGGATGACAATGAGCTCATCATCAAATATTTAGCCAAGACGAACAAGAAGACTATTATCAACCTCACCCATCATGGTTTCTATTCACTGGCAGGCATAGCCAATCCCACCCCTACCGTCGATCCTATCATCTGTCAGATCAATGCAGACTATTATCTCCCTATTGACGACACTTCCATCCCCACAGGGGAAATCAGGTTCGTCAAGGATACCCCCTTTGATTTCCGTACCCCAAAGCCGATAGGACAGGACATCAACGCAGAAGATGAACAAATTAAAAACGGTGCCGGATATGACCACTGCTATGTGCTCAACAAGAAGGAAGAAGGCGAACTGAGTTTCGCGGCCAAAGTCATAGAGCCGGTGAGCGGCAGGACCATGGAGGTCTATACGACAGAACCTGGTATGCAGTTTTATACAGATAATTGGGCAGATGGCTATAAAGGGCAGAATGGAGCGACATTCCCTCGACGCTCAGCCATCAGTTTTGAAGCCCAGCATTTCCCGGATACACCTAATCACCCCTATTTTCCATCTGTGGAATTGACTCCCGGAGAAGAGTATCATCAAAAAACCATCTATAAATTCGGTATAGAGAAGTAATCCACGAAGAATTAGTCTCCGTAATATTCATAAAAGAAGAAGAAGATAATCAACAAAATCATAAATGGAAAATACGAATAAAAAACAAGGCAGCATCATTGCCATTATCACAATGATGTTCCTTTATGCCATGATTTCGTTTGTAACAAATCTGGCAGCTCCAATCGGGGTTATTTGGAAAAATGTATTCGAGGGCAGTAACATGATCGGAATGCTAGGGAACGCCATGAATTTCCTGGCCTATCTGTTTATGGGTATTCCCGCCGGAGCCATGCTTACTAAAATCGGTTACAAAAAAACCGCTCTCGTAGGTATTGCCCTCGGTTTCTTAGGAGTACTCATCCAATTTCTCAGTGGAGAATTCAATCCGGGTGTAACCGGATTCTGTGTTTATCTCTTGGGAGCATTCATCTCAGGTTTCAGTGTCTGTATGCTGAATACGGTCGTCAACCCCATGCTGAACCTTCTGGGTGGCGGAGGGAACCGTGGTAACCAGTTGAACATGATTGGTGGAACGCTGAACTCGCTGTCCGGCACGCTCACTCCTATGCTGGTAGGCTCGCTCATCGGCACCGTAACGGCAAACACCAAAATGGTCGATGTCAATCTGGTGATGTATATCGCCATGACCGTCTTTCTGGCTGCTTTCATCATTCTGGTCTTCATCCCCATTCAGGATCCGGAAATGGGAAAGACGAATGAACAGACCGTTTTTGAACACAGCCCGTGGAGTTTCCGTCATTTCGACCTGGGTATTATCGGAATCTTTGTTTATGTAGGAGTAGAGGTCGGTATCCCTGGTACCTTGAACTTCTATATCAGTGACACCTCAATGAAGGGCGGAGGAGGCGGACTTCTGAATGCTGCCGCCATCGGAGGTTTCATTGCCGGCACATACTGGTTTCTGATGCTGGTGGGACGCTTTCTGGCCAGTTTCATTGCCAGCAAGGTATCGAGCAAGCAACTGCTGACCATTACGACAATTTTCGGAATGATCTTTATCTGTCTGGCCATGATTCTGGGCAAGTCCTCTACCGTAAGTATGCCCGTATTCACAGGTTCGGCTTTCCAGATGGTTACAGTACCTATCTGTGCCTTGTTCCTGGTACTCTGCGGTCTGTGTACTTCAGTGATGTGGCCAAGTGTATTCAACCTGTCCACGGAAGGATTAGGCAAATACACCGCAAAAGCTTCCGGAATATTCATGATGATGGTAGTCGGTGGCGGTGTTCTTCCCCTGATCCAGAACTATATTGCAGACCATGTCAACTACATGATTTCCTATATTGTACCCTTCATCGCACTCGCCTATCTCTGCTTCTATGCTTTAATAGGCTCCAAGAATGTGAACAAGGACATCCCTATCGATTAAGATTGAAAGGCGTGACTTTCCGAAGTTACGCCTTTATTAACACCATAAATATCTTATCACTCTTTAAAACATCTTTTATTATGGATATAGAAAAAGTAAGAACTCGTTTCCTCAAGCATTTTGACAATAAGACTGGAAATATTTATATGGCCCCGGGACGTATTAATCTCATCGGTGAACACACAGACTACAACGGAGGATTTGTCATGCCGGGTGCAGTAGATAAAGGTATTATGGCTGAGGTCCGCCCTAACGGCCTACAGACTGTAATTCTCTATTCCATTGATTTAAAAGACCGTGTGGAATTTAATATTGATGATCCTAAAGGACCACATGCTACATGGGCAAGATACATCTACGGCATCGTACGTGAGATGAAAGCACTTGGTGTTCCGGTCAAAGGGTTCAATGCAGCCTTCTACGGTGATGTGCCCTTGGGAGCAGGAATGTCATCCTCTGCTGCACTGGAGAGTTGCTTTGCCTGTGCACTGAATGATCTATTCGGCGACAACAAGGTATCCAAATGGGACATGGCTCTTGCCGGCCAGGCTACTGAACACAAATATATCGGCGTCAATTGCGGAATCATGGACCAGTTTGCATCTGTCTTCGGAAAGAAAGGCCAACTAATGCGCCTCGACTGCCGCAGCAGAGAATTTACTTACCTGCCTTTCGATCCTAAAGGTTATAAATTAGTTCTGCTCAATTCAAAGGTCAAGCACGAACTGAAAGGTTCTCCTTATAACGACCGCCGGAACAGTTGTGAGAATGTGGTCAAGCATATTGCTGCCAGGCATGCAGACCAGAAGATAGAAACACTCCGCGACTGCACATGGGACGAGCTCGAAGAAGTGCGCTCCGAAGTCGGGGAAGAAGACTACAAACGCGCTCATTTTGTTCTGGGAGAGAAAGACAGGGTTCTGTCCGTCAGTGAAGCTCTCCAAAAAGGAGATTATGAGACCGTGGGACAAAAAATGTTTGAAACGCATAACGGTCTGAGCAAGGAATATGAAGTATCATGCGAAGAACTCGATTTCCTCAATAATATTGCTAAAGAAGACGACGTTACCGGTAGTCGTATCATGGGTGGCGGATTTGGTGGCTGCACCATCAATCTGGTCAAAGATGAAATTTACGACAAGTTCATCGCAGATGCCAAGAAGAAATTTAATGAAAAATACGGACATGAGCCGGAAGTCATCCCTGTTGTGATCAGTGACGGTGCTCATAAGGTATGCTGAAATTATATAAAATTCTATTATAAATTCGCAAGGATCATAAAAAGACGAACTAATTTTTAGTCCGTCTTTTTTTATCCAGACCTCCAAGGACTATTTACATCCGTTCGCTGAAGGTCATTATCCTCAGTTGTTTTCCGGTTCATCACCTTCCATGATTGCCGCTCCTGGGAATCAGTCTGATCCCCCGATCAAACAGCAAAATACAAATCTTAAAAAGGTAACTTACTGATCAAAATGAACAAATATTACCTTGTTTATTGAAATAAAATATGGCGAAATGATAAATTTTATGTATTTTTGCAGACAAAAATTGAATAAAGAGATGAAACGCATTAACTTACTTCTTCTTGCCATTCTGTTCTCCATGACGATGATGGCACAGAAAACCATTGTGACAGGTGTCCTCAAGGACTCCATTCTCAATACGACCGAGCCACATGCAACAGTCCGGGTTTATAAGGAAAATCAACCCGGCAAACCGGTAGCCATGTCGGTGACGGGAGTTAACGGTGAGATCAAGCAAGCCGTATCCGGTAAGGGGAAATATGTCATTACCTTCAATTCTGTCGGTAAGAAAGAAATCCGTCGGAAATTTACCCTGAATGGTGAACCCAGTGTGAACCTGGGAACAGTTTTCACAACTGATGACTCCAAAGTACTGAAAGGAGTCGAAGTGGTAGCCCAGAAACCACTTGTCAAAATGGAGACCGATAAAATGACCTATAATGTCCAGGAAGACGTAGACTCCAAATCACAGACCGTCCTGGATATGCTCCGGAAGGTACCTATGGTAACCGTCGACGGACAAGACAACATCTCTGTCAATGGCAACTCGGGATATAAGATCTATGTAGACGGAAAGCCGAATCCGATGTTCAATTCCAATGCCTCGCAGATCTTCAAGGCAATGCCTGCCTCAATGGTCAAGAATATTGAGGTGATCACCAATCCTGGAGCCAAATATGATGCCGAGGGTACCTCCTGTATCCTGAATATCAACATCAACCATACGGGCAGCAATGGTGCCGCAGGAAACATGGACGGATACAATGGAAGTGTCAGCGCCATGGCAGGTACAAGAGGCTATCGTGGATCTGCATCAATAAGCGGGCAACAAGGGAAATTCAGCTATAGTGCTATGGGGCTATACAACTACAGTAAACAAAATGGAACCGAGGTCCAGTTTGACCGGTCACAGTCGGACGGCTCCGATATGCATTACTATCAGAAAGGACATAACCATACCCCCTTCACGATGGGGAATATCGGCCTGGGATTGGAACTTGACTCCATGAGCAGTATGCATGCTTCACTGAATCTGATGAAATTCCATCTCTATAATGAAGGACACCCTACCACCACTTTCACAGGCGGATTATATGGTAAAGGCTTCTCCTACAGTAATGAGAACATCATGACAATGGACAATTTCTCCCTGAATGCCAGCGCAGACTATTCCCGTTTTCTCAACCATGACCGGACACGCAGTATAGCCCTCACCTATCAGTTCTCTATGGAACCACACCGGCAGAAGAATTACAGCTATTATGATCAGAATTATTCTGACATCTCATTCTTCAATATCAGTGACCGCTTTACCGATGATCATCCTCACAGTACCGAGCATACCGTCCAACTGGATTATGTGACCCCCTGGCCAAAGGGCATAGCCTGAGTCTGGGCACCAAGTATATCAACCATGTCAACCGTTCAAACTCAAAATTTTATGATATTCTCAATGGTGTAGAGACCTACAATGCAGACAATAGCCTGATCTACAAAGACAAACAGTCCATCGGCGCAGTATATGCCGAATACAGTGGCACTTTCGGTAAGTTCAGTACCCGTGACGGTGTACGTTACGAGCATACCTGGGAAAGCATCAGCTATGAACTTGGCAAAGGCTCAGACTATAAGAAAAATTATGGAAACCTGGTCCCCTCGGCAAGCTTTACCTATAATATCAACCCGGCAATCAATTTCGGGATTAACTATGCCATGCATATCCTCCGCCCAGGGATCACGTACCTGAACCCATACATCGACAAGTCTAACCCTACTGCCCTCACTTACGGCAATCCGGATCTGAAAGTAGAAAAATCACATAATGTCGGGTTCGTAGCTAACCTCTACACTCCCAGATTCCTTTTTAACCTGACGGCCAGTGAGAATTTCTGCAATAATCAGATTGGAGAATATACTTTTCTGGACAAGAATAACTTGCTGAATACGACCTATAGCAATGACATCCGCAACCGATGGACCAATATCAGTACCTTCATGCGCTGGGTGCCGAAAGGAAAGACCACACTGATGTTCAGTGGTGGCATGGACTATGGAGACATCCGGTCGAAGAAACTTGACCAGAAAAACAACGGCTGGCAATTCCATGGCTACCTGGGGCTGGAGCAGACCTTACCCTGGAGCCTGCAATGGAGTACAGGAATATTCGGTCAGAGTCGCCAGTATAATCTCCAGGGGTACAGAGGCGGGATCAGCTTCTTTACGACAGCCTTCACCAAGAAATTATTCGAGGATAAGTTAGCGATTAGTCTCCGCTATAATGTACCGTTCAGTGGCAAGTTCAAGATCAGTCAGTATACGCGCACCAATGCCTATGAGCAGAAGATGAGAATCACTGTTCCCATACAGGATATTAATCTGACCGTTACCTGGAACTTTGGTAACACAAAGAAACATTTCCAACAGTATCAGAGCCGTGTCAAGAATGAGTTTGGTGAGCAGAAATCAGTTGGCCAGCAGATTGGTACATCAGGAGCAAGTACCGGTATGTAACTAAGGAAGATCATTTATTCCAACAGTCCCACCTCGCTGGAAATCATACAAGCATTCATGATAGCCGTTTAAACCTAAACGGTTATACGTCTGAGAGTAAATTTATCTGAATGGAAGAGCCGAAAGCCCTGCCGTTCAGATAAATTCATTTATAGGATAAAGAAAACCCAACTTTATAAAATGATCCAAAGAAGGTCACACAAACAGTCCTAACTAAAAATGCAAGTCACTGACAACCAGTAACTTGCACTTTAAGCGTTGGGATACCCGGATTCGAACCAGGAATGACAGGACCAGAATCTGTAGTGTTACCATTACACCATATCCCAATATATATTCTGCAAATCACTTCCCTGATTTGCGTCTGCAAAGGTAAGTCTTTTTTTTGATTTGACAAACGTTTTAGCGAGAATTTTCTGAAAAAAGATCAAAATAACACGCATTCTTAGTGTTTTTTCAAGATTTAGGTGTATCTTTGTGGGCATTTAGATTGCATTACATCTTATAAAAAACTGAATGGAAGAAACGAAGCAATTAGTTGAAGTCATCATAAACGGTATTCAAAATAAACGAGGTGCCAAAATTGTATTGGTAGACCTCACCCATATCGAAGGAGCAATAGCAAATTATTTTATTATCTGTCAAGGAAATTCAAGCACTCAAGTTGAGGCCATCACTGAATCGGTCAGTGAATTCACTTTCAATAAACTTAAAGAAAAACCCTATCACGTTGCAGGATTAGGTAATGACGAATGGGTGGCATTGGACTTTGTCGATGTAATGGTACATATATTCCAGCCAGAGGCCCGCAAGTTCTACGACCTCGAAGACCTGTGGGATGATGTCCCCCTCATTGAAATTCCTGATGAAGAAGACTTACAAACAGCAGTAATCTGATGCCGGCAATTCATGTTTAATTCATTAAAAAAGGAAATAAAGAAGATGGAACAAGGTGGAAATAATCCTAAAAATAACAATAACGGCGACAACCAGCCTAAGATGCCTAAGTTCAACATGAACTGGATCTACATTCTGGTTCTCCTCGCCATCATTGGCGTCTTCATGTTTGGAGGCGGGGATGCCTTAGGAGGCAGTTCAGACCAAGAAGCCACCTACACGAAATTCAAGGAATACGTTCAGAAGGGATATGCTCAAAGTGTCGTCATCAACAAGAACGACAACACCCTGAAGATGTTCGTCAAGCCCAAAGACATCCGAAACGTTTTCCAGATGAGCGCAAAGCAGGTTGGCCCTAACCCATACGTGTCAGTACAGTTTGGTTCTGTAGATGAACTGGAGAAGTACCTGACGGCCGAGCAGAAAACCGGAAAGCTCACAGATTTCAGTTACAATAATAAAAAAGGCAATAATCTGCTGAATATTTTCATCAACCTGTTGCCGATCCTCTTTTTTATCTGGTTTATCTGGTGGATGGGCCGCCGGATGAGCGGAGGCAACTCAGGTGGCATGGGAGGAGTATTCAATGTCGGGAAATCAAAAGCGAAGATGTATGAGAAAGGAAACAGCATCGGCATTACCTTTAAAGATGTTGCGGGCCAGGAAGGAGCCAAACAGGAAGTCGAAGAAATTGTCGAGTTCCTGAAGAACCCAAAGAAATACATTAATCTCGGTGGCAAGATCCCTAAGGGAGCCTTGCTCATCGGTCCCCCGGGAACAGGCAAGACCCTGCTGGCCAAAGCTGTAGCCGGAGAGGCGGGAGTACCGTTCTTCTCCATGAGTGGCTCAGACTTCGTGGAAATGTTCGTAGGAGTAGGAGCCAGCCGTGTACGGGACCTCTTCCGCCAGGCAAAGGAAAAGGCGCCCTGTATCATTTTCATTGATGAAATAGATGCCATCGGACGAGCAAGGAGCAAGAATCCTTCAATGGGTGGCAATGATGAGCGCGAAAACACCTTGAATGCCCTGCTGACGGAGATGGACGGATTCAGCACAAACAGTGGAGTGATTATCCTGGCTGCAACCAACCGTGCAGATATGCTTGATCCAGCCCTGTTGCGGCCTGGACGATTTGACCGGCAGATTCATGTAGATCTCCCCGACCTGCAGGAACGCAAGGAAATCTTCAAGGTTCATCTGAGACCCGTAAAGATCAATGATACTGTAGATGTAGACCTGCTGGCACGACAGACACCTGGATTCTCCGGTGCGGACATTGCCAATGTCTGCAATGAGGCTGCTCTGATTGCCGCACGGCACAACGAGAAGTCTGTTGGGAAAAAAGACTTCCTGGATGCTGTTGACCGTATAGTCGGCGGATTAGAGAAAAAGACGAAAGTGATGACAGCAGAAGAAAAACGTACCATCGCGCTGCATGAAGCCGGGCACGCCACGATTTCCTGGTTCTGCCGTTATGCCAATCCTCTTGTGAAAGTCAGCATCGTCCCCCGCGGCCAAGCTTTAGGAGCAGCATGGTATTTGCCCGAAGAACGGCAGATCACGACCAAGGAAGAGATGCTGGACGAATTATGTTCCCTGTTAGGAGGACGGGCAGCAGAAGAACTGTTCACAGGGCATATCTCAACAGGGGCCATCAACGACCTTGAGCGTGCGACAAAAGCTACCTATGGGATGATCGCATACGCCGGCATGGGTGACCAATTACCGAATATCAGCTATTACAACACCAACGAATATCAATTTCAACGTCCTTATTCTGAGACCACTGCCAAGATTATAGATGATGAAGTACTGAAAACCATCAATGAACAATATGCTCGTGCCAAGAAGATCCTGACTGAACACAAGGAAGGTCACAACAAACTGGCAAAATTGTTAATGGACAAGGAAGTCATCATGGCTGAAGATGTAGAGAAGATATTCGGCAAACGTCCGTGGAAGAGTCGTACACAAGAGATTCTGGAGGCCGAACAGCCACATGTTGATGACACCGTAAAAAAGATGCCGGAGGTACAGGCGGCCATTGCTGAACATGCCAAGAATCATCAGGAAGATGAAAACACACCGAAAGGCATTCAAAAGAAAGAGGATTCTCCAAAGACAGACACCCCGGAGGGAGAGTCAGAAACAGAAAGCAAGCCTTCTGAAGATAACTCACAGAATCCAGCTTCTCCCCAAAAGGCCGGATCAGAAGAGGATGATACTAAACAAGTTTGAAAATAATGACAGAAAAGCAAAAGAATCTTATCATCAGAACCATTACCGGTATATTATTTGTTGCGGTAATGGTGATAGGTCTTCTGAACTGGATCGCAATGATCTTCCTGTTCGCTTTCATTACGGGCATGTCGATATGGGAATATAGCGGACTGGTCAATGCTAGAAAGGGAGTTAAAGTGAACCGATTCATCTCTACTCTTGCAGGTGTTTATCTGTTCCTCTCCTTCGCCGGTCTGCGTACAGGAATTGTCAACAACTTCATTGTCTTCATTCCCTATATTCTTACCATTCTGTATCTGATGATCAGCGAACTTTATCTCAAGCATGAGGATGCCCTTAACGACTGGGCCTATACCATGTTAGGACAGTTATACCTGGCCTTTCCCTTCTCACTGATCAATATTCTGGCATTTGAAAAAGACCCTATGGGTGACCTGGTTCATTTTAACACCCTGTTACCCCTTAGCATCTTTGTCTTCCTCTGGATAAATGACAGTTGTGCCTATATCTGCGGTTCCCTCTTCGGCAAGCACAAACTCTTTCCCCGGATCAGTCCCGGAAAGACATGGGAGGGAAGCATTGGCGGGGGGATCATTACCGTTATCATCGCCGGGATCATCGGCTATTTCTCCCACCAACTGTCAGTCACTGCTCCTCAACTTTCAGTCTTAGGGTGGATCGGTTTAGGCATTGTAGTTGTTATCTTCGGAACATGGGGAGATCTTGTAGAAAGTCTTCTCAAACGGACATTGGGTATTAAAGACAGCGGGAACATTCTTCCGGGGCATGGAGGAATACTCGACCGCTTTGATTCTGCGATCCTGGCTATCCCGGCTGCCATCATCTATCTCTACACCCTGGAACTGTTTTGACACCCCTTAAAAACTCATAAGGGATCTCTTATTCCTCAGAGCGGAAATCATTATCCTCCTGGCCTGACGAACAAGTATTCTCAGGATCAGATGAATCTGTATCTTCATCCTCATAAGAAGGGGCCATACTATCCTGATCCGATAAATTCTTATTGTCCTGCCCTGAAAGCTCATCAGAGGAAGGGTTATTCATGCTTGAACCAGCCTTATAGGTCCTCAAAAGATCGTACATGATATCAGCAGCCTGTACAGGAGCTATCTGATTCCCAAGACGACGGTAAACATCCTCATAACCTGCCAGCATCTCTTCCCGTTCAGGATGACCGGGAAGGATTTTACGGAGTTCAGAGGCAACCCCATCCACGGTAAACAGATCTGCCAACATTTCAGGTACGACTTTTCTGTCTGCTATCAAATTGACCAGAGAGATAAATCTGACATGAATGATATGCTTGAATCCGAAACGGATCAACTTAGGCAAAGGTGTCTCATAGCAAACCACCTGAGGAACATGGAAAAGAGCTGTTTCCAGTGTAGCCGTACCACTCGTGACAAGAGCCGCCGTAGCATGCGTCAACAAAGGATAGGTACGGTTTCTCACCAATTTCACATCAGTATCTCCTATCCATTTCTGGTAATAAGAATCCGGTATGGAAGGTGCACCAGCCAGGACCATCTGATAGTCCTCGAATCTTGATGCCGCCTCAATCATCACTGGAAGGTTATCTTTGATCTCCTGTTTCCGGCTTCCAGCCAGAAGAGCAATTATAGGTTTATAAGCATCCAACTGATGCTCCTGACAAAAAGATTCATAGCTCTGGTCATATCCGTTTCTGAATTCAGCCACTTCCTGAGCCGTCGGATTGCCCACATAATGGATGGGGTAATGGTGTTTCTTTTCATAAAAAGACACCTCAAAGGGTAGGATCGAGAACATCTCCTTGACATCACGCTTGATATTCCGGATACGCCATTCTTTCCATGCCCATATTTTCGGTGAGATATAATAATATACCGGTATGCCCGTCTTGGCATGCACAAACTTAGCGATGTCAAGATTAAACCCTGGATAGTCCACCAGGATAACGGCATCCGGCCTCCAACTGACAATATCCTTTTTACAAAAAGACATATTTCTCAGGATCATCCTCAAGTGAAGCAGCACGGGGATAAAGCCCATATAGGCCAGTTCGCGGTAATGCTTCACACAGGTACCGCCCACAGCCTTCATGTTGTCTCCGCCAAAATACCTGAAATCAGCGTCATGATCTATTCCCTTCAAAGCCTCCATTAAACGTGAGGCATGAAGATCGCCACTCGCTTCACCTACAACTATATAATATCTCATACACTTTCAAAGGAAAATCTGTTATTATAAATTCCATTCCTTGATGGCATCCATTGAACCGTATGCCGTCACGTCCATAGTCGTCGGAGTGATTGCCACATAATTATGGCGAAGTGCCCATCTGTCCGTACCTTCAGATGCAGGCTCATCATCCACATATTTTCCTAGCATCCAATAATAGTCATATCCACGAGGATGGTGCTCCTTCACCACTTCTTTCTGCCAATTACCAAAGGCCATACGGCAGACTTTCACGCCCTTGAATGGTGGTTTTTCCGGGAAATTGACATTCAGACAAGTCCCCTTTGGAAGCCCTTCCTGAAGCACCTTCCCGATAACAGGAAGAATATATTCCTTCAGATAGGATAAATCCGCATCCGTATCATAATTACAACTCGAAAAAGCGACAGAAGGAATAAACTTCATACACCCTTCCATGACAACCCCCATTGTACCAGAATAATGGCTGTTAACAGAAGAGTTATCACCATGATTGATTCCACCCAGAATGAGGTCCGGTTTACGATTTTTACAAAACTGATCTAGAGCAAGTTTCACACAGTCTACAGGTGTCCCGTTACACGACCAAGCCTCAACATCCCCTAACGTATGGCGCCGCTTCAGTCTTAAAGGCAATTCGGCCGAAAAAGCACAGGAGAACCCTGACCTTGCTGCCTCCGGTGCACAGACCAGAAGATCAGCCTTATCCCTCAACATTTCTACCAGATAGCGTATGCCACCGGAATGGTAACCATCATCATTGGAAATGAGTATAAATGGCTTCTTATTTTCCATCTTATTCCTAATTATTAATTTCGATACAAAAGTAATAAAAAAACGTTTAAGTTAATAGATTCTCATATAAAATCGTTAACTTTGCAACTATAACAGATGTAAAGAAACGAAGGAAATGGGAAAAATCATCGCTCTTGCTAATCAGAAAGGTGGCGTAGGAAAAACCACCACCACGATTAATCTGGCCGCATCTCTCGCCACCCTGGAAAAGAAGGTGCTTGTCGTTGATGCCGACCCGCAAGCCAATGCATCAAGCGGTCTGGGAGTGGACATCAAGGAAGTGGATTGCTCCCTTTACGAATGCATCATGGATCATGCTGACGTCCGCGATGCCATCTATACGACAGACATTGACGGACTTGACATCATTCCAAGTCACATTGATCTGGTGGGCGCTGAAATCGAGATGCTGAATCTGGAGAACCGGGAGAAAGTGATTAAGAAACTCCTTGAACCTATTCGCAATGACTATGATTTCATTCTTATTGACTGTTCACCTTCGCTGGGATTAATCACTGTAAATGCACTTACGGCAGCCGACTCAGTCATCATTCCCGTACAGTGTGAATATTTTGCCCTCGAAGGAATCAGCAAGCTGCTGAACACAATTAAAATCATCAAGAGTAAATTAAACCCGAAACTGGAAATTGAAGGTTTCTTATTAACGATGTACGACAGTCGTCTCCGTCTGGCGAATCAGATCTACGACGAAGTCAAGCGCCATTTCCAGGAGCTGGTCTTCAAGACCGTTATCCAAAGGAATGTCAAGTTGAGCGAGAGTCCGAGCCACGGTTTACCGGTCATCCTCTATGATGCCGACTCCACAGGAGCAAAGAACCATTTAGCCCTGGCAAAAGAAATCATCGAAAAAAACAGTTGATTCCCACATCCCCCATCCATATTATAATTATTCATCAATATGGCCGTTCATAAGAAATACAGTAATCACTCCTATAAAACAAATGCATTAGGAAGAGGACTGGATGCCCTGATCTCCACCGAAGAAATCAGCACCTCTGGAAGCAGCACGATCAATGAGATCGCCATTGACCAGATAGAGCCAAACCCTAATCAACCACGACGCGAATTTGATCCGGATGCGCTCAAAGATTTAGCACAGAGTATCCGTCAGATAGGCATCATCCAGCCCATCACATTACGTCAGGTCGCTACGAACAAATTTCAGATCATCGCTGGAGAGCGTCGCTGGAGAGCTTCTCAGATAGCCGGGCTAAAGGCTATTCCTGCCTATATCCGCACCATTGATGATGAGAACATCATGGAAATGGCGCTTGTAGAGAATATTCAGCGGGAAGATCTGAATCCTATTGAAATAGCGCTGGCTTACGAGCACCTGCTCGAAGAATCTGATATGACCCAGGAAAAAGTATCTGAGAGAGTAGGCAAAAGCAGGGCTGCAATTGCCAACTACCTGAGGTTGCTCAAATTGCCTGCACAAGTGCAAATGGCCCTACAGAAGAAAGAGATAGATATGGGCCACGCAAGGGCTTTGCTGGCCTTGGACAGTCCGTCATTGCAAATCAAACTTTTCAAGGAGATTCAAAAAAACGGATACTCCGTCAGGAAAGTCGAAAGCCTAGTCCAACAGTTAAAACAAGGTGAAGACATCGAAAGCGGCAAGAAGAAAATTGCTGCCAAGACCAAGATGCCTGAAGAATTTAACATTCTGAAACAACGCTTATCAAAATTCCTCGATGCAAAAGTCCAGATGACCTGCACGCCGAAAGGCAAGGGGAAAATCAGCATCCCCTTCTCTAATGAAGAAGAGCTGGAACGCATCATGAATGTATTTGATAAACTGAAAGAGCAATCTGAAAAGTGAATATTAAATTTTCACATCGCTATAGTCTGACTGTTCTGCTGGTAGGTATAACAGCCATTACTGCTTTTGGAAGGACCTGCATACCAGACCATGCAGCAATTTCAGAAATGAAGCAGGATACCATTCAAGCCTTGCAGAAGTCACATCCATCTGTGTCAAAAACTGAAGCCCAGACTGACAGGACGCGTATGGTCTCTCCCGATTCTATACCAACAAAGAAAAAGGCCAAGCGTGACTGGGCCACATGGCGGCCTGATACAAAAAGAGCACTGTGGCTTTCCATTGTCTTGCCCGGCGCAGGGCAGATTTATAATCGCAAATACTGGAAGTTGCCTATTTTCTACGGCGGTTTTCTGGGTTGCATCTATGCCATGTCCTGGAACAACCAGATGTATCATGATTATGCACAGGCATACGTAGACATCATGGACGATGACCCTTCAACGCAAAGTTACAATCAATTTCTGCACTTAGGGACCAAAGTTGACGCTTCAAACCTTACACGCTATCAACAACTCTTCAAGAGCCGCAAAGACCGTTTCCGCCGCTGGCGGGATCTAAGTGTATTCTCATTTATAGGAGTCTATGTGCTATCCGTCATTGATGCCTACGTGGATGCTTCGTTATCCGATTTTGACATCTCCAGAGATCTGAGCCTGCACATCCAGCCTGCCGTGATCAATGGAAATCAGATATATGGTTATAGCCCTTCACATAATCAAGCTATTGGAGTCAATTGCTATCTGACTTTTTAAACTCAAAGAAAGGAGTATCTAAAGATATTCAAAGACAAATAGATTTTCAAATATAAAAAACTTGAATGAATTCAGACATTGAATGGACGACATACCCATCGGAAGTGAATCAGGAAATTATCCAAGAATTCAGAATACTGCATTCATTCAACAAATCAAGAAATGGGAATGAAGAAATCGAACATATTACTTACTTTTCTGGCACTTTTCGGGAGTTGTCCCCTACAGGCCCAGAATATTACAACAAATGAAAAGACTATTACGGTAAATGATCCCCACGGTATAAGAGAACAGATTAGTTTACCTATTGGAATGACGATCAAAACGGATAGTCTTCTGCACCTTTATTTTGCAAAAAATTATCTTAAGAAAAATCCTTGCAACAGCAAGGACATCAGCTCTTCCTTCACAAAGCAAGATTACATTGAACGCCTGAAGAAACTTCCGACATTGATTGAAATGCCTTATAATGATGTGGTAAGGACTTTCATCGATCAATACTCAGGATCGGAACGTGACCGGATAAGTTATATGCTCGGTGCATCCAATTTCTATATCCCTATATTTGAAAAGGCTTTGGAAACGTATGGACTCCCCCTGGAATTGAAGTACCTGCCTTTCATAGAATCGGCTCTGGATCCTTTTGCTTCCAAGAATGGCAATGCCGGGTTATGGCAACTGAGTGTGAGTACGGCAAGGCATTATGGCCTAAAAGTTACTACCCTTGTGGATGAGCGGCGTGATCCGGTCAAGTCTTCGTATGCTGCAGCCCAATATTTAAAAGATCTGTTCAATATCTTTGACGACTGGGATTTTGCTATCACCGCATTCCATAGCAGTCCGTTCACTGTTGACAAAGCCATTCATCGTACAAAAGGATCAATAGATTTCTGGAGCATCTATCCTCACCTGACCTCATACGCACGTAGTTGTGTACCCGCTTTCATTGCAATGAATTATATTATGAACAACTATTGTGATCACGGTATCTGCCCTATGAATACAGACTTACCCGCTAAAACGGATACCGTTTCCGTTTCACAAGATATGCATTTACGACAGGTTGCTGATGTCCTTAATATAAATATTGATGAACTACGGGAGTTGAACCCGCAATACCGTCAAGATATCATTAACGGGAACAATGCTCCTATGCCTTTACGGCTACCCGCTTCCCTGATCGGAAATTTTATTGACCATGAAGATTCCATTTTAAAGTATAAAGCCAATGAGCTCCTGCTCAAGCGCGATGAAACTGAAGTAAGCGGATACATATCAGAACATCATTCCCGTCGGCACAGCCATAGCAGGAGGAAACTTTCAACTTCTTCCAATTCGTTAAACGGCAATGAAGAAACAACCGAAGAAGACCAGAATTCGGAAGGGACTAATAATTCCGGGAGTACTTCCAGGAAAAGAAGCAGAATTAACCGGAAAAAGGCCTCCAGAAAGACGAGGAACAGACACACAGACAGCAGCAATACCAAGAGTCAGAAGGTGGAAGTCAAAAATGGAGACACACTTTCTGAAATTGCCAAGCGCAACCATACCACCATCAAAAAACTCAGGCAATTGAATGGCATTAAAGGCAGTACCATCCATTCAGGGAAAAAACTCAAAATTAAATAACCAGTAACAGGAGGATTCTATGGACGACCAGAATGTAAAGGACCTCGAAAGAGAGCAGGCCGACAACAAAATGATTACAGATGCTTTCCAGCATCTGCTGAACACATACCTAGCCTCGCGCCACAGAAAGAAAGTCGACATCATCATCAAGGCCTTCAATTTCTCCCGCCAGGCTCATAAAGGGGTAAGGCGTCTCTCTGGGGAACCTTATATCATGCACCCCATCGCCGTCGCACAGATCGCCTGTGAGGATATGGGCCTGGGATCCACGAGTATCTGCTCTGCATTACTTCATGACGTCGTTGAAGATACGGATTATACCATTGAAGATATTCAGAATATTTTTGGTGATAAAATTGCCCAGATCGTAGAAGGACTGACCAAAATCAGTGGTGGCATCTTCGGAGACAATGCCTCCGCTCAAGCAGAGAATTTCAAGAAACTGTTGCTGACCATGAGTGATGACATCCGGGTCATCCTCATCAAGATCTGTGACCGGCTGCATAACATGCGTACCCTGGCATCACAGTCTGCTAACAGGCGTTATAAGATTGCGGGAGAGACACTCTATATCTATGCGCCATTAGCCAACCGACTGGGACTGAATAAGATCAAAACCGAACTGGAAGATCTGAGTTTCCGCTTCGAACACCCGGAGGAATACGAATATATTGAGACCAAACTTACTTCTACACAAGAAAAACGAGAAATCCTGTTCAGTAAATTTACAGAACCTATCAAGGAGTCCCTTGACAAGATGGGCATCAACTACATCATCAAAGCACGGGTCAAAAGTCCATACTCTATCTGGTGTAAAATGCAGAACAAGCATGTTACTTTTGATGAGATCTACGATATTCTTGCTGCCCGGATTATCTACACACCAAAGGTCCGCGCAGAAGAAATCAATGAATGTTTCCAGATCTATGTTGCTATCTGTAAGATCTACAAGAGTCACCCGGATCGCTTACGTGACTGGGTCAACCATCCTAAGGCGAACGGCTACCAAGCCTTGCATGTCACTCTGATGAGTAAGCAAGGCCGATGGATTGAAGTCCAGATACGCAGTGACCGGATGGATGAGATCGCCGAACAAGGATTTGCAGCTCACTGGAAGTATAAGGAAGGTGGAGAATATTCTGAGGATGAAGGAGAACTGAATGACTGGCTGCGTACAATTAAGGAAATCCTTGATGATCCACAGCCTGATGCAATGGATTTTCTGGACTCCATCAAACTCAATCTCTTTGCTTCTGAAATTTTCGTCTTCACGCCCAAAGGAGAAATCAAGACGATGCCGACAGGGAGCACTGCACTTGATTTTGCATTTGAGATACACACGTTCCTTGGAAGTCACTGCATCGGTGCAAAGGTAAATCACAAACTGGTACCACTCAGTCAGAAATTACAAAGTGGAGATCAGGTAGAGATCCTCACATCCAAAGCACAACATGTACAACCCTCATGGATGAATTTCGCAAGTACCGCCAAAGCCAAAAGTAAAATAATGGCGATCCTGCGGCATGATAATCGAGAAATACAATACAAAGGCAAGAAAATCATGCAGGATTGGTTGGCCAAAAACAGCTTTGAGTTAACCACTTCAATTATTGACAGGCTTCGGACCTTTCATGATATTCAAAAGCCTGAAGATTTCTTCCAGGCACTGGGTGATCATACAATTATCTTAGGAGATAAGGACTCTGATGAACTGCATGGCAAAAATTCAAAAGAAAACAAGAGCAGGAGTTGGCGCAGGCTGGTCCCATTCCTGAACAAGAAAGAAGGAAAGGATGGAAAAGGAGGAACAACAGATACTGATCATCTCGTTGTGGACAGTAACTTTGACAAGAAGAAACCTGTTATTATTGATGAAAACAACATTAACCAGTTCCTGTTCAAAGCTTGTTGCCACCCTATTCCGGGAGATGATATTCTTGGTTATATTGATAACATGAACCACATCGAGATACACAAACGTACTTGTCCGGTAGCCAATAAACTCAAATCGAGTTTCGGAAACCGAATCGTGGATGCGAAATGGGACATGCACAAAAAGCTCTATTTTGATGCCACTATAGAAATTCAAGGTATCGATCGTAAGGGAATGCTTCTGGATGTATCAAAAATTATCTCTGACCAACTGAATGTAAATATTCACCGAATTACCATAAACAGTGACCAGGGCATTTTTGATGGAAGAATAGAGATCAGGATTCATGACCGGGATGACGTCAAAGTCATTATGAACCGGCTGAAGGATGTACCTGATCTTCAGGAGATCCAGCAGATCATGTAATCTGCCTGTACCTGAAATCCCTGTGATCAACCGGATTCCAAGACACCATAGTAATCTCGGAGCCTCTCGACAAACTCCTCTAGAAGAATCTTATCCCGAAGGACATGACAAATTTCTGATCTGTTATCAGATTGGAATGAGATCTGCTCAATTATATGTTAAAAGACATTTCACCCAACCTTCTTCATGAGATACCATAAAATATTCCAGGGAGCATTAACCGAAACGGAATTTGTCTCAAGACCAACTCGGAAGTCAGTGTGAATATTCTTACCTACTAAATATTAAAACAAACTATCATCATGAAAAAAACAATTCTTTTCCTGTTTTTTATTTTAATGGCCCTTTCACTCCATGCCGTAAATAAATATGACAATCCAGATACGTTAGTCGTAGCCCGTGATGGCACAGGTGAGTTCCGAAACATTGATGATGCAATAGAAGTCTGTCGTGCCTTTATGCAATATCATAAAGTCATCTATGTCAAAAAAGGCATTTATAAAGAAAAACTGGTCATACCATCCTGGTTGAACAACATTGAAATATGCGGAGAAGACCGTGACCAGACTATCATTACGTGGGATGATCATGCCAATATCAGGTTGCCGGGCACAGAGAAACCTATGGGAACCTTTCGCACCTATACCCTGAAAATACAAGGCAGCCATATCACACTTAAAAACATTACTGTAGAGAACAATGCCGCCCGGTTAGGCCAGGCGGTCAGCCTGCATACAGAAGGAGACTGCCTGAAGTTTATCCATTGCCGCTTCTTGGGCAACCAGGATACCATCTACACAGGGATTGCCGGAACACGTCTTTACTTCAAAGACTGTTATATCGAAGGAACTACAGACTTCATTTTCGGCCCCAGCACAGCATGGTTTGAAGATTGCACGATTTACAGTAAGATCAACAGTTATATCACAGCTGCATCAACACCACAAAACCAGAAATACGGTTACATCTTCAATCATTGTAAACTCATTGCTGCTCCTGAAGCGACAAAGGTCTACCTCGGTCGTCCGTGGCGTCCTTATGCTTATACCTTATTCATGAACTGTGATCTTGGTCCTCAAATACGACCTGAAGGATGGTGGAACTGGGGGAATCCAGCTAATGAAAAAACTGCCCGTTATTTTGAATATCATAATCATGGTGCAGGTGCAAGTACCAGAGACCGTGTCTCCTGGAGCCATCAACTTACTTCCAAAGAAGCTGCACAGATCACTCCTCAGAAAGTTTTCTCCATGAGTTCTATATGGAGTCCCGAAGATTAAACAAAATAAGACACCTTACTGTTTATGCCATCTAACCCTATTCAAGTTATCTCTGCATAAAGTAAATGGATAAACGGATCATTTCAAAGAGAAATCTCATGGAATTTACTCCCCCTTCATTTATGGAGTTACAGCACCTGATTTGTCACTTAAAGACAAAGGACAAATCAGGTGCCAGTGGCCATAAACGAATGACTCTTCCCAATAATCTTCCCCCTCTTCATCCGTCAGAAAAGAGACATAACCTGTCGTAATGACCAATAAAATTGCACTTCAAAATCAAAAAAAGTCTGAAACTATAAAAAAAGACACTAGAATATCGTAACTTTGCGAATGTATCCTGTTTTACCCTTCACACGAACGATATGACGAAAAACAAAAAAGATTTTTTAATCTATTTCATTATGCTAGTTGTCTTTGGACTTCTAATATTAATTGGATTAAAAAGCGGTACTTATTTGCATCCTTCAAGTGAAAGCCTGCAACCCCATGTTTCTCCATTTACCACATTTATTTATACCGTAAAGGAACATTTGGGTACATCCGTGATGGTATTGCTTATTCAGATTATCATCATCCTTTTTGTATGCCGCATCTTTGCTTTTCTTTTCAACAAAATAGGACAACCGAGCGTTATCGGAGAGATTGTCGCCGGCATTGTTCTTGGTCCGTCATTTTTAGGTCATTTTTTCCCAAACGCATTCCAACTGATCTTCTCAAGGGGATCCCTTGTTAATATTCAACTGCTCAGCCAGATAGGACTTATCCTGTTTATGTTTATCATTGGTCTGGAGGTCGATTTCAAGGTACTGAAAAACAAGATCAACGAGACCCTAGTCATCAGTCATGCTGGAATATTGGCACCTTTTCTTCTAGGCATCATCGGTGCGCTGCTCGTTTATAAGGAATATGCCTATGCGAACACCAAATTTGTACCTTTTGCACTTTTTATAGGCATCTCCATGAGCATTACCGCATTTCCT
Source organism: Segatella asaccharophila (assembly GCF_054687055.1). NCBI lineage: Bacteria > Pseudomonadati > Bacteroidota > Bacteroidia > Bacteroidales > Prevotellaceae > Segatella > Segatella asaccharophila. The sequence goes on along the minus strand of NZ_BAACAN010000020.1, from coordinate 2,099 downwards.
GTCCTGGCCCGGATTGTACAGGAAAAAGGACTAGCCTACACTCCACTGGGCGTATTGACAATCGCTTCAGCAGCCAATGATGACGTAACGGCATGGTGCCTTCTGGCCATCGTGATTGCCATTGCTGAATCAGGAACTTTCATCAGTTCTTTATTCGCCGTAGCCTGCACCATCCTATACATCCTTTTCATGTTCTTTGCCGTTCGTCCTTTCCTTAAAAAAATAGGGACCTACTCTATCAAGAAAGAAAATATCAACAAGAACTTTATCAGTCTGACTTTTTTAACGCTCATTCTATCTGCGTCATTCACCCAGTTAATTGGTATCCATGCTCTGTTCGGAGCTTTTATTGCAGGAGTGATCATGCCTGCAGATCCTCATTTCAGGCATATCATGACGGATAAGATAGAAGATGTAACTTTAGTCTTTTTCTTACCATTGTTTTTTGCCTACACAGGATTGAACACCAACATATTGCTCATCAACAACTGGTCCATGGTACTCACCTGTATTCTATTCATCGTCCTCGCCGTAACCGGAAAATTCGGGGGATGTGCTATTTCTGCAAAGATCGTTGGAGAATCCTGGCATGATAGCCTGATCATAGGAACTCTCATGAATACGAGAGGACTGATGGAACTCGTCGCCTTGAATATCGGATATGAAATGGGTATCCTTTCACAGTCTATTTTTGCAATCTTAGTGGTCATGGCCCTCGCTACCACGTTCATGACAACTCCGGCCTTGCACTGGATTACCCGACTCTTTCCTCAGGACAAACGAATCAGTTCTCATAAATCAGAAAAGATCATGTTGTGCTTTGGAGACTCACAAAACAGTCTTAATATCCTGTCAATCATACAACTGGTCTTCGGCAAAGATTTGATCAAGAAGAAAATTATCGCTTCTCATTTCACCCAAAGTGCAGAACTGAATGCAATGACTGATAAACATTACTTCCAAGAAGATTTTGCCCCCATTATCTCAGAATCGAAAAGGAAACAGATTCCGATCACCAAATACTATAAACTGACAGAAGATATTACCAGTGAAATTATTGAGACAACCCAGCGGGAAAACATTGATTATCTATTTATTGGATCAGCATCCAAACAGATGAAAAATCAGAAAACACTTTCTAACAAAAAGCCTGATTTTCTGTATGCATTCCTTCAGAACATAAAGGAAAAATCATTGTCTCTGTCCGGCATTTCAATCACCGACAAAACACTGGAGATTTTAAATAGAGTTAATTGCATGGTTTTTGTCCTCATCGGCACGCACAGGATAGACTCTATTTTAAACGTATCCATTATTATTGATCAGGATGAAGATCTCCTGCTATTACCGTACATCCAGAACATCCTGCCCCTGGTACAGTCCATGCATATCTATCTTTCGGAATCTTTTGATCATCAACTTAAAGAAGAAAAGATTGATCCACTACTTCACCAGAATCCTCAAGAAATAAAACTTTATCAATACGGCAAATTGACTGAGTTGAATCTGGGCAGGTATCATAAGCATCTGGTCATCTCACCCTATACGATAAGTGAAACGATCCTAAAGTTAAACAAGAAACTTCAGCTCCGGCCTACCTATCTGTTCGTCCAATATAAAAAAGACATTACTGACAATAACAAGAGCCTCAACAGATAAAAAAGGTACATTCAGTGACAACTAGCATCACGTGAAGAATTATCTTTCATCTAAATTTATCATGAACCGGCATCTAAAAGATCAATAGTTAAATATGTCGGCTTTAATATATGAAACAAAAATTAACTATTAAGTTAATCTAATATAAAAACCATTTTTAGTATTCAACAGATTAAGATATTTTTATATCTTTGTAAAAATCTGATAAATAGATAAAAGAACATCTAAAAACACATGAAAGATATCCGAAGTAATCTATTTTAAGTAAACTTAAAAACTAAAACAAAACAACTACAGTTTTATATTAAATTAACTGAAGTTTCCCACCCCATAAAATAGGCTAAAAACAGTACTGTAAAAATAAAAGTTTCTCGCAAAAAAGTTGTAAATTTGTAGTATCAATCAAACAAATAACGCTTTTTATTAAGAAACTTTTATGC
>NZ_BAACAN010000019.1:0-60315 GCF_054687055.1 Segatella asaccharophila | reverse complement strand
GGTTTTTATCCGAAAGCGGTTGCAAAGGTAGTGCTTTTATACGTAACCGCCAAATCTTTTTAGGAAAAAATTAAAATAAATAATACGTATTTCTCCTTTATTGACAAAATAAAACCGGGAAAAAGAAGCTTTGAAAATGCCATATCTGACTACAGGTCAGCACCTTCAATATGACTGATACCCGTATAAACGACACGGTGCACTAGAAACAACATAAAACTCTAAAAAAGAGAAAAACTATCGTCCCCAACAAACCTATCCATCATTCAGATATTCAGTACAGGAGCCTTGTCTGCACCAGAAGCAGCCTCAAACTTCGCCATTTTATCAAACCCGAACATACCGGATAAGAGAACATTCGGCATCCGCCGGATAGAGATATTATAATCCTGGACTGCCTCATTATATTTCTGCCGTGCCTCATTGATACGATTTTCAGTACCTTCAAGTTGAATTTGCAAATCCTTGAAATTCTCACTTGCCTTTAAGTCCGGATAGCGCTCACTAACCATCATCAATTTCCCCAAAGCAGCACTCAACTCACCCTGAGCTGCATCAAACTGTTTCAGTTTTTCAGGAGTCAAGGAAGAAGCGTCCAGAGAGATTTGAGAAGCCTTGGACCGAGCCTCAGCAACTTCCGTAAAAGTAGAATTCTCATGTTTGGCATAAGCTTTGACAACTCTGGTCAGATTAGGCAACAAATCTGCTCTTCGCTGATAGGTAGACTGTACATCTGCCAATGCCGTAGTAGCCGCCTCCTGTTTATTTACCATCCCATTATAAGCCCCAAAGGCCCAAAGAACAATAATCAGAACAATCACTAATGTGATCCAAATACCCTTCTTTTTCATAATTTATAATCTTAATTTATTCATTTACAAAATCACTCTCCTGGTTACCAGCTTCCTCCAGAGCCACCTCCACCAAAGCTGCCACCACCAAAGCTGCCACCGGAGGCACCTCCGCCGCCGAAGAAGCCACCACCTCCACCAAAAAAGAAGGGAGGCGGTCCCCCATGATCATCATGATGTCCTTTATGATGGCGTAAAAAGCGGTTATTCGGTGAGATCAGCCCAAATTGTTCAAGAATCCAGATTACCAGCAAAAAACCAGGATAGCCAAAGAAAAGGAGGATCAGGAAGACCATCACGAAGATATCTTTCCATGAAGTAACTTCTCCTTCATCCACAGTATCTACCCCCGTTTTACCCGTTTTAAATTTATTGTACATCGCCCTGCACGTAACGATAACTGCAGAGTCCGGCAGGTCCTGTTTCATGTTTTGAGCAATGCAAGCACGTCCGATGTCATTACATTCCACATCCGTCAGATCGCCTTCAAGGCCTTTCCCCGGAGCAATAAAATACTGGTGGTCCTGGACAGAAATGACGATCACCAATCCTCTGCGATTTTTCTTATCCCCGACGCCATAGTGATTCCCTACATCCTGAGCCATGCGGAAAGCATCACCATCCTTTACCCGGTTAGCAATAATAAAAACGGTCTGAACACCACATTGATGCTGCAAACGATACAGAATCTGATCCGCTTCTGTTTTAGCATCAGGATTCAGGACCCCATCAGGATCACATACATATTGCGTACGGTCTTCCAAATGTACCATAGGTATCTGGTCTGCTGACCAGACCTTACCCCATATATAATAAGGTAAAGCCGACAGTAGCAAGGCTAAGAACAAGCGGGACAGATTACGATTCATAAATCAAATTTTCTATTCGTATACTTCATCGATACCTTCATTCTGATTATCCTGACTCATGCAAGGATTATATTTAGCCGGGAGATCAAATTTCGCCTTCTGGCTATAGGGGAGAGTTGGATCAGCATACACTTTCTTCATGAACAGCGCCCAGATAGGGAGAGCCATTGTAGCTCCCTGCCCCATTCTCATCGAATCAAAATGAATATCCCGATCTTCACCTCCTACCCAGCAGCCACTGACCAACTGAGGAGTAAAGCCCATGAACCATCCATCCGCATTATTATTTGTAGTACCCGTTTTGGCACCGATTTGACCGGTGAAATGGAAATGATAACGTAGTCTGCCCGCCGTTCCCCCATTGACAACTCCCTGCAAAAGAACGAGCATCTTATTAGCGCAATCGGCATTCATTACCTCATTCATACGAGGCTGGAAACGGGCTATCACATTTCCCTCATTGTCTTCAATCCTGGATACGAACATCGGTGCACAGCGTATACCATGATTAGCAAAGGTCGAATAGGCACTGACCATTTCAGCAACAGATACCTCACAAGGACCCAGGCATAGAGCCATAGAAGGATAGATGTCCGGATTATTGATTCCATAATCATGCAGGAGAGACACAAACTGCCGCGGATTCAACTTGCTCATCAGATAAGCAGAAATCCAGTTGTTCGACTGTGCCAGTCCCCATTTCAGGGTGACCATCTGTCCGTATCTTGCATGACTTGCATTACGAGGGGTCCACCAGCTCCCCCCTACACGATAGGACTGTTGACGGTTAGGAGCCTTGTCACAAGGGGAAAAACCATTCTGCATCGCTAATGAATAAAGGAACGGTTTAATGGTAGAGCCTACCTGTCGGCGGCCTGACGTGACCATATCATACATAAAATGAGTATAGTCTATTCCTCCCACATAAGCCTTTACAGCACCCGTTTTGGGATCCATGCTCATAAATCCTGCCCGCAAGAACATTTTATAATAACGAATAGAATCAATCGGGGTCATCGTCGTATCCAAATCACCATGATAAGAAAATACTGTCATGTCTGTCGGAGTATGGAAAGAGCGTCTGATCTCCTGAGGAGATGCCCCTTCCCGCTTCAACGCACGATAACGGTCACTCTGGACGATCGAACGATTCATAATGGACTTAATCTGAGCACTAGTCAATTGATCAGAGAATGGGGCACTCGGCTTGTGCTGGTTTTCCGTATCAAATGCAGGCTGCAAGAAGTTTGCAATATGCTCATAGACAGCCTCTTCTGCATACTTCTGCATACGCGAATCTATCGTTGTAAGCACTTTCAAGCCATCCGTATACACATTATAAGGAGTCCCATCTTTCTTAAAGTTCTTGTTACACCATCCATAAAGAGGATCACTCACCCAGGCAATGGAATCAAGCACATACTGATCATGATTCCAGACAGGGTAATCATCCAACTGAGGCCGTTTAGCCATCATATACTGGCGTAAGAATTCCCGGAAATAGACCGCCGTTCCATCCTTATGGTCAATACGGTGGAAATTCAACACCAATGGTTGTGCACTCTCCTCAGCATAATCGGCAGAAGACAGATACCCTGCCTTGACCATTTGCTGAAGGACCACGTTCCTCCTCTGTTTACAGCGTTCAGGATAGCGCACCGGATTGAAATAAGATGGATTCTTGCAAAGTCCGATCAGTGTGGCCGATTCATCAAGGGTCAGCGTCTTCGGTTCTTTATTGAAATACACATTAGCCGCAGATTTTATGCCCACCGCATTATGTAAAAAATCAAAATAATTTAAATAAAGCGCTATGATTTCATCCTTCGTATAGTAACGTTCCAATTTTATAGCGATCACCCATTCTATTGGTTTTTGAAATAAACGCTGAGTCGTGCTCTGAGCGGTCTGGGAATACAACTGTTTAGCCAGTTGCTGGGTGATCGTAGATCCTCCCCCGGCATTTTGTTCACCCAGCAGTCCCCTCTTGATAATCGCTCTTCCAAGGGCTTTGAAATCAATTCCGGAATGTTGGTAAAAGCGGACATCTTCCGTTGCGACCAAAGCATGAACCAGATTGATAGACATCTTTGAATAAGGGATAACGATCCTGTTTTCCTTATTTAAATTCCATGTCCCCATCACTTTTCCATCAGCAGAATATACCTGTGTAGCGTAACGGTTAATCGGGTTCTGAAGGTCTGACAGATCCGGCATATATCCAATCCATCCAAACCAAATAGCCGTAAAAGCCAAACTTGAAAAGACCACGACAGTAACCAGTGCGCCCCAAAGAAAATGTATAAATTTCTTTCTCATTCTATATAATTCTCTGTTGATGTTTACCGTGCAAAAATACAATTATTTTCTGAATAATCCACACAGAGCCTAAAATATTAGCAAGTAAGACCTGAATTGATTTCTGAACGACATGGCTCCGATTTAATTCTGGTTTTTCTCATTATATTTCAACAAACATTCTGTTTTATGGAAAATATTTTCTATCTTTGCAAAGGGAAATTTGCATTCGACATCGTTGAGTCTTGTCCCTTTTACAAACATTATGCCAGGCAATATGCTTAAAGCAATCCGAAAGTGGTGATTCAGAATCAATATACGAAAGAACGATTGTTGAGCTTGTCCATAATCACTTCAAAAAGTGAATTGATTGACAAGAGGTATAATAAATTTTCTCTTTTTAAACCTATGGCTTTCGATGCTGACACTAATAGAAGAAAGCCTCATCGTCAGATTATTCTTATATTTTTATTCCAAATGTTTTTGATATAATGGAAAAACATAATTTCGTAACAATTGCCGATCTGTCAAAAGAGAAGATATTATACCTTCTTCAGATGGCACATGAATTTGAGAAGCATCCCAACAGGGAAATCCTTAAGGGAAAAGTTATTGCCACCTTATTCTTCGAACCTTCCACGCGTACACAATTAAGTTTCCAGACCGCAGCTAACCGATTAGGAGCACGGGTCATCGGTTTCTCTGATGCCAAGACCTCCAGTACGACAAAGGGTGAAACTTTGAAAGATACGATCCTGATGGTCAGCAATTATGTTGATGCCATTGCCATGCGGCATTACATCGAAGGAGCTGCGCAATATGCGAGTGAAGTAGCACCAGTGCCGATCATCAATGCAGGCGATGGAGCCCACATGCACCCATCACAATGTCTGCTGGACCTTTATTCGATCCACAAGACCCAGGGGACCTTAAAAAATCTGAACATCTATCTCGTAGGTGACTTAAGGTATGGACGAACCGTACACTCACTGATCATGGCCATGAGACATTTTAATCCGACCTTCCACTTCATAGCCCCTAAGGAACTTGCCATGCCTGAAGAGTATAAGATATACTGCAAGGAACACGGCATCCAATTTCAGGAACACACGGCTTTTAATGAAAAAGTGATTGCGGATGCTGACATTCTTTATATGACACGAGTCCAAAAGGAGCGCTTCAGCGATCTGATGGAATACGAAAAGGTAAAGAACATATACCGCCTGACCAATGACATGCTCAAAGGTGCAAAACCAAACATGAAAGTGATGCATCCATTGCCGAGAATCAATGAGATCGCTTATGATGTAGACACCAATCCTCATGCTTACTATATCCAGCAAGCCAAAAACGGACTCTATGCCAGGGAAGCCATTTTCTGTTATTGCCTGGGAATATCCCTTGACGATATCAAGAATGATGACACTATTATAGAAAGTAAATATTAATATTCAACGCTAAACAAAAAAGTCATGGCAAAAAAGGAAATGTTAGTAGCCGCCATTGAAAACGGTACGGTAATCGACCATATTCCGGCTGATAAGACCTTCCAGGTCGTCAATCTACTGAAACTTCAGGATTTCAGCTCTCCAGTGACCATCGGATATAATCTTCCTTCCAAGAAATTAGGGAAAAAAGGGATTGTTAAAGTTTCGGGCAAATTTCTGTCTGACGATGAAATCAACCGTCTTGCCGTCTTGACCCCTAATGCTGTCGTCAATACGATCAAGGACTACGAAGTAGTGGAAAAGAGGACCGTGGAATTACCAGATGTCCTAAGAGGGATCATCAAATGTAATAATCCCAAGTGTATTACCAATAATGAACCTATGGAAACTGTATTCAACGTCGTGGATAAAAGCAAGGGCATCGTGAAATGTCATTATTGTGACAAGGAACAGGAAATAGACAAAGTGAAACTCCAATAAAAAGGACATTGGTAATTGCAGAAAGTTACAAAAAGTCACTTTAAAGTTTGGATAAGTAAGAAGGATTACCTAAATTTGCAAATTGCATTTAGGCAAAAAGATTTTTAATTTTAAAATAACACTGTACACAATGGAAAGGGATCAAGAGATTTTTGACCTAATTGAAAAAGAGCATCAGCGCCAGCTCAAGGGAATGGAACTGATAGCTTCAGAGAACTTTGTCAGTGACGAAGTGATGAATGCCATGGGCTCCTGCCTGACGAACAAGTATGCCGAAGGACTGCCGGGACATCGTTACTACGGTGGCTGTCAGGTGGTAGACCAGGTAGAAAACCTGGCACGTGAACGAGTCAAGAAAGTCTTTGGTGCAGAGTTCGCCAATGTCCAGCCTCACTCCGGTTCACAAGCTAATGCAGCCGTACTTCTTGCCTGTCTGAATCCCGGTGACACTTTTATGGGACTGAATCTCTCACAGGGTGGTCATTTGTCTCACGGCAGCGAAGTCAACACTTCCGGGATACTCTATCACCATATCGGATACAACCTGAGTCAGGAAACGGGCAGGGTCAACTATGATGAGATGGAAAAGCTGGCCTTGAAATATAAACCAAAACTGATCATTGGGGGTGGTTCTGCATATAGTCGTGAATGGGACTATGCACGGATGCGTAAGATATGTGACGAGGTAGGTGCTATCTTCATGGTTGATATGGCTCATCCGGCCGGACTGATCGCAGCCGGATTATTGAAGAATCCCGTTCAATATGCAGATATTGTAACGACCACCACACACAAGACCCTTCGCGGTCCTCGCGGCGGAGTCATCTTAATGGGAAAAGACTTTGATAATCCTTGGGGGAAGACTACTAAAAAGGGAGTTGTTAAGAAAATGTCTGCTCTTCTCAATTCTGCCGTATTCCCTGGTGAACAAGGTGGCCCCCTGGAGCACGTGATCGCTGCTAAGGCAGTAGGATTCAACGAGAACCTCCAGCCTTCATGGAAAGACTATGCTTCACAAGTGAAGAAAAATGCTTCCGTACTGGCTGATGACATGATGCAGCACGGTTTCGATGTCGTCAGTGGCGGCACGGACAACCATTCAATGCTTATCGATTTCCGCTCTAAATATCCGGATCTTACCGGAAAAGTAGCTGAGAATGCTCTTGTAGCAGCAGACATTACCGTAAACAAGAACATGGTTCCCTTTGACACACGGAGTCCTTTCCAGACCTCTGGCATCCGGCTGGGAACAGCAGCCATGACCACACGTGGTGCCAAAGAGGACATGATGCATCTCATTGCAGACCTGATTGATGAAGTCTTGAAAGATCCGGAAAATGACCAGGTCATTTCAAGGGTCCGTGAGAAAGTCAATAATACGATGACAAAATATCCCCTCTTTGCTTATTGATCTATCATAAACTTTGGGGGAACAGGACATCACTGTCTCTCCCGCTTATAAATAAGGCCCGAGACAATTACGTTTCGGGCCTTATACTATATTCTTCCAACATGCAGAACTGTCCATACGGTGTTTATCTCACCGTAATATGAAAACATCCCTGGTTGATCTCATACTTGATAAAACAACGGTTATGCTTGTGCATATCGTTGAGCACTTCACTGAGCACCCACTTTAAAGTATCATTCCTCACCTTACGGCGATTTTCGCCAGGGGCTTCAACTGTCCGATAACGATTATAGCTGACATCAAAGGTTGTACCATACATGTGGCATGAATGCTCCGTGGCATTCCCATTATGACTTCTCAGATTCTGGACATCCTCCTTACTTCTCATCACGCTCGTCACGATAATCTGATGCAAAGGGATGCCTTTCAGTTGTAAACTGTCATAATAGCTCCGTCCGATATCCTGCAGAAGAATAGCAGCCCGGGGCACCAGATACGGAATGCTGGAATGGAGAGGTTCAATATAAAAATACGGATTGCTTCCTACATATACAAGTTTGCCCTTTTCTTTCATGGCTGTCTTGCGATTTTCGACCGGTTTCACCCCCCATCTACTGGCAGAGACAAGTTGGGTATCATTCTCATCCGCGAAAGTATTCTGGAAATCAGGAACGCTGATGATACGATGCTTTGCCAAGGACCCGTCCGGATTAAAGAACATCGTGAAAGCAGCCGAATCAACAGGTATACACGAATTTCCTTCTTTCTGATCAGAAGAAAGGGAACGGGCAAAGGCCTGCGAATCCCGTGCGATAGAATCATTACTCCGTTGATGCTGGCTGGATCGCATGACCCCCGGAAAGATCAATCTTACTAAAAACAAAAATAAGACGACAGACATAAAAACTCTCGTATATTTCTTTTTTGAAATCTCCATCTTCATCTCTCGAATAATTTAATCGCAAAAGTACAAAAAAGAAGAGATATAAAAGAGGCGTTTCACTATTTTTTTGTAACTTTGCAGTGTTATTATAAGGCAAAAACCGTTAAATAAAAACATTGATAGAGAAGCATATCATTTTAGAAGATATTGATCCCGTAATTTTCTATGGGATCAACAATTGTCATCTTCAGATGTTCAAATCACTCTTTCCCAAATTACATATCATGGCAAGAGATAATGTCATACGTATTCTTGGAGATGAGGATGATCTGTCAAAAGCCGAAAAGGATATAGAGACCATGCGCAAGCATGTTCTCAAGTATAATACCATCAAAGACGAAGATATTTTAGACATCGTCAAGGGTCACAAGACCAAGGAAGACCTTATTCAAGGTGTACTCCTATATAACATTTCAGGAAAGCCCATCAAGAGCAGAAGTGAGAATCAACAGAAATTAATTGATGCCTTCGGCAGGGATGACATGATCTTCGCTGTAGGGCCTGCGGGTACAGGGAAAACTTATCTGAGCGTTGCTCTGGCGGTCAAGGCTCTGAAAGAAAAAACGGCAAAAAGGATCATCCTCAGCCGTCCTGCCGTCGAGGCAGGTGAAAAACTCGGATTTCTCCCGGGAGACATGAAGGACAAGATCGATCCTTACCTGCAACCGCTCTATGATGCCTTAGAGGACATGATTCCCGCAGCCAAACTCCAGGACATGCTGGATAAGCATATCATACAGATTGCTCCTTTGGCTTTCATGCGAGGGAGGACGCTCAGTGATGCTATTGTCATCCTGGATGAAGCGCAGAACACCACTCCTCAGCAAATCCGTATGTTCCTCACGAGGATGGGATGGGATACAAAAATGATCATAACAGGTGACCTTACTCAGATAGACCTTCCGAGAGAACAGCGAAGTGGCCTGATAGAGGCCTTGAGGATTCTCCGTGGTATAGAAGGTATTTCTGTCGTCCAGTTAGGGCAAAGGGACATCGTCAGGCACAAATTGGTCACCCGGATTGTCAATGCTTACGCAGCTTATGACCAGAAAATGGAAGAAATAAAGAAAGCGCGGAAAGAGGAATGCCGAATCCCTTATTTTGACTCGGACATCAAGACAAAAAACTAATATTCAGGAAGCGGGATTCCCAAAGCATGGACAGGAGAGCTTTATACGGTTGTTAGTTTAAACTTATATATAATGAAAGCTTTAACCAGAACTGATTTCCATTTCGATGGACAAAAAAGTGTTTACCACGGAAAAGTACGTGACGTGTACAACATCAATGACGACTTGATCGTAATGGTCGCTACGGACAGAATCTCAGCTTTTGACGTTGTCCTGCCAAAGGGCATCCCTTACAAAGGACAAGTCTTAAACCAGATCGCAGCCCGGTTCCTGGACCTCACAAAGGACATCTGCCCGAACTGGAAACTTGCCACTCCTGATCCGATGGTGACGGTAGGACTGAACTGTAAAGGATTCCCGGTAGAAATGATTATCCGCAGTATCCTCACAGGAAGTGCATGGCGTGCTTATAAAGAAGGATGTCGTGACCTTTGCGGCGTAAAACTCCCCGACGGGATGAGAGAGAACCAGCGCTTTCCTGAGCCAATCATCACTCCGACGACAAAGGCTGCAACAGGCCATGATCTGAATATTTCGAAAGAGGAGATCATCCGGCAAGGCATCATTCCGGCAGAGGACTACGCTATCCTCGAAGACTGGACCAGAAAACTTTTCAATCGCGGCCAGGAGATCGCTGCTCAACGTGGATTGATCCTCGTAGATACCAAATATGAATTTGGCAAACGCGACGGACAGTGCTATCTGATTGATGAAATTCATACCCCTGATTCCAGCCGCTATTTCTACGCCGATGGCTATCAGGAGAAATTCGAAAAGGGAGAACCACAAAAACAACTTTCTAAGGAGTTTGTCCGCCAATGGCTTATCGAACATGATTTCATGAACCAGCCAGGTCAGAAAATGCCTGAACTGACCGACGAATTCGCAGAAAAGGTCAGCGATCGCTATATCGAACTCTATGAGCATATCATCGGAGAAAAATTTGATAAAGCTGCTGAAGAAGGAAACATCGCAATGCGTATAGAAAAGAATGTAAAGTCTTATCTGGCTTCACGCAAATAGTCATGATCACAGACCCGGAGTGCTCTCTTTTGCGCCCCGGGTTTTTGTAACCTTTCAAGAAACATGTATCAGCAGGAAAAAATAAAGCCGTACGGGAAAAAGGGAGAAAAGGGACAACTCGTAGAGGAGATGTTTGACCGGATTGCTCCTACTTACGATACCCTCAATCACCGACTGTCCTGGAAAATTGACAGGAGATGGCGGAGAAAGGCTATTCAGAAACTGATCCCCTATTCTCCGGAAAAGATCCTGGATGTTGCAACAGGAACGGGCGACTTTGCTGTTCTTGCAGCCAAGATACTCCATCCCCGGGTCCTCATCGGATCGGATATTTCCGAAGGAATGATGCAGATCGGACGAAAGAAGGTAGATCAAGAACATCTGGAAGACATTATTTCTTTCAAGAAAGAAGACTGCATGAATCTTTCTTTCGAGGATTGTACCTTCGATGCGGTCACAGCAGCATTTGGAATCCGCAATTTCCAGAACCTTGACCGAGGATTAAGCGAAATGTGCCGGGTACTGAAAAGGGGAGGTCATCTGAGCATTGTAGAACTCACTGAACCTGTAAAATTCCCGATGCACCAACTCTTCAGAATCTATTCGCATACTTTTCTGCCCGTATATGGCAAACTCATTTCCAAGGATTCCGGCGCTTATCATTATCTCACCAGAACCATAGAGGCCTTCCCCCAGGGAGAGACCATGATGAATATATTAAAAAAAGCAGGGTTTTCCGAAACCGGTTTCAAACGACTTACTTTTGGAATTTGCACACTCTATTTTGCCAAGAAATGAAGACAGATCAAGCATCTATTCACGATATTTAAAATAAGGAATAAGGCTTATGGATAAGTATGGACTAATCGGATACCCTTTAGGGCACTCTTTCTCAAAGAACTATTTCAATGAGAAATTTCACAATGAGAATATTGATGCCCAATACATCAATTTTGAAATCCCCGATATTGGAGACCTACCGGAGATTGTTGATTCCAACCCGGAACTGAAAGGGTTCAATGTGACAATTCCCTATAAGGAAAAGGTAATCAGTTACTTAGATTATATCAGTCCAGAGGCCCGGGCCATCGGCGCTGTAAATGTCGTGAAAGTTGAACACAAAGGCAGTCATGTCACGCTAAAAGGATTTAACAGTGACGTGATCGGTTTCACCAAAAGTATCGAGCCCCTGCTGGAGAAATTTCATAAGAAAGCCTTGATCCTCGGTACCGGAGGGGCATCAAAGGCCATCAACTACGGGTTGAAATCTTTAGGATTGGAAAACATATTCGTATCCCGTTTCCAACGCCCGGGTACAATCCAGTATGAGCAGATCACTCCGGAAATGGTTCAGGAATACAATGTGATTGTCAACTGTACCCCCGTGGGAATGTATCCTCATGTGGATGAATGTCCTCAACTCCCGTATAAGGCCATGACTACCCGTAATCTGCTCTATGATCTCATCTATAACCCAGATGAAACATTGTTTATGAAACGAGGGAAAGCTCAAGGCGCAAATGTCAAAAACGGACTGGAAATGCTGCTCTTGCAAGCCTTTGCAAGTTGGGAATTCTGGAATGGCAAAGAATAATTGACTGTCTAAAAGACAAAAGTTTAAAGATAAACATTCATCAAAATAAAGAATTATTCAATAACAAGATGACGAAGGACCGTTATATGATGCGCGGCGTTTCCGCTGCAAAAGAAGATGTGCATAAGGCTATCAAGAATATTGACAAGGGCGCTTTCCCTCATGCTTTTTGCAAGATCATACCAGACATTTTAGGAGGTGACCCTGATTACTGTAACATTATGCACGCTGATGGAGCAGGTACAAAATCGTCTTTAGCTTACCTGTACTGGAAAGAAACCGGTGATTTAAACGTCTGGAAGGGCATTGCCCAGGATGCGATTGTCATGAATACAGATGATCTGCTCTGCGTGGGAGCAGTAGACAACATTCTGGTATCCAGCACCATAGGAAGGAATAAAATGCTTATTCCCGGTGAAGTGATCTCTACAATTATTAACGGAACAGATGAAATCCTGTCGGAGATGAGGAAAATGGGCATCGGCATCTGGCCCACAGGAGGCGAAACAGCCGACGTAGGGGACCTGGTACGAACCATTATTGTAGACTCCACCGTCACCTGCCGAATGAAGCGTAAGGATGTCATTGACAATGCTCATATTCGACCGGGGGATGTAATTGTAGGATTAAGTTCCACCGGCACGGCCACATACGAAAAAGACTATAACGGGGGAATGGGCAGTAATGGCCTGACCAGCGCCCGTCACGACGTATTTGCTAAATATCTTGCCGGGAAATATCCGGAAAGCTATGATCATGCCATGCCTGAAGAACTGGTATACAGTGGCAGATACAAACTGACGGATCCGGTTGACGGGGTCCCGGTAGATGCAGGTAAACTGGTTCTGTCACCTACCCGCACCTATGCACCTGTCATCAAGAAACTCCTTGAAGAGCTCCGCCCCGAAATTCACGGCATGGTCCACTGCACTGGTGGAGCCCAGACGAAGGTCCTCCACTTCGTAAGCGAAGACTGCAAGGTGATCAAAGACCATCTCTTCCCGGTGCCCCCCTTGTTTAAAATGATACAGGAATGCAGTGGCACTGACTGGAAGGAGATGTATCAGGTATTCAATATGGGACACCGGATGGAGATCTATGTACGCCCGGAGATCGCAGAAAAGGTCATTGCTATCAGCAGGTCTTTCCACATAAATGCCCAAACGATCGGTCATATCGAAAGGGGACCGCGCAGTCTGACCATTCAGTCAGAATTTGGAGAATTCCATTACTAAGACCCTCTGTTCCCCTCCCTATCCGATTACAGAAAAGACAAATCTATAAGTTCTCGGTTCATGCCGATAATTAAGTTTAAGAAATAAAGAAGCATAATGGCTGAAAGAAACAGTATACTTGAAAAACTTGAAGGATTAGGCAACCGATTTAAAGAAATCAGTACGCTCATCACAGATCCCTCAGTTATCGCTGACCAGACCCGCTATATCAAACTGTCCAAAGAATACAAGGAGTTGGAAGAGATCATGCAGGCACGCAAGAAATATATAGCCTGCCTTGATGCAATCCAGGAAGCAAAGGATCTCCTGGCAAATGAGGATGATCCGGAAATGAAAGAGATGGCCAGGGCTGAATTGCAAACTAACGAAGAGCTCCAGCCTAAACTCGAAGAAGAAATAAAGCTGGATCTCGTTCCCAAGGACCCCGAAGACAGTAAAAACGTTCAAATGGAAATCCGTGCAGGCACGGGTGGTGATGAAGCTGCGCTCTTTGCCGGTGATCTCTTCAACATGTACAAGAAATACTGTGACAAGCGGGGCTGGAAAGTCAGTATTATGAATTTCTCTCCCGGTACCGTCGGCGGATACAAAGAAATTGTTTTTTCTGTCAGTGGTGACAATGTCTATGGCACCCTGAAATACGAGAGTGGCGTCCACCGTGTCCAGCGTGTACCCGCCACAGAGACACAGGGGCGTATGCATACCTCTGCGGCCACCGTAGCCGTATTGCCAGAGGCCGACAAATTCGAAGTGCACATCAACGAAGGAAGCATCAAATGGGATACCTTCCGGTCAAGCGGTGCCGGTGGACAGAATGTGAACAAGGTGGAATCGGGGGTCCGCCTCCGCTATCCCTGGAAGAATCCGAATACGGGAGAAGAGGAAGAAATACTGATCGAAAGTACTGAAACGCGGGATCAACCTAAAAATAAGGAAAGGGCCCTTGCCCGGCTACGTACGTTCATTTATGACCGTGAACATACTAAATATGTCAATGATATTGCGAGCAGGCGCAAATCCCTGGTCTCCACCGGTGACCGCAGCGCCAAGATTCGGACTTATAATTTTCCCCAGGGTCGTGTGACTGATCACCGTATCGGTTACACCACACATGACCTGCAAGGATTTATGAATGGGAACATCCAGGACATGATTGACCACCTGACCGTAGCTGAAAATGCAGAGAAATTAAAGGAAAGTGAACTGTAAACACCACTAAAAAGATAAATCGTAGATGAACAGACAACAACTGGTAGACCAGATCCGACAAAAAAGGAGTTTTCTATGTATCGGACTGGATACCGATATTCAGAAAATACCGGAGAGCCTTAGGGGAGAAGATGACCCGGTATTCACATTCAATAAGTCCATTATTGACGCTACAGCCCCTTACTGCATAGCCTATAAACCTAATATGGCTTTCTATGAGAGCATGGGACTCACAGGTATGAAGGCCTTTCTAAAGACCATAGAATACCTGAAAAAAAACTACCCCCATCATCTTGTCATTGCCGATGCAAAACGCGGAGATATTGGCAATACTTCTGCCATGTATGCACGTACTTTCTTTGAATATGATCATGTAGATGCCCTGACCGTCGCTCCTTATATGGGCGAAGACAGCATAAAGCCTTTTCTGACTTATCCAGGAAAATGGGTGATTCTCCTGGCGCTGACCAGTAATCCGGGCAGTCAGGACTTTCAACTGACAGAAGACAGGAAGGGAGAAAGACTCTTCGAAAAAGTCATCCGCAAGAGCCAGAACTGGGGGACACCGGACAACATGATGTATGTCGTGGGTGCCACTCAGGGAAAGATGTTCAGCGATATTCGTAAATGTGCACCGGAAAATTTTCTGCTGGTTCCAGGCATTGGGGCACAGGGAGGAGACCTTCAGGAGGTTTGTCGCTATGGTATGATCGCAGACTGTGGACTCATCGTCAATTCTTCCCGTGGAATCATTTATGCCGGTCATGGAACGGACTTTGACACTATGGCATCAAAGAAAGCCCGGATGCTGCAACAGCAGATGGCCATGGAACTGCAGAAAATCGGCCTGTGAACACAGAAAAAGCATTTATCTTTTGAACGATAGTAAAATCATCAATGATCCTGTCTTCGGATTTATCAAAATCCCTAAAGGATTACTCTATAATATTGTCAGCCATCCTCTGGTCCAACGCCTGACCCGCATCAAACAATTAGGTCTGGCCAGTGAGGTCTATCCCGGCGCACAACACACCCGGTTCCAGCATTCTATCGGGGCCTTCCATCTGATGAGCGAAGCCGTCCTTTCCCTGCAGCAGAAGGGTGTCTTCATCTTTGACAGTGAAGCCGAAGCGGTTGAGGCAGCTATCCTCCTGCATGATATTGGCCATGGCCCGTTTTCTCACGTCCTGGAAGGAACACTCATCCATGGGATCACCCATGAAGAGATTTCCCTCATGATGATGGAGCAGATCAACGCGGAAATGAATGGGGAACTGAATCTTGCTCTCAATATCTTTAAAGATCAATACCCCAAGCATTTCCTCCACCAGTTGATCAGCAGCCAGTTGGACATGGACCGTCTGGATTACCTCCGCCGTGACAGTTTTTTCACGGGAGTAACCGAAGGGAGCATCAACTCGGCAAGGATCATCAAGATGCTGAACGTTATTGATGACCATTTGGTTATCGAATCAAAAGGCATCTATTCCATAGAGAACTTCCTCACCTCCAGACGCTTGATGTACTGGCAGGTCTACCTCCACAAGACCGCCGTAGCCTGTGAGAAAGTACTGGTCAATTTATTGAAAAGGGCCAAATACCTGACGAGGGAAGGTGAAGACCTCTTTGCCCCACCCCAACTCAAATATTTTCTCAGTCGTCATGTTGACCGGAAAGTATTTCTCACAGACCCTGAAGCACTGGAAATGTATGAATTATTGGACGACACAGACATCTGGAGCAGCGTGAAAGTATGGATGCAAAGTCAAGACAAAATACTCGCCATGCTCGCCACCGATCTTATTGACCGTAACATCTTCAAAGTAGAAATACGGGAGCAGCCTATTTCCTTGGAAGAAATTCATTCTATCCAGACACATATCGCCAGGAAGGCCTCGGTCAGCTTTACAGATGCAAGCTATCTGCTCAGCGTCAATGCCATCCAAAAAGATATGTATGATGTGAATGATGACAAGATCACAATTCTCTATAAAGACGGGACTTGCAGAGATATTGCAGAAGCATCTGATTTACTGAATATTGCCTTGCTTTCCAAAAAAATTCGCAAATATTACTTATGTTATCAACGATTATGAATTAATTTTTCTACCTTTGCAACAATAAATCAATCTCATTGCCAAAATGGAATTTACTGCAAAACAAATTGCCACTTTTATTCAAGGCCGTATTGAAGGTGACGAAAACGTTACTGTAAATACGTTCGCTAAAATCGAAGAGGGCATTCCAAAAGCCATTTCTTTCTTGGCTAATCCAAAATATATTAATTATCTCTATCATACTCAATCCTCCATCGTACTTATTGACGACCAAATCAAATTAAGTCAAAAAGCCCCTGGAAACCTGACCATAATATGGGTAAACAATGCCCGTGATTGTGTGGCAAAATTATTACAACTTTACCAGTCCTCGATTCCCGAGAAGAAAGGTGTTGACTCCCTGGCCTTTATCTCTCCTAAGGCAAAAATCGGGAAAGAGGTATATATTGGAGCCTTTGCTTTCGTCGGTGAAGGAGCTGTCATCGGGGATGGCTGCGAGGTTTACCCCCATGCTTATGTTGGAGATGGAGTCCAAATAGGGAAAGACTGCAAAATTTATCCAAACGTAACCATTTACCAGGGTTGTAAACTCGGTAATCGTGTCACTCTTCATGCCGGATCGGTAATAGGAGCAGACGGTTTCGGATTTGCTCCGAATCCGAAAATGGACTGTTATGATAAAATTCCGCAAATAGGTATTGTGACCATAGAAGACGACGTCGAAATCGGTGCAAACACATGCGTTGACCGCTCAACGATGGGGAGCACCTATATCCGGAAGGGCGTCAAACTGGACAATCTGATCCAGATTGCCCATAATGATGATATTGGCGCCAATACCGTAATGTCTGCCCAGGTAGGTATCGCAGGGTCTACAAAAGTAGGAAAATGGTGCATGTTCGGAGGACAAGCAGGAATCACGGGGCATATCAAGATTGGCAATCAGGTCAAGGTAGGCGCACAAAGCGGTATCCCCGGTAATTTGAAAGATGGCCAGGAAATGATGGGGAGTTTGCCCATGCAGCCGTTCCGTTACTTCAGGGTTCAGGCGATCCTTCAGGAATTACCAGAACTCTATCAGCAGATCAAAGAACTTCGGCAAGAAGTAGATCAACTAAAAAAAGCGAAGGTATAAAACTTTCGCTTATTCCTTAAAGAGGTAAAATAGAAAATAGTATGTCCAAACAAAAAACACTAAAAGGAAGTTTCTCCCTTTTTGGTAAAGGCCTTCACACAGGACTGAATCTCACTGTAACTTTCAATCCTGCTCCTGAAAACAGCGGGTATAAAATCCAGCGCATTGATCTTAAAGATCATCCTATTATAGATGCCATTGCCGATAACGTTGTTGAGACTCAAAGAGGTACAGTGTTAGGTGAAGGCGATATACGCATAGGCACAATAGAACATGGCATGGCTGCCCTCTATGCCTTAGGCATAGACAACTGTCTGATACAAGTTAACGGACCGGAATTTCCTATTCTTGATGGTTCCGCTGCTATGTATGTAGAAAAAATACAGAAAGTAGGTATTGTCGATCAAAATGCAGAGAAAGATTTCTATATTATCCGTAAAAAGATAGAAGTAAAGGATGAAGAAAGTGGTTCAGTGGTCACCATTCTCCCCGATAATCAGTTCAGTATTACGGCGATGTGCTCCTTTCAGAGCAAATTTATCAACAGCCAGTTTGCTACACTGGACAATGTCCAGGATTTCCCAGCAGAAATAGCCCCTGCACGCACCTTTGTATTCGTCCGGGATATCGTTCCCTTGCTGGAAGCAAACCTGATTAAGGGAGGTGACCTTGACAATGCCATCGTCATCTATGAAGAAAAAGAATCTCAGGAAAAACTCGATAAACTCGCAGATGTTCTGAAAGTGCCACATATTGATGCGAACAAGATCGGCTATATACAGCACAAACCCTTGTTATGGGAAAATGAATGTACCCGTCATAAATTACTTGACATTATCGGCGATATGGCATTGATCGGAAAGCCGATCAAAGGACGTATCATAGCTACACGTCCCGGACACACGATCAACAACAAGTTTGCCCGGCTGATGCGCAGAGAAATTCACAGGCATGAAATACAAGCACCTATCTATAATCCAAACGAGGCACCGGTCATGGACAATGTACGGATCCGCCAACTGCTGCCACACCGCTATCCCATGCAATTAGTGGACAAGATTATTGATATGGGCCCCACAAGCATTATCGGAATCAAAAACGTAACCGCCAACGAACCGTTCTTCCAGGGCCATTTCCCCAAAGAACCGGTCATGCCAGGTGTCCTTCAGATTGAAGCCATGGCACAATGCGGTGGTTTGCTGGTGCTCAATCAACTCAAGGATCCAGAATGCTGGTCCACTTATTTTGTAAAAATCGATGACGTAAAATTCCGACAAAAGGTAGTACCGGGAGATACCCTCCTTTTCCGTGTAGAACTTCTTTATCCTGTCCGTCATGGTATAAGCTCCATGAAAGGATATATGTTTGTCGGTGACCGTGTTGTCTCAGAAGCAACTTTCACTGCACAAATCGTAAAGAATAAATAAATAGATAATGTCAAATAATATCAGTCCGTTAGCTTATATTGATCCGGAAGCGAAAATAGGCGAAGACAACACGATCGGCCCTTTCTGCTATATCGATCGGAATACAGTTATCGGAGATGGAAATATTCTGAGGAATAGTGTCACCATTAATGATGGTGCCCGTATTGGGAACGGCAATGAGTTTTTCCCGGGTACGAGTATCTCCACAAAGCCGCAGGATCTCAAGTATAAAGGTGAACCAACCCTCTGTTTTCTAGGTGACGGTAATAGCGTTAGGGAGAATGTAACCATTTCAAGGGGAACAGCATCAAAAGGAATGACGAAAGTGGGTGACCATAACTTGCTTATGGAGAATATGCATATCGCACATGATTGTTTTTTCGGAAGTAACCTGATTATCGGAAATTCTACTAAATTTGGTGGAGAAGTACACTGTGATGACAATGCCATCATCAGCGCCGAAGTGCTTTGCCATCAGTTCTGTCATATCGGCTCATACGTCATGATCCAGGGAGGGAGCCGTTTCTCCCAGGATGTCCCCCCCTATATCATCGCAGGAAAAGAGCCGATCCGGTATGCAGGCATCAATCTGGTGGGACTTCGCCGCCATGGGTTCAGCAATGAACTGATCGAACTGATACACAACGCTTATCGCTATATTTACTTAAGTCCCACTCGCAAAGAGGGGATCCAAAAGATTCACGAAAATCTCCAGATCACACCGGAGATACAGTATATCATTGATTTCGTCCAGAATTCAAAACGTGGAATTATCAAGTAATTCCAGCAAAAGATAAGAAAAGGAGAATGAGATCTGGAATGTCAACGTTCAGGAACTCATTCTCCTTTTCAATGCCTTAAAATCATCACCCGCTACGATATGGCAAAAACTTTAATTGTCATCTTAGGGCCGACAGGGGTAGGAAAGACTGAATTATGCCTGGATATAGCCTCTCATCTTCATATCCCGATTATCAATGCCGACAGCAGACAAATTTTCAAGGAACTGCCGATAGGTACAGCCGCACCTACCATTGAGCAACAACACCGTGTCAAACACTATTTCGTAGGAAATCACCATATCAAAGAATACTATTCGGCATCCATGTACGAACAAGACGTGATGGCTCTTCTG
Organism: Segatella asaccharophila; assembly: GCF_054687055.1. NCBI lineage: Bacteria > Pseudomonadati > Bacteroidota > Bacteroidia > Bacteroidales > Prevotellaceae > Segatella > Segatella asaccharophila. Next base: position 40,070 of record NZ_BAACAN010000019.1, on the reverse strand, counting down.
AACGATCTTTTCAAACAAGGGGATGTCGCCTTACTTACCGGAGGATCTATGCTTTATATAGATGCGGTCTGTAAGGGCATTGACGATATTCCTACCGTTGACCCTGCCACACGTGCCCTGATGATGCAACGATTGAGCACGGAAGGCCTGCCTGCACTTGTGGATGAATTACGCCATCGTGACCCTGAACACTGGGCCATCGTGGATAGAAAAAATCCACGACGCGTCATTCATGCCTTGGAGATCTGCAGGATGACGGGGCGTACCTACACCTCATTCCGCCATCATACACCCAAAGTGCGCCCTTTTCATATACTTAAAATAGGACTGAACCGCGACAGGAACCTGCTCTATGAACGAATCAACGGCCGTGTTCTTGAAATGATGGATACGGGACTGGAACAGGAAGCCAGAAGGGTCTATCCTCAAAGGGGACTGACAGCCTTGAACACTGTAGGATATAAAGAGCTCTTCGACTATTTTGACGGAGCCATAGATCTGAAAGAGGCTGTCCGGAGAATTCAATCAAATACGCGCCGGTATATGCGGAAACAACTCACCTGGTTCAAGCACGACCAGCAAATTCATTGGATGAATCCCGATAACATTAAAGAAATCATAAATTATATAGACGAGAGCATGGCTTTAACAAATAAATAGGTACATTTGCAATCATAAATTACTCAAAAAGCAAACAAAACAGGCAATAAATTATGAAGAAAATAGGCAAATTGATCAACTGGACTTGGCAGAAGATACGTACCTTCTGGCCGTGGTACAAGGGACTCTATAAGGGAAGGCGATGGTATACCAAGACGGGCATTGTCATCGCTTCCTGCATTATCGTCTTCTTCCTCTATTTAGGGGCCGTTGACATCAACTTTCTTTGGCTTTTTGGCAAATCACCGGGTTATCTGTCCGGCATCATGAACCCTCCGGTCAACGAGGCTTCGGAAATTTATAGTGCGGATGGTGTGCTGATCGGAAAATATTTCAATCAAAACCGTACACCTGTTAAATACAACGAGATCAATCCTGCTTTTTTCAGAGGATTGATCGATACTGAGGATGTGCGGTTCTACCATCATTTCGGTATTGACCCCATCGGTGTTTTCTCGGCTATGAAAGATGCCATCTTTCATCATGACAGCCGCGGTGCCTCAACGATCACTCAGCAACTGGCAAAGAATATGTTCCGCGTCCGCTCCCAATACTCCACCGGACTGGTAGGTCTCATCCCGGGACTCAGGATCCTCGTGGTCAAAAGCAAGGAATGGATTATTGCTACAAAATTGGAAACCGTGTACAGCAAGAAAGAGATCTTGACCATGTATGCCAACACCGTAGACTTCGGTTCCAATGCGTATGGCATCAAAACGGCTGCGAAGACCTACTTCAATACAACACCTAAGGATCTTACGACAGAACAGGCTGCCCTGCTTGTAGGAATGCTGAAAGCCACGTCTTACTATAACCCCCGTACAAATCCTAAAAACAGTATTGCCCGCCGTAATACCGTACTTGCAAATATGGTAGAATATGGTGATCTGAGCAAGACCGCTTTCGATTCAATCTCCAGGATACCTATCAAACTGAACTTCAAGGTAGAAGAGAACTATGACGGCCAGGCGAAGTATTTCCGGGAGGCTGTAGCCCAATACCTGAAAAACTGGTGTGAAGAGAACGGATACGATCTGTATACAAGTGGATTAAAGATCTATACGACTATTGACACGCGTATGCAGAGGTATGCAGAGGACGCTGCCGTAAAACAGATGAAAAGCATCCAGCAGGATTTCAAGAGTCAATGGGGCAATAATGATCCATGGATCGATGAAAACGGACATGTCATTCCGGGATTCATCGAGGGGGTAGCTGAAAAGCAGCCGGTCTATAAATACCTCTGCCAGAAATACCATAACAACCTGGACTCTGTAACTTATTACCTGAATAAACCTCATCCTGTAAAACTTTTCGACTATGAAAAGGGAACAATAGAGAAAAATATTTCCACCATGGACTCTATCAGATATATGGTTCATTTTATGCATTGTGCCATGGTAGCCATGGAGCCGCAGACCGGATATGTAAAGGCATGGGTAGGTGACATTGATTTTAACCACTGGAAATATGATAAAGTAACGGCAGAAAGACAACCGGGTTCCACCTTCAAGCTATTCGTTTACACGGAAGCGATGAACCAGGGCTTGACCCCTTGTGACAAGCGCAGGGATGAGTTTATCTCCATGCAGGTCTATGATAAGAAAAAACACATGGAGGTTACCTGGCAGCCCACCAACGCGAATGGACATTTTTCAGGAGACTCTATTCCGCTGAAGAGTGCCTTTGCACAGAGTATCAATTCCATCGCAGTCAGAATTGGTCAGGAAATGGGTATCAAGCGAATTATCGCTACCGCACAGGCTATGGGTATCAAAAGTCCGCTCGACGACGAACCTTCACTGGCTTTAGGGTCAAGTGATGTCAATCTGTTGGAACTGACCAATGCCTATAGCGTGATCCCTAATGAAGGGAAGCACCATGACCCGGTTCTCGTAACCAGGATTCTGGACCATAAGGGTAAGGAAGTTTACGTGGGACCCACTGATGATAACCAGGTCATCCCTTATAAAAGCGCTTATCTGATGCAACAGATGCTGATGAGCGGGCTCACGGATCCAGGCGGCACCTCCTCTAGACTACGGGCTTACATTGATAAATTCAGGGATACTAGTTTTGGAGGGAAGACAGGAACGACGAACAATCACTCTGATGCATGGTATGAGGCTGTCACTCCTAATCTGGTCGTCGGCGCATGGGTAGGAGGAGAATACCGATGTATCCACTTCCGGTCAGGGGCCTTGGGACAAGGATCACGAACGGCCCTGCCGATATGCGGAACCTTCCTGAAGTCTGTCTTGAATGACCCTCGCTTCAGGAAATACCATGCTAAATTCCCGAAACCGGATGAAGAAGATATTACCAAGAGCATGTATACTTGCGCAAGCTACTATAAAGCTCCTGCTGTAAAGAAGACAAGTACGAAATCAGACAGTACCAACTCATCTGCAGATCAGGAAATTCAATTTGATGAAAATGGAAATCCGGTTGCACCGGCTAACGGAAATGCCACTGAGCAGCCTGAAAACAACAACGCTCCTAACAATAACGGCAAAGGCGGCAAGCGGCATCAAGGTGAAGAGCCTGTCAATCTGAATAATCTCTGATCCTTCCATGATCCATCAAAGAAAGGAGAATAAAATAAAAAATATTCAACAAGCTAAAGAACGCATAGAAGAAAAAATTGATCTCAATAATCTGGAGTTGCAGCAAGCACTCCAGATTATTCAATTTACGCACCGGTCTCTCTTCCTCACAGGAAAAGCGGGAACAGGTAAGTCAACCTTCTTGCGTTATATCGCAGCAAAGACAAAGAAAAAACATGTCATCCTGGCTCCTACTGGCATTGCAGCAATTAATGCCGGAGGTTCCACAATGCATAGTTTCTTCAAACTCCCCTTTTATCCCCTACTCCCCGATGATTGCAGATATTCCATCCGGAATATCCGGAAGACCTTAAAATATAATTCTGAAAAGATCCAACTCCTTAAGAGTCTGGAACTGATCATCATTGACGAGATCAGTATGGTGCGGGCTGACATTATGGACTTCATAGATAAAGTCCTGCGCGTATACTGCCACAATATGCGGGAACCCTTCGGAGGGAAACAACTGCTTCTTGTCGGAGACATCTACCAACTTGAACCCGTCGTAAAAGAAGATGACCGCAAACTGTTATCTCCTTACTATCCTTCCAGCTATTTCTTTGATGCCAGAGTGTTCCAGCAATTCCAGTTGGTAAGCATTGAATTGAAAAGAGTATACCGTCAGAAAGATCCTGTGTTCATTCATATCCTTGACCATATCCGCACCTCACAGGTAAACAGTGAAGACCTGGATACCCTTAACCAACGCGTAGGAGCGAAGTTGGACGAAGACCATAGCCAACTGTCCATAACGCTGTCTACTCGCAGGGACACCGTTGACCAGATCAATCAAAAGCACCTCGAAGAACTGTCAGGACAACCCGTTCTCTTTCGTGGAAGTGTAGAAGGAGAATTTCCTGACAACAGCCTTCCTACACCTGTAGAATTATCCTTGAAGCCAGGGGCACAAATCATTTTCATCAAGAATGACATCAATCATCAGTGGGTGAACGGAACACTGGGAACGGTCACAGGATATGACAATATCAAAGAAAATCCTCAGGACGCCCTGATCTATATCACAACAGAAAAGGGAGAGGAAGTCTCCGTGGAGCAAACTGCCTGGAGCAATATCCGTTATCATTTCGATGAAACGGAAAAGAAAATTGAGGAAGAAGAAATAGGAAGGTATATCCAGTATCCCATCCGTCTGGCATGGGCGATAACCGTTCATAAAAGTCAGGGGTTAACCTTCAACCAAGTCAAGATAGATTTTACCGGTGGAGTATTTGCCTGCGGCCAGACCTATGTTGCCCTCTCACGCTGCACTTCATTGCAGGGGATCAGTCTGAAAGAGCCCATCCGCAGGGATGAAGTTTTCGTGCATAATGAGGTCAGGCAATTTGCCAGGAATTACAATAACAGGAATATTATCCAGACAGCTCTTGCACAAAGTAAAGCTGACCAGGAATATGCCCAAGCGCTGCAAGCCTTTGAACGAGGTGATATGCAGGCGGCCATTGATCATTTCTTCGTGGCCATCCACAGCCGTTATGATATTGAACAACCTGCCGCCAAACGACTAATTCGCCGTGAGCTGAATGTGATCAACCAACTCCGTGAAGAAAACGAACAGTTGAAGGAAGACTGGAAGGAAAAGGAAAACTACCTGAAGAAATTATCCACGGAATATGTCCTTTTAGGAAAAGAATGTGAAACTGAAAAGATATACGACGCTGCCGCAAAGAACTATCAGAAAGCCTTGACACTCTATCCCGGTCACCCGGTAGCCAGGCGCCGTCTGCAACAACTTCAAGACAGTGGCCGCGTGCCCGTCACCCCTATTCTGCCAGATAACGCCCCTGATCAGTGATGTTCCGGAACGATGGCATAGTATACCAGGTCATGGTCGGTAAGGTTCTCCATGTAATGAGAATGGCCCATCGGACAATAATGCACCTGACCCTCGCGAGCCACCTCTACCTTCCCGTCAAAATGGAAGGTTGCTACCCCACTAATCACAAAAATAATCTCACAGTTCCCTTCATGGGTATGTAGGCCGGTAGAAGCCCCGGGACGAAGGGTCGAATACATGATCTTCACTTTATCATCCACGTAATTACGTGTATCTAACTCGCCCTTACCTCCCTTGAAGTTTTGAATATGGGCTTCCTTGATCTGATCAAAATCTATAATCATAAATATATCTGTTAATCTGAAGTAAAAACAAGGACAAAGATAACAAAAAAATTGGAATATCCCCTCCAGGAGATACCCCAATTTTTTTATTCTTGTCTGCTTTTACAGCAGCACTGTCCTTAGAATGTTACACGAAGGCCGATCTGCATGTGCCAGCGGCTGGAATAGTCACTGATTGCAGGAGTCTCGCCCACGAAGGTATAAGAAGGAGTCGCAATCTTCGATGTCTTATCAAAAGCGACATTTTGCACCTGAAGGATATTCGCATTCCACAAACTGGAATAGAACTTACCCCAGTGCTTATTGATCATATTGCTGACATTGAGAATATCAAATACCAGAGACACCTTGCTCCCACGCTCTTTCAAGTAGAAGAAATCCTGGGCAAAATGGAAATCGAAATGATTTTCAAAGGGAGCAGTAATAGAGTTGCGCTTTGCATACTGGCCACGATGGTCTTTGGCATACTTATTACTCTCTATCCAATCTTCAAACTCCTTCCGGTTCTGTTCGGCTGTCGTTGTCACATTGCCCTTGGAATCTTTCGTATCCACGAAATTCATCTGGGCAAGTTCATCCTGTGTAGGAATGTACAGCAAGGAGTTGCCCCGGCTATAGTCACCGTTGAAGGAAGAACTCGAAGCATCTGACATGGTAAGACTGTAACGCTGTCCGCTGAAGCCATTATAAGTCAACGTAAAATGAGACTGGAAACGGCCGTTTCCATAGCGAGGGGTATTATAAGTAGCTTCCACCAGAACATTATGAGGAATGTCAAACATTGAATAAGCCAGTGCCTCATGATTAGGATCAGTACTGTAACAATAGCCCCAGTTGGAACTGGCAACAGATGAAGTACCATCATTCACGGAATAGGAATGCCCGAAGGTGTAACTGGCCATCAGGTCAAGGCCGAAGGCAAAGTTCTTCTCTAACTTTGCACTGAGACTGTAACTATGTCCTTGATTAGTATTCTTCATATTAATGATGGAATTGACACTATAGGTTCCACTCCCATCAGCAAGATTGCTGGAACGAACACTGGAATAGTAGACCGTCGCAGAATTCTTCACCCCCGGAACAGCATAAACGGTTCCATTAGGCTGAAGGGCTAGATTTTCAAAGAAAACAGCATTCAAAGAACGAGAGTACAAAGCCTCCAATGTCATCTTAATGCCGAAAGGCAGTTCTTGCTCCCAGGCCAGGTTCGTACGGAAGGCCTGCGGGAAACGGAATTTATGATCAACAGTAACAATATCAGGCGTAGCAGCGCTGGCTTTATCAGAATTCAATGCATCCATAGGATCCTTGTTACCATATTCAGAAAATTTCGGTGCTTTAGTTCCAGCTTTATCATTTGTGTACAGCGTACCACCCTTCATCTCCATACCGGTATTGGCCCACGCATTCTCTATCCAGACAAAAGGAGCCCGTCCGTTGAATATTCCTGCACCGCCACGCAGCAAACTGCTATGGCTGTCGTTGAGATACCAGCGGAACCCAAGGCGTGGAGAAGCGGCAATCATCGTAGCCGGACGGCGGCCTACACGTACTCCATCGTTTCCGGCCCAGTCTACAGTCTGATTAAAGGTTGTATTCCAGGTAGGATGGTTGAAATAGAACGGCGCATCAAAACGCAGACCGTATGTCAACTGGAAGCGTGTGGACAAATCCACCTTGTCCTGAGCATAAATGCCAAAGATCCCTGCCTTAAAAGGAGTCTTCCACTGTGTCGTACCGGTCAGCGTCGGATCTGAATACTTATAGACAAAACTGTCTGGATTCTGATCATTCAAGAACTGATCGACCGTTGAATAGACATATTCTCCGAATGCAGCCTGGATGAAACCATTCTTCATGTCATAATACTCATCATGAGTACCCAGCGTAAAGGTGTGATTCTTATAATAGATAGAGAGGTTGTCTTCTAATGTCCAGTTATTCTGGTTCAGCATGTTCACGCCGGAAGAATATTCTGTTCCCATACTGACCTTAGGAGAAGCGTTGATATAAATCGTAGGACCCTTATAACTTATATCACGATGGTCACGGACAAAGGTTGCACCGAAACGAAGTTCGTTATAAAGGTTATCATTAATATGGGAATTCAACTCAGCCACCAGGGAATGAGTAGTATTCTTCATCCGGTAACCTGAACCGTTGAAGATAAATGAAGTGGCACCGATCCCAAAGTTATCATCGTAGGAGAAATTACCCTGATAGCGGAATGACAAAGTGCTCTTACTATTGATATTCCAGTCCAGACGTCCTAAAACAGACGTTCCTTCCTGATTGATATTGCGCTTGTTATAGGTCTCCTGTATCCCCGTCACATCATAATACTTGTCAGCCATCGCCTTTGCCCTGGCAGTCGTCATGAAATAACCCGGAGCGCCGGCATAAAACTGTGAGGGATAGGAGTGCTTGCGATATTCCAGCGAAGTAAAGAAGAACAATTTATCCTTGATGATCGGGCCACCGAAGGTAAAGCCATAGGTCTGTGTGGTCTCATTCGTCAATTTCTGTTCCTTATCATAGTATGGGCTCCAGTGGCTATACATGTTCTCATTCGTATAGTAGCTGAATGCAGTCCCCGTAAATTTATTCGTACCGGATTTAGTAATCGCATTGATAGCACCTCCTGTGAATCCGCTCTGGCGAATATCAAAAGGAGAGGCCACAACCTGTATCTGTTCGATCGCATCCATAGAGATCGGGTTAGCATTGGTCTGGCCGCCATTCGTTCCCGTAGAAGAAAGGCCGAAAACATCATTGGCCACTACACCGTCTATCTGGAAGGAATTATACCGGTTGTTCGTTCCTGCAATAGAAATGCCCCCATGCCTGTTGACATTTACCAGTGGAGAGAGCTTGGCCACATCATAGATATTACGATCAATGGTCGGCGCATCTTCGATCTGCTGTTGGGAGAAATTGGAAGAAGCGCCATAGCCTCCTCTTCCCGCCTTTCCCGTAACGGTAACCTCACCGAGCGTCTGAGCATCTTCTTGTAAATCTACATTGAGAACTTCTGGCTCACCAAGAGCCAGACTAATGTTCTTTCTGGTCTCTTTCTTGTAACCGATATAGTTAATCGTCACCGTGTAAGGGCCACCTACACGCATACCCTGGATGGTGTACCGTCCATCGGCATTGGTCACTGCATGATACCGCGTTCCGGACGGTTCGTGAATAGCAGTCACGACAGCACCGACGACATTTTCACCATTTGAAACAACCTTTCCGTCTAAACTTGAAGTTGTCACCTGGGCCATTACTGTTGCACTGAAAAACAACAGAAGAGCCATTAGAAAATGCAATCTTTTTTGCATAACTTAAACTAAAAATGATTAATAATATTTAGGGGAGTCTCCCTTTTTCTAAGTACTCTGCAAATTTAATTAAAAAAGATCATAACTTTGTTACAAAATGATGAAAAAGTAAGAAAAGAACTCCGAAAAAGCAGAATTCATGATTTTGATCAATTCCTGAGGATGCTTTCTGACAGCGATAATAAGAGGACCAAAATGACCGGTTTGAAGGGCTTTCTGACACTTTGTTCCTTCCACTGCCTGAAGGATGCATTATGCAAAGATTTTTACATAATCATGTATCTTTTCAAACCACCAGATAACATTTTGACAGGATTTACGGAAAAGTCTCACAAACCATTACATTTGTGAGACTTCCAAACTTGAGGGGTAGTCCTCGCTGCCACCTCAGGTCATCCTGCTATGACATCATACGTTGTCACCATAAGCAGATCCTTAATCCTTCCTGTACCAGATTCTCATGATCTTCCTTCGGATTGCGATGATGTTAAGAACTGAAACGAGGACGAACAGGCATAATCCTACAATAATCGTGGGCAGGAGGTTACCGTCATTCAACTCGGGGAAAAGGGTCTCCAGAATATTCATGTAATATCCCCGGATAAAGAAAATAGCAATCCATGCCAGAAGCAGCACGCCGACATTCAGACCAATCGTCAGAAACTGGTATGGCCTGGCGACACTCTTCGGACTATACCCGATCAACAGCAGGTTCTCTAACTTTGAAGAATTCTTCTGTACCAGCAGATAAATGCTCAACATCAGGATATAAAAACTCAAGACTGAAATAACCAGTCCTACGATCATGACCATGGAGACCATCATCTTCAGAAAATAAGTCGTCTTTTCCTCATTCAGTTTGTCATCTTCGATCTCATAGCCTTTGTGACCTAAGTATTTTCCGATACTTTCATCCGCAGGGTTCCCTACTTTCATGATCAGACGAGTAGGCTGACTATGATTGAACGGAGCATATCGGGGATTACTCCAGTCCATGAAACTCTGAGGTACCAAGATGGTATTCAATCTGCTGGAAAATCCGATCACCTTACCTTGAAACTGGTCATTATGCCCATTGCCCTGAATGAACATCTTGAAGTCAATCATCCCCGCAAGTCCATCACTGATCTTCGGCAGAGCATGATTCTGGGCAAAACCGAAATTATACATCGTAATATAAGCCCGAGGGATAATGATCGGAACGACCTTGGCACCAGGATGGTATTGCCAGTTCTTCAGGGAAACATCGACAAAACCATCGGGAACGGACTCTATAGGTATCTCAGAATTCAACACATTGGTACCATTCACCCCCATGGAGGCATTCACCTTATATTCTGTAGGAGTAAATTTCCCTACTCTCCTGGCGAATTTCTGGGCAGAAAGATCAGCGATCTCACTCTGGTTGAAAGTATTTGAACTCCCGTTAATCGTATTTGCCGTACTGATCTTCTTATTGACAATCATGAAATCAGCACTCATAAAACTGTCCTGGGAGGTGAAGATAGGAATTACATCATGATAAAACTGAAAACCAAGCAATACAATAAGCATACCGAAGAGATTGGCGAAGAAGAAGCCTACAAACTGGGGGACGCTGATATGTTGTTTCAGTAATTTCCAAACTAAATTCATTGTTCAAACAATTTAAATATCGGATAAAAGAATCATAAACGGAATGTTTTCTCGTAAGGCAGATCCATCTGCTTACCGATACTGGTCACGATGACCCCTGCTCCCTGCTTTTTCGCTTCTGCCATCATAATATTACCCATAATACAGGAATTATGATCATCCAGGTGAGAGATAGGCTCATCAGCCAGAATAAAGTCAAATGGCTGGACCAGAGCACGTATCATGGCTACCCGCTGCTGCTGGCCGAAAGACATCCTGCCGATCTTGGCATCCAATTTATCTCCAATGCCGAGTTGGTCAAACCAGTCTACAATCTCTTCCCGTGATTTTAAGCCCGTGAGACTGTTTTTGATCATCACGTTCTCCATGGCCGTAAGCTCCGGGAAAAGGCGCAGCTCCTGAAAGAGATGTGAGATATGGAATGTCCTGATTTTTACCCAGTCGGGGACTTCATAGGTATGGGAGTCCGTACCATCAAATAGGACACTGCCGGAATAGTCATGGCGATAGCCGATAATATAACTGCAAAATGTACTCTTGCCCTTTCCACTATCCGCCTCAACGAGATAAAGGTGTCCCTTCTCAAAGGTTACGTCTGTATTCCAAATATCAGAATGCAACTGATCAGCCTGAGAGGAAAAAACCTGGGGGATGACCGAACTTAACTGAATTTTGTTCATTACTTTAATGTATAAACAACCAACTATTTTTCACTATAAAACATAAATGATATTTCTTTATTTCATGGTATAGACAATTGAATTGACCTTCCCGAACAACGGACTGAGAAAACCTGTAAAGACAGAGAGCGCATCTGACTTCTTATCCTTTCCGGAATTCACGAGGTTGATGATCATCACCATCTTTTTCCCTATAATGAATCTTTGTAATGGAACCGGGATAGGTCTCGGGCTCTTCCTTATGGAACTCTCAGCCAGCTCGGCACTGCTGCCACTATAGAATTGCAGGTCATCGGAAGCCCCGAAGTAGAAGGCCGTCTTCTTGTCCGTATAATAATAGGCATTCTTATGCCAGTTTGAAATTTTCCCGCCTTTGGGTACACTCTGCTTCCAATAGCCCACATCAGCCAACCAGTCACTGTTGGCCAGTTTGGCACCCCACATGATCTGCAAACTGTTGTCACTCATGCCGGGAAGGATGATATTCATATCCCCGTTAACACTATTCATGATACTATTGACATCGATCGCCTCATTCACGCCGGCAAGAAGAGCAGTCAGTCCGCGGTTATTCTGCATCAACGGCAAGAACTGATGTCCATCCACATTCATGAACACCCCAGCCATTGCATCTGCTGGCATGGTCAGGGCATACCGGCCCGTGATGGGACGGTACACCTTCACCGCCTTTTTCAAGGCTGCATCCACTCCTTGATTAAGGGAGAAAGTCGTGCCATGGAACAACAGGACATTCCCTTTCTTCATAATATCCGCGGCGATCAGCACTTGCGTAGCATCCGTCCCGCGGGGGGCTCCGATAGTAAACGGTGCAACGAGTTTCTGTGGTAATGACTGGGCCTGGGCGACCATTGCCATGGGCGTAGCCATGGTATCCAAACGGTCAAAAAGAGGACTGCTCTTGATGCCGTCATCTTCGTCCTCCTTCAGGTAAGTTGCCATTTGCTGCATCATCTCAGCCTGTGCGCTCACTGCCACCGGTCCCATGACCAGTATGGCATGGCGGGAAAATCCCAACACCCATGCACTCTTGAAGACGGTAAACTGCAATCCCCGGTGCTCACTGAGCTGCTGGCATATTCCCTTATGGGAGAGTTGCTGAAGCCAACTCTCCAAATCATCCTCGTCCTTTACTTTGGCACAAAGACCGAGATTACCGTCCTGCGACTCGAAAAAATACATCTTATGAGCCACATCAATACCGCAATCAGAAATGTCCTTCACATGCAGGATAGACTTCAGGACTGTATTTTCATCCTTCCCTGGGGATTTTTCCGCTATCTTCTGCATATCCAGGGAAATGAGGGCCGTACTCTCACCGGGTATGGCATTCAGATAATCATTCCCCGAACAGGAAGTGAATAACACAATTACACCTGAAAATAAAAGGCATAAACGTGAAGTTAACAATTTGAGCATTTGCATTTTCTCACCAATTAAATTATTCAAGTATCTATCAGGGGTGTAATAAAAATTACTGACATCTGTTCACAAGATTCGACAACATAACCGCATACAGTCCTGCTGTCTCCGTCCGCAGGCGACTTGACCCCAGGGTTACGGACTCATAGCCATGCTTCATGGCCAACTTTACCTCATCGATGGAGAAATCTCCTTCAGGCCCCACCAGCACAGTTACTTCTGCATCCTGGCGATCAAGCACGGAACGCTGAAGTTCTGTATAAAAATCTTTCTGTGGGATCTCCGGATAGCAATGACAGATAAACTTCCGTCCACGGCGGGGAGCGATAACAAAATCCTCGAAACGGACGATCTGATGCAAGACCGGCTTCCATGGCTTCCGGCTCTGTTTCATAGCCGAAATGATGATCTTGTCCAGACGGACAGTACGCATGACCTTCCGTTCGGAAAACTTACAATTGAGGAAGGAAAGTTCATCAAACCCGATTTCCGTAGCTTTCTCTGCCATCCATTCGATACGATCCATCACTTTTGTCGGAGCGATGGCAAGATGTATATGTCCCATCCACCTGTGCCTCTGAGGCAGTTTTTCCTGAACTTTGTAAAGGCAGCGCCTGGTAGCTGCCAGGGTGATCTCCGCACGATAAAAGTTTCCCACACCGTCCATCAGGAATATCTCGTCCCCGCTCTTGAGACGCAACACACGCATGGCATGCATCGCTTCGTCAAAGGGCAACTCTTTCAGAGAGCCGGCATCAGGAACATAAAAAAATCGGTCTTCTTTCATGATTTCTGTTCCTTCATCGGATGCTGCCTGTTCTTCCGACGCCTCATCTCATCACGCAATAAGGACGCCAGTTCATAATTTTCTTCCTTCACAGCTTTATCCAATGCACTTTGCAACATCTGATCGCTGATGATATTTATCGGCAATGACATACCGGAAGACTGGGGATGATAGGCCACCCCTTGTCGTCTCATCAACTCCGCATCAGCATAGACGGGAATTTTGCCGATGACAGACAGCAGGATCGCATCACTGGCCCGCATGGGTATTTCTTCAAGTGTATCCTGATTCATCAGAAAAGCACTATACTCACCGTCAATAATATCATTGATATCTATTTCAAAAGTTATTTCGCTCTGATTGTGGATTACCCCCCACAATACTTCAGGCAGTAACCGGTCAACACCGGATACAGGTTGAGTACGCAAGGCAAACTGATACATCATCTGCTTGTCACACGTCACCACCAGTTCCCTCGTCTCATCTTCATTCAACAGGGTCAGCAATCCTATATCACTGGAACCCACGATCTCTGAAACGCCACCGAAATGAACTTGAATTTTCTTCATGCCACAACACCCTCCTTCTTGGGACGGAATATCAACGCAAAGGATACTGCTACAACCAAGGCGTAACCGGCAAAAATAAGCCAGCAAGACCGCCAGTCGGTGCTTGCCATCCCGGCCTTCATTACCGTATGCGCATTCACGACGGCCTGGGCAGATAATGTCCCCACGGTAGCCCCAATCCCATTCGTCATCAGCATAAACAACCCCTGGGCACTGGAACGGAGCTTCGGATCAGTTGACTGATCGACAAACAGTGAACCGGAAATATTGAAAAAATCAAAGGCAACACCATATACGATCATGGACAGGATAAACATCCACACCCCTGATCCGGGATTGCCGAAACCAAACAGGCCGAAACGGAAAACCCAGGCAAACATAGCCATCAGCATGACATTCTTGATGCCGTAATGCTTCATGAAAAAAGGGATGAGGAGGATGCAACAGGTCTCACTCACCTGAGAAAGCGAGATCAGGATATTCGCATGATTGACACCAAAAGTGTTGGAATACTCAGGAATATCCTTAAAACTGGTGATAAAAGGATTAGCAAAACCATTCGTGATCTGTAAACTTACCCCCAGCAACATGGAGAATATAAAGAAGATTGCCATTTTCTTCTTCCTGAATAAGGCAAAAGCCCGCAAGCCAAAAGCATCCACCATAGACTTCTTCTCCTCTCCGTTATGGGTATCACAACGGGGCAGGGTAAAGGTATAGAAGAACAAGATGATGCTGCAAATGCCGGAAGCGATAAACTGATTCTGATTCGGCTGAAAGCCAAGGATGTCGACCATCCACATCATGAAGATAAATCCTATCGTCCCGAAGACACGTATGGGGGGAAAATCCTTCACGGTATCCATACCGGCTTTCGTCAACGCATTATAGGCCACGGAATTGCTTAGGGCAAGAGTAGGCATATAAAAAGCTACGCTGATCGTATAGAGGAAGAACAAAATACCAAACTGGATATTGGACTGTTGTGAAAAAGCATAATAAGCAGCGGCAAACATGAACAATCCGGCAAAAAGATGGCAAAAGCCCAACAACCGTTGCGCCTGTACCCAGCGATCGGCAATAATCCCCATCAATGCCGGCATAAAAATGGAAACAATTCCCTGCACCGCATAAAACCAACCGATTTCAGAACCCAAGCCGATATTCACCAAATAAGTCCCCATTGAAGTCAGGTAAGCTCCCCAGGCAGCAAATTCAAGGAAATTCATCGCGGCTAAGCGTATCTTTAAATTCATTTCGACATAGAATTGATAATTATTGCAAAGATAAAGACTTTTATTGAGAACAGACAGAAATCACTGAAGATTTTTTCTGTTCAGGAAGAAACCTCATTTCCTGCCAATTCTTTCTTTTATCCATAGGTCAAATAAGGGCAAAAAAAAATTGATTGTCTCACGACAACCAATCTTTTATTAACCTTAATAATCTAATACCATGAAAAACACAGTGCAAAAGTACAACAATTTCCTTTATATGCAAGTTTTTGACATAAAGAATTGCTATACTTTAATATTACTTAAACCTTTCATTCTGCCAATTAAGTTTCTTTTGCACAAGGATGGATTCTACTGCTTTCCTTTCCGTCGAACCTACCAGCGGAGCAGCCAAACTCAGGACCATAGAATCATCACCGGGAGAAAGTTTTGCAGAAATCAGATAGGGTTCAATCATTGCCCTAAGGTTGTCAAAACGCTCTACTGACATGGTATCAGGCCGGAAGATAAAATCTTCCGGTTTCACATCCGGCAGTCTGTCTTTCGAAGCAAGGGCATGCCAGGATGAATCATAGAACCGGATATCACTCTCCTTTGAGGGGGCACTGAACGTTCTGACAAGACAAAGGATGGAATCTCCATTTTCACGGGGAAGCAATTTCATCTCCAGCGTCGTCGAAAGATTTAAAGTCAGATGAACATAATCATTTGTCAAGGTATCCATCTCACAATTGCCATTCAGCAGGTTCTTCACATCCGCCTTCACTTTCATATCGGCAAAATCTACAAACTCCTGCCTCAGGTTGGCATTTAAATAAGGTATGATGGAATCTGGCATGGCAAGCCACATTTTCCTTGCCGACTGGGCAGGAACCTGAAGCGAAAGAAGCCCTGCAAACAGAATTAAAAAAAGTCTTTTCATATTCACCATCTATTCTTTTTAGTCAAAATTATCTTCTCTCTGCATTCCTGCACGTTCCCCATGCACCCTTCCCGGCAGCGCTCATGCGCCCGGGTGTGCATAAGAAAAAGCACCATACCGGAGCTGACACGTCCAACGTCTCTCCTGAGGAGCGACAAATACGGTAAACAGGTCATCCAGTCCTACAGGGGCACATCCTCCTTTATAAAAAGGTGTGCCGCCCTCTTCTTCATCATAGCTTACCGAATATACTTTGCCCAGACGTTCTGCAAGGATTTTCATCTCCCGGATGGCCTGGCCCTTACTCGGGCAAAACTTATAAAAACGGGCTTGATTGAAATAGCTTAAAGTATCAACATATTGGAAGTCCAGTTCTATTCTGTCAAATTTTATCCCTTGGAAAGTTTTATCCGTATAGAGGATCGAAGCCGAGTCAGATGCCTCTGGACTCCCCCAAAGCCGCTGGAAATCTTCAAGGGCAGTAACGTAAGAGGTTCCGAATCTCACCTGGTCCACTCCGGCCCCTCCCGCCGTCACCGGATTTTCCATCTGCGCATGAACGTTCAGCATACAAAGGATAAATACAACTATTGATAATCCGGTTTTAAGTTTCAAAGAATTCTGATACATGATGCGCAAAGGTAGAAAATAAAAAGGAGGCAACCAAAAAAGTGGCCTCTTATTTTAGGGCTATTTTTCATTCCTCCGTATCCCTTCTTCCTCCCCTGCGGCCAGACAGGAACCAACTCCTGTTCTCACCCTTTCCAGGAAACATTTTTCAAAGAGACACCGGTCTTTTTATTCCTGAAAAGAAGGGAAGAAAGGGAAGATACTTGCTCAATTACAGTTTATTTCTTACCTTTGCGACAAAATTTTATTAAGTTATGGCAAAGAAAAAGGTCTTACCTCTCCTCGAAGGGGTAACCATTGAAAAGGTAGCAGCAGAAGGAAAATGCTTGTTTCACGATCAGGAAAAAGTCATCTTCGTTCCCTTCTGTGTCCCCGGTGATATTGCAGATGTTCAGATCACAAGGAAAAAGCACAACTTCTGTGAAGGTAGGATCGTCAGGTTCCTGCATTACAGTGCCGTACGGGAAAAACCCTTTTGCACGCACTTCGGCATCTGCGGAGGTTGCAAATGGCAGAACCTCCCCTACCCTGAACAATTAAAGGCCAAGCAGCAGCAGGTCCTTGACCAACTTACGAAAATAGGAAAGATCCAACTCCCTGAGTTCCGGACCATTATCGGTTCAGAAAAGACAAGGGAATACCGTAACAAACTCGAATTCGGTTGTGCCAACAAGCGATGGTACACCAAAGAGGAATTAGACCAGCTCCCTAAAGATGACCATGCCGACGAGAATGGCCACACAGCACTCCAGATCAGGCGCTCCAGCCAACAGGATAATTGTATCGGTTTTCATATCACAGGCGCTTTCGATAAGATCTACCCGATAGAGAAATGCTGGCTGATGGATGACCTGCACAATGCGATCCGCAATGAAATACGGGACTATGCCTTTTCCACCGGGATGACTTTCTTCGATGTACGGGCCCAACACGGATTGTTAAGAAATATCATGTTCCGGAATTCCAATACCGGAGAATGGATGGTATTGATCCAGTTCCATTATGACCAGCCTGATGACCAGCCGAAAGCGAAAGCTCTCCTGCAGCATATCGCAGACCATTTCCCTCAGATCACCTCTCTCCTTTACGTCAACAATCAGAAATGTAATGACACCATCGGGGATCTCGACATCCAGGTGTTCAAGGGCAAGGATCATATTTTTGAAAAGATGGAAGGGCTCACCTTCAAAGTCGGTCCAAAAAGTTTTTACCAGACAAATACTGAACAGGCCTATCGCCTCTACAGCGTCGCAAGAGAATTTGCCGGACTCACAGGGAAAGAAACGGTCTACGACCTTTATACCGGAACGGGGACCATTGCCAATTTCGTCGCCGGGAGTGCCCGTAAGGTCATTGGCATCGAATATGTTCCGGAGGCAATCGAAAATGCCAAGGAGAACAGTTCTATCAATGGCATAGACAATACCTGTTTCTTCGCAGGAGATATGAAAGACATCCTCACGGACCAGTTTGTCCGGACACACGGACACCCGGAGGTCATCATCACGGATCCTCCCAGGGCAGGCATGCATCCGGAGGTCATCAAGGTGATCCTCAATGCTGAACCGGAGCGCATCGTCTATGTCAGTTGTAACCCTGCCACCCAGGCCCGTGACTTGTCAGTTCTTGACCCCGTCTATCGGGTAGTGGAAGTGCAGCCGGTGGACATGTTCCCCCATACTCCTCACGTGGAGAACGTGGTCCTGCTCGAGAAGAGAGAAAAATAGCATTGCTTTCAAATCTAACTATAACCATTTATACATTTATGACAAATTTCAAAAGAGGATTATTCCTCACTTTCGCTGCTGTCCTTTTCAGCACCACACACGCACAGACCAAATTGCCAGACTGGATGAACAGTATAAAATTATCCGGATATGGAATGACGCAGTATCAGTACAGTGGCCAAGAAGGAGCTAAAGCCAATTCTTTTAACCTGCGACTGGGCAGGATCATGCTCGACGGACGGATCATGAATGACTTTTTCTGGAGAGTCCAACTCCAGATCAACGGCAACACCTCTACCCTGGGAAGTTCTCCAAGACTGGTTGATCTGTTTACGGAATGGCAGAAATACGATTTTCTCCGCATCAAGATAGGACAATTTAAACGCCCATTTACTTTTGAGAATCCGATGAATCCGATCGACCAGGGGTTCATGAGTTACAGCCAGGCCGTCGAGAAACTGGCAGGATTCTCTGACCGTGATGGAGAACATAGTTCCAACGGAAGGGACATCGGACTGCAGGTGCAGGGAGATTTCCTGAAGAATGCTGCTGGCAGGAATTTATTACATTACCAAGTAGGAATCTTCAATGGCCAGGGTATTAATGTCAAGGACGTAGACCAACAGAAAGACATCATAGGCGGTATCTGGGTGATGCCTGTTCCCGGCATGCGTCTGGGCACGTTCGGCTGGACCGGCAGCTATGCCCGCAAGGGCACCTGGACTACCACCAGCGCGCAAGGCCAGGAGATTCAGCATGACGGGGTAAGAAGTCTTCAGCAGCGCAGGTACGCTTTCTCTGCCGAATATCTCTTCAATGACTGGACCTTACGTTCTGAATTTGTCCATTCCACCGGCCAGGCCTTTGCCAAGGCCTTAAGTAACACCAATGACAACACGTCTGGCGACTGCACGATCTCAGATGAGGGGAGCCAGGCACAAAGTGTCTATGCATTGGTCATCGCCCCGATTATTCAGAAACGCCTTCACGCTAAAGCCCGCTATGACATGTATCAGCCAACGGGTGATGCTTCCAGGATGAGATCCCAGTATGAAGTAGGATTAGACTATGAATTTGATCACAATTTCGAGATCAATGGCGAATACGCCATGGTCAATGACCGAAGTCTGAAAAAGGAGAACTACTCTATCGTGGATGTAGAAGTGGACTTCCGGTTCTGAATGAAGAAGGATGGAGGAAAGCAATCCATCCCGACACGCCACAAAATGATAAGCGGGGATATTTCTGATCAGAAATATCCCCGCTTACAGATTATCGGCGATGCACTTTCACCCGGGCACGAGACGGACTGCCTCAGATACACCGCCAGTCTCCCGTAGGCTTTACAGGCTATAGGAAAATCCGACACTCAGATATTCCTTCAGCTGCCAGTATCCATGAATGCCACGGCTGGCGCCATCATCAAACCGAGGGAAAACAAAAAGGTTGCAGGAAATCAATTTACTCAACTGGAAGACAAACGTATTCTCCCACTCCAGTTCTGTCCTCTTGTATGAAGTATAGCCATAAAGGCGGGTATTCCATTTGATCAAGTCGGACATCTGCCATTTCAGGTCGATCGTAAACTCAGAACCATAGTCAACCAGAGAACGCTTTCCTTCGTCAATGCCATAACGAGTAGCCAGATCCTTGATCTTGACATATTTCCAGTTTAAGGCAAAAGGGGCAAGATGAACGGTCCCCGTCAACTTCTTCTTCAGCCAGTTGACGTTATAATCCATACCGATTGAAAAGTTAAGATTAAAAGGAGACATGAACGCTGCATACACCGTCGGGTCATTACTCTTATAAGTATTTGTAAATTGAGTTGTGGCAATTGTCTGGAAAGTGTAATACCAGTTTTTCGTAGCCTGCAGCCCGAGTTTGTCCGTATATCTGATCATGTTCTCTGTAGCCATCAGGGAATGGATGCTGTCCCCCCTGGAATTCTGAAAACCCAATTGCATTTCCAGTTTATGACTCCACAAGAACCTCTGGTGATTATCATAATTAGCCTGGAAGACAACGTTCCCCAGCATAGAATAATTACTCTGTCCCCCCTTATACCAATTACTGGAGACAAAGTTCTGCATGAACTGTAAATAATAATCGCCCTGGAAAGTCCAGAAATTAGGCTTCCTGACCAGGAGATCCATCGGAGCCACATCAGGCTCCTGAGCTTTAGGGGACACTATATCCACAAAATCCGGATGGGTCTGCTGGGCTGACGGTTCCATCCTGTCAAGGTTCGAGGAATTGGCGATAAGTACTTTCTCACTCTGACGGACCAGTTGAGGATAGTTCAGATAGATATTCATTAAAGTAGAATCCAGGAACTGGTCTGCCGCCTGATCCGAGTCCTGTCCGTAGTGAAGTCCGAGGAGATGAACGGCAGGGAAATGATAGAAAGTCAAAGGGGCCAAGAGGAAGAAACTCCTGTTCTGATTCATCAGATGATTACGGGCCGCTATCGTATCCTTAGCGAACACACCTTCCAAAGAGGTTGTATCCAACCAACTCTTATAGGTATTCAGTGAATCCAGATAATTTCGGACTATCTCAGATTCACCTGTATAATTTCTTCCAAGTCCACCGCCGATTCTCTGTGCTTTAACCACTTGAACCGAAACCAGAAGCAGGACGATCAAAAACCGATATTTCATTTTCTTTTCTTGTCTGTCAGTTGGTGGCAAAGGTATGAAATAAAAATGAGAAAACGAACATTCTGCCACACGAAATCATCCAAAACGGTTGGCACTTTCATTATTTTATACTACCTTTGCAAATTAGTTATAACTAAGGTAATTTAAATATTTATTTATCGTGGCTGAAACAAAATATATATTCGTCACAGGTGGAGTAGTTTCTTCCATTGGAAAGGGAATTATCTCTGCATCAATAGGTAAACTCCTTCAGGCAAGGGGATATGACATCACCATTCAAAAGTTTGATCCGTATATCAACATTGATCCGGGCACACTGAATCCATACGAACACGGAGAGTGCTATGTCACCGTGGATGGAATGGAAACGGACCTTGACCTCGGGCATTATGAACGGTTTACAAGTATTCATACGACCAAGGCTAATTCTATGACCACCGGCCGCATATACAAATCAGTCATCGATAAAGAGCGGCGGGGAGACTATCTGGGCAAGACCATTCAGGTGGTCCCGCATATCACCAACGAGATCAAGCGTAACATCAAACTCCTCGGGCAGAAATATCATTACGATTTCGTCATCACGGAGATCGGTGGGACGATCGGTGATATTGAGAGCGCGCCCTATATGGAAGCTATCCGCCAGTTGAAACGGGAACTGGGAAAGAATGCTGTCAATATCCATCTTACGTATATCCCTTACCTCAAGGCTGCACATGAACTCAAGACCAAGCCTACCCAGAATTCCGTCAAGGAATTGCAAAGCGTAGGCATCCAGCCTGACATCCTGGTTCTCCGCACGGAGATGCATCTCAACGATGCCATCCGGAAGAAAGTTTCAGATTTCTGTAATGTGGATATGGACTGTGTCATCCAGAGTGAAGATATGCCCAGCATCTATGAGGTTCCTGTAAATATGCAGAACCAGGGACTGGATGCTGCCATCCTCAGGAAGATGGGGATTCCCGTAGGCCCCACGCCGGAGATGAAACCCTGGAAAGGTTTCCTGCAGCGCATGAAGAAAGCCAAGGATACCGTTCAGATCGGCCTGGTCGGCAAGTACGATTTACAGGACGCCTATAAGAGTATCCGCGAGAGTCTTTATATTGCCGGAACCTACAACGATTATAAAGTACATATCACCTTTATCAATTCCCAATATATCACCCAGGAGAACGTAGCAGAAAAACTCACGGGACAGGATGGAATCATCATTTGTCCGGGATTCGGACAGCGGGGAACAGACGGTAAGATCATAACTGCCCAATATACCCGCACGCACGACATCCCTACCTTCGGCATCTGCTATGGCATGCAGATGATGGTGATTGAATTCGCCCGCAACGTCCTGGATTATACGGACGCCAACAGTCGCGAGATGGATGAAAAGACGCCCCATAATGTCATTGACATTATGGAAGAGCAGAAGAATATCACGAACATGGGAGGGACCATGCGCCTGGGAGCTTACGAATGTGATCTGAAGAAGGGCTCACGAGCATACGAGATCTATGGCCAGGAGCATATCAGCGAGCGCCATCGTCATCGCTATGAATTCAATAACGACTACGAGGCGGAATTTGAGAATAACGGCATGATGTGCGTAGGCCGCAATCCGGAGAGCGATCTGGTAGAAATCGTTGAAATTCCAAAACTGAGATGGTATATAGGAACCCAATTCCATCCGGAATACCAGTCTACCGTCCTCAAACCTCACCCGTTGTTTTTAGATTTTGTCAAGCATGCCATTGCTTTTCAGAAAGAAAAAAAGCAGACCATTAATCATAAATAAGGTGAGGGGTTTTTCATCTTTCAATATCGAACTATAAATGGATAAAAATAGTATTATCGGCTTTGTGCTTATTGCCGTGGTCCTGATAGGTTTCAGCTGGTGGGCAAGACCTTCAGATAAAGAGCAGAGAGCTGCCTTCGTAAAAGATTCAATCGCTAATGTCCAGCGCGCCAAAGCTGTCAAGACGGCACAATTTGCTGCCGCCAGGAAACAAGCAGAAACCAGGAAGAAAATAGAAGCGGATACGACTGCCCTCTTCCACTCTGCACTGGCAGGAAAAGCTCAGGAGATCGTCCTTCAGAACAAGAAGGTGGCTCTTACCTTCAACACCAAGGGTGGGGTTGTGGAAAAGGCCATCATCAAAGGCTATATCGGCCATAACCTGAAAGTAAAGGATGGTTCTCAGGATTCCCGAAATGTAACCCTCTTTGATGTCAAGGACCAGAGCCTGAATTTCATGCTGGCCGCTAAGGATGCAAATATTGTCACCAGCGATCTGTATTTCACCCCATCGGATGTCACGGATTCCACCGTCGTGATGACGGCCAAGGCAGCTACAGGCAAATATATCATCATGACTTATCGGCTGGGCAAGGACTATATGCTTCACATGACCCTACGGGCAACGGGGATGGCCAATCTCTTTTCCCCGGATACTGACCTCATGGACATTGACTGGTCAGAGCATTGCCGCCAGCAGGAACGCGGCTTCTCTTTTGAAAACCGGTATGCCAGCCTCACCTATCACAAGGCTGATGGAGGTACGGACTATATCAACCAGGGGAAAGAGAAAATTGACCAGCCGGTCAAGGAACCGATTGACTGGGTGGCTTTCAAAGATCAGTTTTTCAGTGCTGTCATGATCTCCAAGAGTAATTTCAAGGAGGATGCTCTCATGACCAGCATCCCACAGGAAAAAGGGTCTGGTTATCTGAAGCAATATGGGGCAAAGATGAAAACATTCTTTGATCCGACGGGCAAAAGGCCTTCTGAATTTGAATTCTATTTTGGTGCTAACGATTTCCAACTCCTCCAACATGTTGAAAAAGAGAGCACGTTCGGCCATAAACTCCAGTTGCAGCGCCTGATCTATCTAGGATGGCCTCTGTTCAGGGTGATCAACAGATGGTTTACCATCTATGTGTTCGACTGGCTGAGTAAGATCTTCCCGATGGGCATCGTCCTGATTCTCATCACCCTGCTGCTGAAGGTAATCACTTATCCTATGGTCAAGAAGAGTTATATGAGCTCAGCCAAGATGCGAGTGCTGAGACCCAAGTTGGATGAAGCGACCAAACAGTATAACAAGCCTGAAGACCAGATGATGAAGCAGCAGGCGATGATGTCGGAATATGCCAAATATGGTGTCAGTCCCTTGTCTGGTTGCCTGCCTGTCCTCGTCCAGGCTCCTATCTGGATAGCCATGTTCAACTTTGTCCCGAATGCCATCCAGTTGCGGGGACAGAGTTTCTTATGGATGCACGACCTGAGTACTTTTGACCCGATCATAGAATGGAACAAGAACTTGTGGCTCATCGGTGATCACCTGTCACTGACCTGCATCCTCTTTTGTATCGCACAGATCGTCTACAGTTGGTTCACGATGCAATTGCAGAAAGACCAGATGGTGGGACAACAGGCTGACCAGATGAAGATGATGCAATGGATGATGTACCTGATGCCTCTCTTCTTCTTCTTTGTCTTCAATGACTATTCTTCAGGATTGAATTTCTATTACTTCATCAGTCTGGCCTTCAGTGCAATCATCATGTATACGCTGAGGAAGACGACCAACGACAAGAAACTGCTCAGCATTCTTGAAGCCCATTATAACAAGAATGCGGCAAGTCCGAAGAAATCCACCGGTGGTTTCGCCGCCCGCCTGCAGGCTATGCAGCAGATGCAAATGCAGCAGCAGCAGGATATGCAACGGAAACGGGCTGAACTGGAAGAAAAGAAAAAGAAACTTTAATATCCGGAATCACAGGCGGAGTGAAGATCTGTTCACTCCGCCTGTGATTAAAATCATATTCTATGAATAAAACGATTTTACTCGCTGCTGCCATATTGATGGCATGTGGTAGTCTGAATGCACAAACAATGATTGGAAAGAACGAGATCCGGCTCTCAAGTGACCTGATGACCCCGGAAGCTCTCTGGGCCATGGGCCGGATAGGAACAGTCCAGGCTTCTCCTGATGGAGAGAAGGTGGTCTACCAGGTGGGCTACTATAGTGTGAAAGAGAACAAGGGTCATCAGATGCTCTTCGTCATGGATGCTGACGGCCTGAACAAGAAACAACTGACTGAGGACCGGGCTGACGAGACCGATGGGGCATGGCTGGACAACCGGAAGATAGCATTCCTCCGCGACGGTCAGTTATGGAGCATGAACAGTGATGGGACAGACCGCAAACAACTCACCCACTCGAAGATCAGCATCGAAGGATTCAAGTTCTCTCCTGATGGCCGGCAGGTCCTTCTCATCAAGAGCATTCCTTATCATGGAAGTATCCAGAAAGATCCCGCCGACCTGCCCCTGGCAACGGGACGGATCATCACAGACCTCAACTACCGGCACTGGGATCATTACGTAGAGACTATCGATCATCCTTTTCTGGCACAGGTGACCTCTTCAGGCATAGACGAGGGCACTGATATTCTTGACGGCGAACCTTACGAATGTCCGCTGGCTCCATGGGGAGGAATAGAAGAACTGGCCTGGAGCCCTGACGGAAAGGACATCGCCTATACCTGCAAGAAGAAAACCGGCGTAGCGTATGCGACCTCTACGGATGCAGACATCTATCTATACAATATTGCTACAGGACAGACAAAGAATCTGTGCAAGCCGGCCGGATATAAAGAACCGGCAATAGACCCGACAAAGAGCATGCGCAACCAGGCTGTCAACCATCAGCCGGGAGATATAAATGTAGGCTATGATGAAAACCCGCAATTCTCCCCCGATGGCAAATATATTGCCTGGCAGAGCATGAAACGTGATGGTTATGAGAGTGACCGTAACCGCCTGTGCGTTTACAATCTGACTACTGGCGCCAAGAGATATGTCACGGAAAGTTTTGATACCAACGTGGATGCTTTCACGTGGGGCAATGATTCGAAAACACTTTACTTCATGGCCTGCTGGCACGCTTGCGTGAACCTTTACAGGACCAGTCTGCAGGGAAAAGTCAGCCAACTCACTGAGGGATGGAATGATTATGGGTCCCTGCAGATGCTGGGAAACACCGGAAAACTGCTGACTACAAGGCACAGCATCTCCCACCCGGACGACATTTATATTGTCACGCCGGAAAGAAAGGCTAAGAAAGCGAAAGTTAGTCAGATCACCGATGAGAACAAAGCGATCCTTGACCAACTTTCAATGGGTGAAGTACGGGAAAGATGGGTGAAGACAACTGACGGGAAAGAAGAACAGGAATGGATCATCCTTCCGCCTCATTTTGATCCGGCGAAGAAATACCCCACCCTCCTCTACTGCGAAGGCGGCCCGCAAAGTCCGGTATCACAGTTCTGGAGCTATCGCTGGAATTTCCAGATCATGGCCGCCCATGGTTATGTCATCGTTGCCCCCAACCGCCGTGGACTCCCCGGTTACGGGTCTGCCTGGAACGAAGAGGTCAGCGGAGACTGGACGGGACAGTGCATGAAGGACTATCTTTCCGCAATAGATGATGCAAGTGCTAACTTGCCTTATGTGGACAAGGACCGTTTAGGATGTGTAGGCGCCAGCTTCGGAGGATTCTCCGTATACTACCTTGCAGGCCATCACGACAAACGCTTCAAATGCTTTATCGCACATGACGGTGCTTTCAACCTTGAAAGCATGTATACCGACACGGAGGAGGACTGGTTCTCCAATTGGGAATATGACGATGCCTACTGGAATAAAGACCGTACGGCTAACGCAGCAAGAACTTATGAGAACAGCCCCCATCTAGCAGTAGCCAACTGGGACACCCCTATCCTGTGCATCCACGGGGAAAAAGATTACCGTATCCCCTATACTCAGGGGATGGGTGCTTTCAACGCTGCCCGCATGAAGGGAATCCCTGCTGAACTCCTACTCTTCCCTGATGAGAACCACTGGGTATTAAAGCCACAGAACGGGATTCTCTGGCAAAGGACATTCTTCAACTGGCTTGACCGTTGGCTAAAAAAATAGATATTCCTGAAACAGAAATGAATTTCTATATCAAGAGTTGAGATTTGAACACAACTCAACAAATACAATTAATAAGAAAGAAATAATATGGTAGCACAAATTCAAAAGAAACTCAGCGACTCTGCCGGTGCAAGGTGGGCGGCAGTACTTATCGTATCCTTCACCATGATGATGGGTTACTTCCTCACCGACGTCATGTCACCTCTGCAGGATATGCTGGAGACACCAGTCGCCAGCGGAGGCTTCGGCTTAGGCTGGTCCAGTTCCGAATATGGCTTTTTTGCCGGCTCTTACGGGCTGATCAACGTCTTTCTGTTAATGCTCTTCTTCAGTGGCATCATCCTGGATAAAATGGGAGTACGCTTCACCGGTGTCCTGGCCAGCTCGCTGATGGTTATCGGTGCTTTCATCAAATTTTATTCCTTGCAGTTTATTACTCCCGATCACACCCTGAGTATTCTGGGCGTGGACTACAAACTGCAGGTGTGGATTGCATCACTCGGATTTGCCATCTTCGGTGTAGGCTGTGAGATGTGTGGGATCACCGTCTCCAAGATCATTGCCAAATGGTTCAACGGCTACAGTATGGCACTGGCCATGGGAATTCAGGTCGGCATGGCCCGTCTGGGCACTGCTGGCGCCCTGGGACTCAGCCCGATCATTGCCCATCACTATAATAACGTAGCCTCACCGGTACTCTTCGGCGTTCTCCTGCTGGTCATTGGACTACTTGCTTTCCTCGTGTACGTGATCATGGACACCAAGTTGAACAAGTCCATTGCCGCCTTGAAATCAAAGGAGGAAGAAGAGGAAGAGGGATTCAAGATCAAGGACCTGAAGGCCATTTTTACCAATCCGGGATTCTGGTTGATCGCACTGCTGTGCCTGTTGTTTTACAGTGCCGTATTCCCCTTCCTGAAATTCGCTACCAAGTTGATGATTGCCAAATACAATGTGAATCCTGATTTTGCCGGAATGATCCCGGCCATCCTTCCCTTCGGCACAATCTTCCTTACCCCTATCTTCGGTTCCATCTATGACCGGATCGGAAAGGGTGCCACGCTCATGATCATCGGGTCAGTGCTCCTGACGGCTGTACATGTCTGCTTCGCATTACCTATCCTCAACACAGGAGCATTTGCTATCGTCCTCATGATCCTGTTGGGCATCGCCTTCGCCCTGGTACCCAGTGCGATGTGGCCCTCCATGCCAAAGATCATCCCCATGAAACAGTTGGGATCTGCTTATGCCATTACGTTCTATATCCAGAATATTGGTCTTACCCTGGTCCCGATGCTGATTGGTAATGTCCTCCAGGCCAACACGAAAAACGGCAACGTCAACTTTACCAGCACGATGTGGATCTTTGCCAGTTTCGGCATTGCCTCTATCGTCCTTGCAGTAATCCTCCGCATCCTGGACGGGAAGAAACATTATGGCCTCGAACAAGCCAATATCAAGAAATAAAAGAGAATACTCTTTTCCAAGGGGGAAACTTTGATCAAAGTTCCCCCTTTTTTCATGTCTCCTTGCCCACCCTCACGCAATTATTCAAAACACATGGAGATCTTCAAAAGCCTTGATCCTCTCCCGTACCGTGCATCATGCCCAACGTTATTAAGCCTATGGAAGATCCCGATGGTACATAGAGAAATACGCAATGGTGCATTGAGACAGCCCCAATGGTACATAGAGAGAGTCTCTATGGTGCATAGAGGTGATCATCGGCAGCGATCACAGCAAACCAAGGTGCAGGAAAACCGTCTTTTTTAGTAGAATTTTCGGCAAGCCGACAGGAATAAAGGCGAATCACATTACAAAAAGATGAAGTTCCTTTGACAATAACCGGAAAATCAATTCATGACGATCAGCCTCTCCGTATTTTTCGTATATTTGCCGTACAAATTCAGATTTAAAAATCAAATTCAGATTTATGAAAAAATTATTCCTTTCAGTTTTATGCCTTCTGATGGCTCTGACCGCCGGTGCACAGATTGAACGTCCCAAACTGGTTGTCGGCATCGTCATTGACCAGATGCGCTGGGACTATTTGTATTACTACTATGACAAATTCGGTAATGACGGCCTCAAACGCCTCCTTAGCGAAGGGTACAGTTGCGAGAACACCATGCTCCCGTATATTCCCAGTGTTACAGCCGTAGGCCATTCCGCTATTTTCTCAGGTGCAACACCGGCCTTGTCCGGGATCGCAGGCAACTATTTTGCGATCAATGACAAGAACGTATACTGCTGCTCCGATAACACCGTCAAGGGACTGGGCAGTAACGACTGGGACAGTCAGATGTCCCCTCATAACATGTGGTGCACAACCATAGGAGACGTGCTCAAGACCGCAGACGACTTCAAGTCCAAAGTCATCGGTATCTCACTCAAAGACCGTGCAGCAATCCTTCCGGCGGGCCAAAGCGCCGATGCCGCTTACTGGTGGGACCAGTCTGCCGGACATTATGTGAGCAGTACTTACTATATGAAACAACTCCCGGAATGGGTAACCGACTTCAACAAAGACCATCATACATCTCCCAATTTCGACATCAAGACCACCACGAAAATCGGCGTGGACTACAGTTTCGATTTGGCCAAGGCGGCCCTGAAAAATGAAGGCCTCGGTCAGCATGAGGTCACCGACTTGCTCACGCTGAGCATCTCTTCCACAGATGCCATAGGGCATGCCTACAGCACACGTGGAAAAGAGAATTATGAAGTTTATATGGAACTGGACAAGGACCTGGCAGACTTCCTGCGCACATTGGACCAGGAAGTGGGAAAAGGCAATTACCTGCTCTTCCTCACGGCAGACCACGGGGCAGTACACAACTACAACTTCATGAACGAGCACAGGATACCGGGAGGCGGATGGGATTATGATGCCACTACACGGCAGCTCAATAACGATCTGCAAGGAAAATTCGGCATCTCCCCTGTCATGTTCGAAGACAACTATCAGTTTTATTTCAATGATTCGATCATCGCCTCACACCGACTGAAGAAGCAGGACGTAATTGATGAGTCCGTAAACTTCCTCAACAAGGATCCCATGTTCATCTATGCCGTAGACAATGAACACGTGGCAGAAATGGCGATCCCCAAGATCCTCAAGGAACGTATCATCAATGGTTACAATCGCCAGCGCAGTGGTGAGATTACGGTAATCCCACGCGCCGGATACTATGGAGTAAGCAAACCGTCACCTGCTTATAAAGGATCATCCCACGGAGAATGGAACCCTTACGATGCCCACATCCCATTAGTTTTCATGGGATGGCATATCCATCACGGAGAGACCGCTGAGCCAGTACAGATGACGGATATAGCACCTACCGTCTGCACAATGCTGCACATCCAGATGCCTAACTCGTGCATGGGCACGGCCATTCCGGAAATTGTCAACCAGGAGAAATAAGACGGACCTGTGCCCATCACAAATAACAAAGGGGACTCACCATACTGTGGCTGGTCCCCTTTATCTATATACTTTCACTAATCGAGAAACATCCCTCCCAGAACTCCCGGAGAGATCTTCCCAAGCATTTTATTTCTTCGTACGGGTAATATCGAAGAGCCAGGAAAACTTGATGACGATGTTTCCATAATTGCTCTTCCCGAAATAATCCCTCTTCGAATCACCGTAGATATTCCCCAATCCATAATAATAACGAGCCTCCAGGAGGAAATGCCCTGCATGAGGGACAGTATACTCCGCACCTATTCCGGCGGCAATACCATAATCGAGTTTGTTTTCTACTGACATGGTATCCTGTGCCCAAATCGTATTCGAACGCTTGGTAGTCCCCTTCTTGATACGGGAAATCTCATCCCCGAGATTAAAATTACTCTTCGTTGACTCACTGAGATAGAAACCTAACTGAGGCCCCGCATTAACGAAAAACTGCATGCCCTTTTTCTCCCTCCCCCAAGCCAGATGGGCCAGGAAAGGAATCTGGACATAATTGATTGTCCGGCTGTATTGCTGCTTTTTATTAGTCTCAGGATCAATCACTGCCGCATCCTTTATATCCACAATATTCTCCTCCCATCCGAGCGAAGCATAGTTGACCTCGGCATATACGGAACAGATCGTATTGAAATACTTTTCACAAGTATACCGGAAAGACAGTCCTCCCGTAATGCCTCCATGATTATTCTGGGACACACTCGGGTTGAACCCCACAGTGCTCAGGATATATCCCCCGTTGAATCCCAGAGAGAGATCGTCCCGATGCTGGCCGATCTGGGCATGGGCAAGAGAGAACAGACAACAGAACATGCTGATAAGAAGGATTCTTGCTTTCATACTTTAATAGGCTATGGAGGTGATGGTGTGATTGTATTGATAATGAATCAACTGAAAACTATCGTTCTGATAACCACCCTTGCCCACTCTCTGAAAGCGAAGGGGAGTCTGAACGGGTTGATAGCTGCTCTGCCCGCGGGCTCCTGTAAAATGCTTCCCATACTGATGATAGCCCCTCAAGAAGAATTCAGCCTGATCGTAACCCGTAATACCGAAACGGGGCAGCCCCGCAGGCATCATCTCTGTACCAAACCAACCCTGATAAGCCTTTTCCAGTTCTATTGTCTTTTCACTGGCAGGGTTATAATAGAAGGTGGTAGGAATATAGGTATCATAACGGTAGAACTTCTCCAGATCGTATGGCGCATAGATCAGCCATTCCGTATATCCGAACAGAGAAATTCCGAAACCGGGATATTTGGCAGTCATGGCATCCAATTTGTCAATGGCTTCATTCAGTTGTGGAGAACGGCCGGTATTGAGAATGACCACATTCTGCCTGGTACGGTCAAATGATTTCACGAAATCGTTCAACGGAGTAACCAGACTTGTCAGGCCATACTTGATATGTTTCTTATCCAGCTCCTGTCTCAGCTCTTGCGTAAAAGCACCCTTATCAGAAGAAGCATCCTTACAGTCAATAAAAACAGGATGGCCATTGGGGAAACGGTTCAGACAGGCTTGCACCGCCTTTCTGTTCAGGACATCGGGAGACTGATAGACCTGATATACCTGCGGATTCACTGTCACCTCACTCCCTGTAATGGAAAAGGGAATCACAAGTTTAATCCCATACGTCTTGCAAAACGAAGCCAAGGGTGCCACCTGATTGGAATATAAAGGACCAAAAATCAGATTACACTGACTAGCCCCCTTCTCCAGCAGGGTGCGACGAATATCGGCATCTACGGGAACATTCCACGCATGAATATCGACAGAAATACCCTGTTGCTTCAAATTATCCACTGCCAGCAATAATCCTCTATAGTACTCGATCATCCGCTTGCCGTCTCCATCATTATTATGCAAAGGAAGCATAATTCCCACACGGATCACACTGCCTTGACTGACTTTTGAAGAAACCTGGCTATTGGACGATACTGCCGCTTGAGGAGAAGTCCCAGAGACCGTATTCTGGCCCGTCTTGGTCTGCCCCTTTTCATAAGGAATAAAAATGGTATCCCCTTTCTTCAAGGAGTACCCTTCCAATTTCATTTCCGGATTAGCATCCATCAAGTCCGGCAGACTGATACCATATTTCTTGGCAATACCGAAAACGGTATCCTTTTTCTTTACCGTGTAAATATCGCGCCAGTTCAATGTTCCTTGAGCCATCATAAAAGTACAGGAAAACAAGGCAACGAACAAGAAAAACTTTCTCAATTGATATTTCATAAGACCTAATGATTTCATATACATCTGCAAAAATACAAAAAAACATTCATCCTCTGCCTATTCCATCCTTATCTTTTTCCCTTTTTATAAATTATTGCCTTTTTCCTTCCCTCCTGCCCATGGCCATCCGTCACTCAAAGACCATTCACTCCGCCTCCGGAAAGCACGGAACCTTTTCACAAGCCCTCGGCCCCCCTCTTTTCCTTCAACGCCAACGGTCTCGTTAAATCATATTAAAAAAGATCAAATCGCATTCTTTATGAACATTTGTTCATTATATTTGCAAAAGAATTGAAAAGAATATCCTTATGCCAAGACCCAAGACAATAAGAAAAATAGCAGATAAGCCCATCATCTCCGGACTCAAGCCATACGGAATGGCCGGTCCCGTCAAGAGATCTGATGCCATATTCCTTCTCTTCGAGGAATATGAGGCCCTACGACTTTGTGACTATGGCAGGTACAACCAGTGTGAAGCAGCAAGACTGATGGGAGTGTCGAGGCCTACGCTGACACGGATATGCATGTCAGCGCGGAATAAAGTGGCGACAGCTATCGTAGAGGGGCATCAGTTGATCATAGAAGGAGGAAAAATAGAGATCAATCACGAATGGATGAGATGCAATCACTGCCATTGTTCTTTCACGAAACAGCAGGAAGGAGACACGATGTGCCCTCTGTGTGGGAGCAAGGACATTGAAGAGACTCCGGAAGATCCACATACAGACAACTTGCAGGCCCCTCTGCAAGTTTGTTGCGGAAGTAATCGGAAAAAGTCAAGATGCCCGGGAAGAACAGGCAGGAAAGGAAAACGCAGATATGAAGATTGCAATATGCAGTAAAGACAACACCCTCTCAAGTGAGGTGGACTCCCGTTTTGGAAGGTGCCGATTCTTTGCCCTCTACGACAGTACGGACCAGTCTGTGACCTTCATCAGAAACACTGCCGGATCACTGGCGGAAGGTGCCGGACCTGCAGCATTCAAACTGTTGCAAAATCAGAACGTCGAGAAAATCATATCCGGCAACTTCGGTCTTAAACTTAAGGCCCTTGCCTCTGACGCCTCCATACAGTTGATCATCCCTCAAGAGAAATATACTTTAAAAGAAATCATTCACTTACTTCATCATTAAAACAATATGGAAAAAAAGATTGCTATACCTGTAGAAAAAGGTAAACTCTGTGCCCATTTCGGACACTGTGAGAAATTTTACGTAGCTGTAATTGATAATAACAAAATCAAAGAAGAGCAGGAAATTACTCCTCCGGAACATCAACCCGGACTGTATCCCAAATGGATGAAGAGTTTAGGTGTCCAATGTGTCATCGCCGGCGGAATGGGCGAAAAGGCACAGGACCTGTTCCGTCAAAACGGCATACAACTCTATACGGGAGTACCGGTAAAAACAGCAGCAGACCTGGCACAAGACTACATTCAGGGAACACTGAAAAGCGGTGTCAACAGTTGCAACCATCACTCAAGAAACCATGAAGAGAATAAATGACCGAATAGTCAAGTGAGTTTAACAGTAAGGAAGTGCCTTCCGCCTTTATAGTTCGCCATCTATAATGACGAGGCACTTCTCTTTTCCATCTATTCCTTTTTATCAATGAAAATAACGATCCTGGTGGACAACCACCTGTCAGACACGGTTCCAGGGATGTCTTCAGAACATGGTCTGTCAATCTATATTGAAGACAAGTCAGCCAGATACCTGCTGGATACGGGGGCATCCGACCTGTGGGCTCACAATGCCCGCTTGCTTGGTCTTCAGGTAAAAGACATTGATACCCTCATCCTGTCACACGGCCATGCCGACCACACTGGTGGATTACCTATTTTCCTGTCACAGAACAGGAAAGCATCTGTTATTGCATCTGAAAAGATTATCAAATACCAATATTTTTCCCATCGGCATCCGACTATTGTAAACCTGAGTCCTCCTCAAGGTACAATAAACACATATCTGTCTCGCTTTCATTTCATTCATGATGACTATCGTCTCAATGATCATATCAAACTCGTATTCACAAAGCAGAAAGTCCATCCGGTTCCTGAAGGTAACCGATTTCTGTCTGTAGACAAGGGGACTGGAGAAGGTCCTTATCTGGCAGACGATGAAATCGCCCTGGCTATTGAGAAAGACGGTGCACTGACTATTGTATCTTCTTGTTCACACGGAGGAATACTGAACATCATCCAGTCATGTGTCGTATCCACTGGGATATCCAGGGTAAACGCCTTTATAGGAGGATTGCACCTTATCGATCTCGAACCGGAAAAACGAGACGACGTAAAAGCGATAGCAGATACTCTAAAGAGAAACTACCCGGACATAAACCTTTACATAGGTCACTGTACGGGGAAAACTGCCTATCACGAACTCAAAAAGGCTTTGGGTGACCATGTCCACAAACTCTATTGCGGAATGAGACTGACTATCTGATTACAAACCATGCCAATACGAATACCAAGGGAGCCTGCCAGTTAATGGCAATCTCATTGTGAGAATAATTTGCCTGTTCGTCAACCCAGTCCGTCGCAGTCAATCCACCGCCTACCAGATAGCCCGGCCACGGTGCTTCTATCCCATCGGAAGCCGAACGTCTGTCATGTGGATGCATTGGCGGATTCACACCGACATCCGTCACATAGGAACGGCCGTAATAATTACGCCCCAATAAATGTCCGATAATATCCAAAGCTGTTTCAGTATATTTTCTATTTTTAGCCAGAGCACTGGCTACATAAAGATTCACAGCCTGCCGTGCCACCGTACCGTTACATCCCCAATAATATATACCACCCAAAGGTCGCCGGTAAACATCTTTTCTTGCGGTATTGACGATCGCATCGGCCGTTTTTATCGTATTGGCACGAATAGCACGTTCCACGGTTGCATTCTTCCCCTGCCTGCCGGACAAAAGATAAGTGAACATTCCAAGATTTGAGACAGTTCCAAAATCCCAGTCCGCCTCAACTTTATAGTTCATTTCTCCAGCTCTTTCTTCAAAATCTTTCAAATATACCCTTTTGCCTGTTGTCTCCCACATTTCAGCGGCAGCCCAAAGGCGATCATCTTTGTCATCGGTTTCATATCCGCCTGTTTTGAAATCGGGATTGACATACGTTTTATTATCAGGATTCTTACGCAAAAAATTGTAACTGAGAACAGCTGCATTCAAACATTTTAGAGCATAAGCCTTATCATAAGGTCCGAATGCCCGAGCCGCACGAGCCAGCACAGCGACGAAGTCCGCCGTGGCAGCCGAAGTCCAGTCCGCGAAATAACGCTCCCCCTCATCCTTATCAGCCATAATAAAGTCCGCAAAGTTTGTTCTCGTAAGTTTGTGCGATACTCTACCCGAACCGTCGGGATATTGCATCTTAAGCAGCCAATCTGTCTCCCATTTCAACTCTTCCAGAAATTCAGGATAACCGGGAGCTGTTCGGGGTAAATTCAATCGAATTTTGTTTATTGTCGGTCCGAAATGTTCCCATACCATAAACAGAATGCCCATGGTAACACCTGCATTCACTACATACTTTCCATAATCGCCTGCATCATGCCAGCCTCCCACACCATTTCTCTTACGCCCCGGCCAGCCGATATAATCTTCGTAACCATCATCGAGATGGCAGGCACCATGCTTATAACAGACGCCATTGAAAGTTCCCGAAACATTCATACCACAACGCCACAGATAAAAAGCTCGCATAGTTACCCTATATGCATCGTCATAAACCCTCTTATTAATTGGAAAAACGACGGAACGACCTTTTCCAGACGTTTCCAGATAATAAGTTCCTTTTTTCGATACGGCAGAGAAATCGGCTATCCGTACCGTTTGATTCACATCTTTCTGATATACCGCAGGGGTTGTCCTGCCACTAAACACGACCTTGCGATTCACAGCATTACAAACATAAAAAGAATCGGCATTATCGGTCAGCGTGGCTTCCTTAGTCGCACCTGGAAGGAAACCGAGAGAATTGACCCGTATTGTCGGTATATTCACCTTCGTTTGTCCGTATCCGCAAACCATGGCAAAAACAGAAAAGATAAAACCACTTATCAAGCCTTTATTTACCATAATAATTTTTTTTAGATTAAACACATTCATAAAATAAACGCAAAAGAAATCATTTCAAAACAGGATATAGGCCCCACTGGATTCTCGTCATCAAGCGATAACGAGAGCCAAGGTTTTCTTAGCTATCAGAATTTGATTTCTAATAATCATGGTATTTGCCGGGATTATTTCGATGATTTTATCATTTCAATAATGGCAGTCACAAAAGTGAAGGATCAAGGGCCATTCGACAGACCTTCAAGAGAAGACTTAAATGTATCAAGTTTCAACTCCAGATTTTATGAGTTGAACCTCATTTCTGCTTACTTTAACATTCAAAGTTACTAACTTCCAGTTAATTAACAAAACAATACGCCATCTATCTTACTAATCAATGAAATAAATGTTAAATCAACTTATTCAGTGGGACCTTAATTACTCATTCTGATCTAAAAAATAGCAGAAATCTGAATTTATACCCAGCATTTCGAACATCTTCCCCATTTCTGAATAGGTGTAGTCCCTTTCCCTCTTGTGCTTACCTCTAAGAGATGAATTGGAATTCTCTATTGCCTTGCGAAAGCTTCCGCCTTGTTTTTCAAAATATTGATGGAGAGGGTGCGAGCGGAAAAATTTTGTAGTA
The DNA here is from genome assembly GCF_054687055.1 of Segatella asaccharophila. Lineage (NCBI taxonomy): Bacteria > Pseudomonadati > Bacteroidota > Bacteroidia > Bacteroidales > Prevotellaceae > Segatella > Segatella asaccharophila. The sequence continues at coordinate 2,637 of NZ_BAACAN010000019.1, read as the reverse complement.
TATTTGAAATAGCAAAGCAAAAACAACTCTGTACATCTATCCGTTTCAAAGAACCTGACTTCATAATCAATGCTTCTCTTGGGCTTCAATATATAAATGCCGTGATATTTCTTTTTCAATCGTATGTAGTCATACCAGCTCTTGGTATCTTTTTTTTATCTTTATACGATATTACTACTTCATTCTTATTATCCAATCCGCAACCTCCCTTTGGAATATTATCATCCCATGCTGGTCTGAAGAATGAAAACACATTTCCTTTTCGTTAGCGAAGATAGCACCCTTGCAAGCAGCTTTTATATCTTTAATAGCTGTTCCTGGCCAACCGGCATTCGTTACGAAGGGGACGACTATTTTTCCTTTCCAATGATTGGAAGTGAGAAAAGTGGAAACAACCGGAGCCATTGTATACCACCATGTAGGAGTTCCGATGATAATTCTCTGATAATCTGCAACCTTAATTTCTAATGGTTTAATCGCAGGTTTTATGTGATTATCTACCTCGTATTTGCCTTGCTCAACAATATCATCATAAGAGCCAGTATAGGGTACTAAAGGTTCTATCTCTGCAATATCTACACCTAATATTTTTTGAATATTTTGTGCTATGCCCTTAGTATTTCCACCTAATGAGTAATATACGATTAAAGTTTTTATTCCCTTCTGATCCTCATCAGTTTTATTAACTATACTATCCATATTATAGTTTTATCCAAATGGTTTTACATATACGACTAATCATCTCAAAGCGTACTTAATATCTCATCTACGATCTGAGGTGCTGTCAAATGGTTCTCTTTAAAAACTTCATCCACAGAATAACGATCAATAAATTCCTTCTTTATTCCGAAATTAAGAACCTTCATATTTGTCGGTCCGTAATATCTTGCTATTTTCTCTCCAAAACCGCCGTCTAACACACCATCCTCAAGGGTTACAACTACCTCATGATTTTTTTCCAAACCATCTAATACTTCAGTGTCTAATCCTGTTATATATCTAGGATTTATCAACGTAGCATCTATATCCATTTTATCTTTTAATTTTTCAACTACCGATTCTCCCAATTGATAAAATGAACCTAAACTCAAAATAGCAACTTTAGAACCCTTTTTGGTTATTTTATAACGATTCAATTGACCAAAATTTTCATTAATATTCTCCCCTGTTGAAACTACGCCACCATAATATGGAACACGTATTGCCACAGGATGAGAAGTTTGCTGTATGCCCCAATTCATCATGGCAAAATACTCTTCCTTGCTCGTTGGTGCTAAATAGACCATATTTGGGATGTTGCTAAGTAATGGGATATCAAAAATCCCAAGATGAGTCACATCATTCATGGCAGAAATTGAAGCCCAGTAAACTAAGATTAACGCTGGATTATTGTTAATACACAGATCTTGTGAGAGTTGATCGTATGCGCGTTGTATAAACGTGCTGAATACACCATACACCGGTTTGGCTCCATTGGCTGCAATAGCTGATGCCATGGCTACGGCCTGCTCTTCGGCAATACCGACATCTACAAACTGTTTGCCGGCCTCTTTCCTTCGTTCCTGGGTGAATCCGAGAACAGTAGGAGTGGCTGACGAGATAGCAACAATCGTTCTATCCTCTTTCATCTTATCCAATAGATATTTCGCCGTCAAGTCACTATAATTTTCGCCATTATTGCTAAATTTCCATTTACCTGTTGTCAAATCGAAAGGACCACCGGCATGATATTTTTCTTTATTTTCCTCTGCAAATTTATATCCTTTCCCTTTTACCGTATTTATATGAACAACTACCGGGTGATCGCTATCCTTCACCTTCTGAAAAGCATCAACCAACGATTGAACTTTGTTTCCTTCTTTAACATATAAATAATCAAATCCGAATGCTTTAAAGAAATTACACTCCGCTTTTCCATCTGTATCACGCAGTTGTTTTAAATCTTTATATATTCCACCATGATTCTCTGCAATGGACATCTGATTATCATTTACAATGATAATGATATTTGTTCCTAGTTCAGCTGCATTATTCAATCCTTCATATGCTTCACCACCACTCAGCGAGCCATCACCGATTACTGCGATAATATTTTCTTTGTCACCTTTTAAGTCACGTGCCTTTGCCAGACCTGTAGCCAAACTGACTGATGTTGAGGTATGTCCGATGACAAAGAAATCATGTTTGCTTTCGCTCGGTTCCGAATAACCTGATACATCATCATATTTTTCAGGATAAAGAAAAGCATCCTTACGTCCCGTGAGCATTTTATGGACATAACTTTGGTGAGATACATCAAATACGATTTTATCCACAGGTGAGTTGAATACATAATGCAAGGCAACTGTGGCCTCAACCATCCCAAGATTGGGCCCTATATGGCCACCATGCTCACTTAATTTCTTCAACAATGTTTGGCGAATTTCATTACTTAATATATCAAGTTGACTATTTGATAACTTTTTTAAGTCTGATGGACTATCTATTTTTTCAATATACATACAAATATACGTAACTATTCAGCCATTCATTTTATGCCACAACAGTTTCATCGCAAAGGCTCGCTGGCAGAGACTCCCTGTCATAATCACAAAGCAGGGGCCATTTCATCCAACTGATTGAAAATCAATGAAAAAT
>NZ_BAACAN010000018.1:0-66549 GCF_054687055.1 Segatella asaccharophila | reverse complement strand
ACTAATTCTGGGTCTCTTAAACGCATCATCAGACGGAAGGAATCATCTTCTTCATCTTGCTTTTTTTCTTTTTTAGCATATCTGCGATTAGAGCGAATCAACAGGAATATGACCAAAGCCATAAAAAGTAATTGGACCGGAAACCCTCCAAAGTACATGATCAGACAGACTATTCCGCAAGTTATGAAAGCTACTCCGGCAGTAATAAACCATCCCCCGATCACGCTTAAGACTCCTGTCACGCGGAATACGGCACTTTCACGGCTCCAGGCTCTGTCTGCCAAGGACGAACCCATGGCGACCATAAAGGTAATATAGGTTGTCGAAAGCGGCAATTTATGATTTGTTCCAATAGTAATCAGCATTGCACTCAATACGAGATTAATTGAAGCCCGCACCAAGTCGAAAGCGGCCTTGTCGTCAGTAAGAATGACTTCGTTCTTGTTGAAACGAGAATTAATCCAGGTGACGAGTTTGTCAGGCATGATGGTTGTAATAGCATTTCCGGTATTTTGAGTGAAACGCACTAATGCGCGTGCAGCTTTAGAACTGCCGAACATTTCGTCCCCTTCATCCTGGCGAGATAGATCCACGGAAGTCTTGATTACCTTTTGTGCCTTCTTTGAAGTTCCTATAGCAATGATCATGATGATTCCGGCAATGAGGAGATAGGCCGGCGGGGTTTTTGCGCTCGCCATAAGGGAGTTCATCATAAAATCAGAAGGGGCAGCTCCGTGGGCATTGGCTATGTAGTCCTGGAAAGAACTAAGTCCGGCAAGGGGTACGCCGATGAAGTTAACGAGGTCATTTCCTGCAAAAGCCATAGCTAAAGCAAAGGTACCCATCAGCACAATAAACTTGAAAATATTAATGTGCAAAAGATAGAGTATCTCCATGATAATAGTTGATGCGATAAAGGTGTAGACCAGCAGCCTGTTGGTGTTTACATTAATATAGTTCCTGGCAGTATCAGAGATATAAGGGCTTGTCCCCAAACCCTTCAGGAAAATGAAGTAAGCCAGTGTGGTGAAAGCAATACCGCCAAAAATAGCAATGATATATTTCAGATGCTTTTTATAACTGAAAGTAAAGAATATTCGTGAAATCCACATTACGATGACTCCGAAAAAGAATGCGATAGCTACAGAGACAAATATGGCGATAATGACGTTTAGAGCTTTACTGGAATTGAGGAGCACGCTATAGGATAGAGCACTGTTGTGGGCTATTTTGATTGTAGCAAGGGCAAAGGTTCCTCCTAGTAAATCGAAGACAATAGATACAGTGGTTGATGTCGGGAGTCCAAGTGAATTGAATACATCCAGTACCATTACATCGGTAACCATGACAGATAAAAAGATGATCATCACTTCATTAAAGGAAAAATGGTCAGGCATCATGATTCCATGCCGGGCGACATCCATCATCCCAGATGACATGATTGCACCAAGAATAACTCCACATGAGGCGACGATTAGTATCGTGCGGAATTTGACTACTCGTGCACCTACGGCCGGTTGTAGGAAATTGACAGCATCATTGCTGACGCCTACAAACAGATCGAAAATAGCCAGGCACAGTAGAAAAATTAAAATGCATAAATAAATGCCACTCATAATAATCCAGTTGTTGATTTTTGTGTTTGCAAAGATAAGTCACGGATGTTACGAGATGTTTAAATATAGGTTACAATTGTGTTACAGTACCGGTCTGGGATTTAAAAGGCAGATTTCTTTAACGGTACTTCGTGCATGATGAGAAGTATAAAAAGCAAAGACGAACCCGGATATATCGGATTCGTCTTTTTAAGTCTTTCTCAAATATCTGATCAGATCATTTCTTCAGCAGAAAGGAGTTTACTTTCTCTGCAATGTCGCGGCCGCTTGCCATGGCGCGTACTACTAATGAAGCACCACTGGCTGCATCTCCTGCGACGAAAACATTTGTAGAAAACTCGGGTTGCTTAGGTTTGAGGAATCCCATAGCAAGTAAAACCATTTGAGCCTTGATTACTTCTGGCTCACTGGCGGGTTTCATCAGAGGACGTCCTCCTTCCGGGTTCGGTTCCCATTTGATGGGTTGAATTTTTACTCCTGTCAGTTTTCCATTTTTACCTAAAAACTCCAAGGTGTTGATGTTCCAGCGACGTGTACAGCCTTCTTCATGACTGGATGTGATCTTCAAGGTTCTGGGCCAGTTAGGCCATGGATTTTTAGGATCATCAGGACCAATAGGGGGCTTAGGCATGATTTCTATCTGAGCTACGCTTTTGGCACCTTGCCGGTGAACGGTTCCAATACAATCTGATCCGGTATCACCGCCTCCTATCACAAGGACATCCTTACCTTTGGCAGAGATGCGTTCTTCTTTGCTATATTCCTTTCCCGCAAGTACACGATTCTGCTGAGAAAGCAATTGTAGAGCGAAGTAAACGCCCTCTAAGTCTCTTCCTGGAACTTTTAAGTCGCGGGCAATAGGTGTACCTGTTGCGATGACGTATGCATCGTAGCCTTTCGGAAGTTTAGTGGCATCTACATTCTGATTATACTTGAACAAGATTCCTTCCTGTTCGAGAAGACTGATCCTACGGTCAATGATCTCTTTATTCAACTTAAAGTTTGGAATGCCGAAACGTAGCAGGCCTCCGTTGTTTTCACGGGCTTCCAATACGGTTACCTGGTATCCGTCCTGGTTCAGACGGCATGCAGCAGATAATCCGGCAGGACCTGCTCCGATCACACAGACGCTCATGCCGTTACGTTTAGGAACATGAGGCTGGATGTAGTTTTCTTCAAAAGCATGTTCTACAATAGCACATTCGTTTTCACGATTGGTGGTCGGTTCATGGAGCATCAGATTCAATACACAGGCTTTTTCGCATAGTCCCGGACATACCCTTCCCGTAAATTCCGGGAAGTCATTAGTGGAAGTCAGGATCTTGTAAGCCAGTTTCCAGTCACCTTTATATACGGCATCATTCCATTCCGGAATTTTATTGTCTAAAGGACATGACCAGTTACAGAATGGAACCCCACAATCCATACAGCGGGATGCCTGTAACCGGCGGTCATTGCTGTTCAGTGTCTGCTCCACTTCACCATAGTCGTGGATTCTGTCATGAACTGGCCGGTAGCCAGCTTCTTTTCTTGGTATAGTTAAAAATGCTTTAGGATTTCCCATTTTCTTTTCCTTTCCTTTCATTCCCAGTCTGTCGGATGCACTAATAAGGTGCAGGGACAGAGCTGAGAGAGATTAATAATCACGTTGCATGTCTGCAATCTTTTGTTGCAGTTTTTTTACTTGTTCTTCTTGTAATACCCTCTTGTATTCAATGGGCACTACTTGAATGAATTCTTCCACATAGTGGTTCCAATCATCCAGCATGGTGCGGGCAAGTTTCGAGCCTGTATAGAGATAGTGCTGCCGGATCAATTCATGAAGTTCCTTACGGTAATTCGTTTCTTCGACAAGGTTGATTTCGACCATATCCATATTGCAGAAATAATCAAAGTCATGGTGCTTATCCCATACGTATGCTACACCTCCACTCATACCTGCGGCAAAGTTGCGTCCCGTTGTTCCCAGTACGACGACCCTTCCGCCTGTCATGTATTCACAGCAATGGTCACCTGCGCCTTCAACTACTGCGATGGCACCGGAGTTACGAACGGCAAAACGCTCGCCCACCTGTCCATTAATATAAAGCTCCCCGCTGGTGGCTCCATAAAGTCCTGTATTTCCAGCAATTACATTGTCTTCGGCATTATAGTTAGAGCGGATAGGGGGAGTAATGGATATTCTTCCTCCACTCAGGCCTTTGCCAAAATAGTCATTAGTCTCACCTTCAAGTTTGAAGTCAATACCTTTAACCAGAAAAGCTCCGAAACTTTGTCCTGCAGACCCCTTGAATTTCACGTTAATCGTATCTTCAGGAAGGCCTTCTTCTCCATATTTCTTCGCAATGATACCACTCAGCATCGTACCAACGGCACGGTCTGTATTGCGAATGGTGAAATCAAGGTTAACTTCCTCTTGATCTTCTATGGCTGTCTGGGAACCACTGATTAACTGTTGGTCCAGTATATTGCTCAAATCGTTATCTTGAGTCTTCGTGCAGTATAAACTGCTGTCACCATTTTCTTTATGAAGCATCTGGCTGAAGTCAAGAGTCTCGAATTTAGGATCACTAACCTTCTTTTGTGAGAGCAGTTCAGTATGTCCCACTATTTCGTCTAACGTGTGATACCCCATCTGTGCTAAATATTCACGGACTTGTTGAGCCAGGAATTTAAAGTAGTTGATGACGTAATGATAGTCGCCACGGAAATGTGAACGAAGCTTTGGATCCTGAGTTGCGACACCCATCGGGCAAGTGTTCTTGTTACACTTACGCATCATCACACAGCCTAATGTGATCAGAGGAGCTGTGCCGAAGCTGAATTCTTCTGCTCCAAGTAGTGCCATGATAATAACATCACGACCCGTTTTCAATTGACCTTCAACTTGTAAACGAGAGATCGATCGGAGTCCGTTTTTGACTAGGGTCTGTTGTGTTTCTGACAATCCGATTTCAGGAGAGATTCCTGCCCATCGTCTGCTGGATGCCGGGGTAGCACCTGTACCTCCTTCAGCACCGGAAATAGTTACCAGATCGGCTTTTGCCTTTACTACTCCTGCTGCGATTGTTCCTACACCACTTTCTGCAGCTAGTTTGACGCTGATAATGGCTTTAGGATTTACATTCTTTAAATCGAAAATCAATTGCTTTAAATCTTCGATTGAATAGATATCATGGTGAGGAGGGGGAGAAATCAAGGAAATACCAGGAATGGAGTGGCGTGTCCGGGCGATGACCTGATCTACTTTAAAGCCCGGCAGCTGGCCTCCTTCTCCAGGTTTTGCACCTTGTGCAATCTTAATTTGTATTTCTTCGGCATTTATTAAATATTCTGTAGTTACCCCAAAACGACCGCTGGCTACCTGTTTGGTTTTGTTAGCCAGACTGATGCCGTCAATGGTATTATGAAAACGGTAGCTGTCCTCTCCGCCTTCTCCTGTATTACTCCTTGTCCCCAGTGCGTTCATGGCAAGTGCCAGCGCTTCATGAGCTTCTTTTGACAAGGCTCCAAAACTCATTGCGGCAGTAACAAAGTGTTTGACAAGGTGATCCTCCGGTTCTACTTGTTCAATAGGAATTGGCTTGCGGTCACTTTTTACTTCTAGGAAGTCTCGCAGAAATATCGGTTTCGGTTTATGATCTACTAAGTCTTCAAATTTCTTGAATAATTGGTAGTTGCCTGTTCGGGTGGCTAATTGTAGTGTAGCAATGGTCTCCGGGTTCCAGGCATGCTGGATACCGTCCTTACGGTAATGCTGCTCACCCTGGTTAGGCAGAAATTCATATTTTTCTTTCTTGTCAAAAGCTTGATCGTGGAGGTCTATAGCATCCTTCGCAATCTGCTTCAGTCCAATACCGCCAATCGTACTGATGTCTGTTCCGAAATAAGCCTTTAAAAGATTCTCTGAAAGTCCGACCGCTTCGAATATCTGTGCTCCGCGATAGCTGCGGATGGTAGAGATACCCATTTTTGCCATAATTTTCAATAATCCCTTTTTGACAGCTTCAATGTAATTGTTTTCTGCTGTTGCATAGTTTTCCTGAATCTTACCACGTTTTACGAGATCATCCAGGATGGCATAGGTCAGATAAGGACAGAGTGCAGAGGCACCATACCCTAATAGCAATGCCGCATGTGTGACCTCCCGGATTTCAGCACTTTCAACGATCAAGGCCGTTTGTACACGCTTCCCGACTTCTATTAGATAGTGATGAACGGCACTGGTAGCGAGTAATGAAGGAATTGCCACATGTGTCTCATCTACATTCCTATCGCTCAGTATAATGTAATTATAGCCATCGTCTACACTCTTTTCAGCTTTTTGACAAAGGTCATCCAATGCCTCGCGAAGTCCTTCTTCTCCCTTGGATCGTTCGAAGAGTATCGGAAGTTTAATGGTCTTGAATCCTTTGTATCTGATATTGCATAGAATATCAAGTTGGCCGTTTGTCAGGATAGGATAAGGTAAGCGGACCATTTTGCAGTTAGATGCGTCCGGATTCAGGATACCGGTCCCTACTCGTCCGATATACTCCGTCAGACTCATCACCAGTTTTTCTCGGATTGGATCGATGGCAGGATTGGTTACCTGAGCAAATTGCTGCCTGAAATAATTGAAGAAAATCTGGGGTCTGTCAGACAAGACTGCCAGTGGCGTATCGTTTCCCATTGAAGCTGTGGGCTCTTTTGCCTGGGTAGCCATTGGTATGATCGTGTCATTGATATCCTCTGCACCAAATCCAAATTCTACTTCTTTTCGGATCAGATGGTCTATACTGTTGGGGATCTTACGGCCGCTATGGATATTTTCCAATTGAATCCGGTTTTCTTTCAGCCATTCCCGGTACGGATGCTCCGCTGCTAGTTGTTCCTTGATTTCATTGTCATAGTAGATCTTGCCTTCCTGAGTATCCACAAGCAGGAGCTTACCTGGTTTCAGACGACCCTTCTTTACTACTTCACTGGGATCAAAGTCCATAACACCTACTTCTGAAGCCACTACCATCGTATCATTCTTTGTAATGACATAACGGGCAGGGCGGAGTCCATTACGGTCAAGCATTCCGCCGGCATAACGGCCGTCGCTGAACATTAGTGCGGCTGGTCCATCCCATGGTTCCATCAGGATGGAATAGTATTCGTAGAAGGCTTTCAGCTCATCTGAAATAGGATTCTTATCGTTAAAACTTTCAGGGATGAGGACAGCCATAGCATGAGGCAGTGACAGCCCGCTCATGACAAAAAATTCAAGTGCATTGTCCAGACTGGCAGAATCGCTCATGCCTGGTTGTAATATAGGGGAAATGTCCTTGATATTTCCAAGTGCTTTGGATGAAAGGACGGATTCACGGGCCTTCATCCAACTCCGGTTACCACGGATCGTATTGATCTCTCCATTGTGGCAAAGGAAACGGAAAGGTTGAGCCAGGCTCCAGGTGGGGAATGTGTTTGTACTGAAACGACTATGTACTAAAGCAAGGCCACTGGTAAAATAATTATTAGTCAGGTCTGGATAGTATTGACGCAACTGAAGACTGGAGAGCATCCCTTTATACACAATGGTTTTGCTTGATAAGGAACAGATATAGAAGTCCTTGTCTGGCACACGATGTTCTATTTTCTTTCGAATGATATAGAGCATGCGTTCAAAGGAATCCAGTTTGTCATCCGTCACACCTGTGATAAACACTTGTTTGATATCAGGTTCACTGGCTGAAGCAGCCTTCCCCAGACAGTCCGAGTTAGTGGGTACGTTTCTCAAGTGCATTAAAGATAATCCTTCGCGCTCAATTTCCTCTATCATGATAGCGAGGATCTCTTGTTGGCGTTTTTCCTCTTTAGGGAGGAAGACTAATCCTGTGCCATATTTACCTTTTTCAGGAACAGGAATCCCTTGAAGAAGAATGAACTCATGGGGTATTTGGAGTAGAATTCCGGCACCATCACCGGTTTTCCCGTCTGCACCTTCAGCGCCACGGTGACGAAGATTTTCCAAAACCTTCAAAGCGTTGTCCACGAGTTCGTGACTTTTGTTTCCATGGATATTTACGATCATGCCGACACCACAAGCGTCATGCTCATTGGCGGCATCATACAATCCATCTCTCTTTACTTGTTGCATATAATTCGGGTTTTGCTAATTTCTCTATCAAATCGGATACAAAAGTACAAATAAACTTCCATAATGCAATATGAAATTAGTAAAATATGTATTAATTCGTCGAATATTTCTTGTTTTGTATTATATTTTAATAAATATAAGAGTTTTTTATCTATAAAACCATAGGAAATATCAGGTTGCAATTATTGTAGAGATTTTAGGTAATATATGGATGGGTTATGTGGAAAGAGATGGATTCTGAATGCACTTTTTTGTGGTATATATTAATAAAAAGAGAGAAAGAATTTACTCGTGATTCTTTCTCCCCTTGAACGATGCCTTTTTATTTATCATGAACAAAAGGCATGATATAACTTATAAGCAGTTTCGCTACATTACTCCGAGCCATCGTAGCACATCATTCAGGTTGGCTATGATCAGTAGTAATATTAATATTCCGATTCCGATTGCCTCAGCCCTGACCAGGAATTTTTCACTTGGCTTTCGGTGGGTAATGATTTCATAGAGCAAAAAGAGAACATGTCCACCATCGAGTGCCGGGATCGGTAAAATATTCATAAAGGCTAAGATGATACTTAGGAAAGCTGTCATTTTCCAGAACATATACCAGTTCCAGGTTGGAGGGAACAGACTCCCGATGGCTCCAAACCCACCGAGACTTTTTACTCCGTCAGCAGAAAATACATATTTCATGTCACCTACATAGCCTTTGAGCACGTCCCAGCCATATTTAATTCCAGCAGGGAAACTGGCAAAGAAGCTATAAGAAATATGGGTTTCCTTATATTGGTTGATTGTCGGGACATCAAAGATAACGCCGAGCTTTGCATCTCCAGTAAGTGTCACTTGAGTTGTATCGGGTGTTGTGCTACCTGCATGTTGAAAAACGATGGGGATAGTGAGGATGTTCACACTATCTTGATGGGTCATTCCCTTGTTGACATCTTGACTTTTTGCTTTTAATATATCTGTTACATCAAAAGTGGTCTCAACTTTCTTGCCGTTGATAGCCAGAATCTCATCCCCCTTTTTCATTCCTATCTTTTCTGCCGGGACACCCTTGGCCACACTATCGATTTTTGCAGGATAATAGGGTCTGACAAATTGTGGAGAGGCTTTTAGCATCTCCAGCATGTTCATTCCTCCAGGAAGGGAAATCTTAACTTTGTGCCCTTTACGCAGGACATAACAAGTCTTGGCTTTACTCAGATTACGGTATAAATCGGCATTGAAGTCTTTAAAGGTCCCACGGTCTGTCCCTAAAAGAATATCATGGTCTTGGAATCCGTATGCTTTAGCCTCTTTATTAAACTGGAATCCGTAGGTCATGTCTTTCGAAGCAATATAGGTATCTCCCCAATGAAACATGATCATTGAATAGATGAATAGAGCTACGATGAAGTTAACAAATACACCGGCTACCATGATAATGAGTCGTTGCCATGCTGGCTTACTGCGAAATTCCCAGGGCTGTGCAGGTTTATGCAACTGCTCTGTATCGAAACTTTCGTCGACCATGCCGGCTATTTCTGTATATCCGCCTAGCGGTAACCAACCTATTCCGTATGTAGTTTCACTGTTCTTAGGCTTGAATTCAAAGAGATGAAACCAAGGATCAAAGAAAAGATAGAATTTCAGTACACGTACTCCAAAGATCTTGGCTGCGGTGAAGTGCCCGAGTTCATGAAGTAGTACCAGGAGAGAGATTGACAGTATAAACTGGAGCAATCTGATCAAAAATACTTCCATTTTTTTTCTAAAAGAATTTTACTTATTGTTATTTTTGATATCAAGTTGTCTGATTAAGAAGAATGTTTCATGATTTCTGTGGCAATCTTTCGTGCTTCTTCATCAGTTCTTATATAGACGTCGTAGTCTGGCTGACGGTCAAAAGGAACCCTTTTCATCGTTTCTTCTATGATATCGGCCATTCCGAGAAAAGAACATTTTCCACGTCGGAAACCTGCATTGGCTATTTCGTTGGCAGCATTGAGAATACAGGGCATATTTCCTCCTCTTCGAATAGCTTCAAAGGACAGAGAAAGACATTTGAATTTATCAATATCTGGTGGAAAAAATTCAAGTTTACCAACTTGAATCAAGTCAAGCCGTTTTCCTTTTAAAGGTAGGCGTTCCGGAAAAGAAAACGCATATTGTATGGGCAGTCGCATATCTGGGACACCCAATTGAGCTTTGACAGCACCATCAACAAACTGTACGGCGCTGTGTACGATGCTTTGTGGATGGATGAGAACTTGTATTCGACTGGGCGGCACGCCGAAGAGCCATTTTGCTTCCATTACTTCAAAACCCTTGTTGATGAGAGAGGCAGAGTCAATAGTGATCTTTTCTCCCATATTCCAGGTTGGATGGTTCAGCGCCTCTTCTGCGGTCACCTTACAGAGTTGCTCTGGGGTATAGAGCCTGAATGGACCTCCAGAACAGGTCAGAAGAATCTTGTCGATTTGATTGTGATCTTCACCTACGATACTTTGAAAAATGGCAGAGTGCTCACTGTCAACCGGGAGGATAGGGGCGTGGTATTCTTTTGCCAGGTTACAGATCAGTTCGCCTGCAACAACAAGTGTTTCTTTATTTGCCAGACAGATTTTCTTGTGGGCTTTAATAGCATGTATCGTGGGCGTCAGACCCGCGAATCCTGTCATCGCTGCCAGTACCATGTCAATAGGACCTGCTTCGACGATCTCATCCAATGCTCTTTTCCCGGCATAGACCTTTATGTCCGGACGATCTGCAAGCATTTGCTGGAGTTGATCATAAAGGCTTTCTGTCGCAATTACTACAGCCGCCGGGTTAAATTCGCGAGCCTGTTCTGCCAGTTTCTCTACAGAATGATTGGCCGTAAGGCAATAAACTTCGTATCGGTCACTATGTTGCCGGATAACATCCAGAGCCTGGGTACCAATACTTCCCGTCGAACCGAGAATACATATTTGCTTTTTTTTCATTTCAATAGGATGTGATAACTACAACGGACAAATCTTATTTGAGGGTGAATCTTTCTGCGGGACAGCCGGATTCCCCTTGTTCTGGAAAAGATACTCTTTTCCCTAAAGGTCCAGAAGTCCATCGGGCAGATTGATGTGGATAGTATGCTCATCGGAATTAATATTCTTGATCAACTCTTCAGAAGCAGGGACAAGAAAATGTTTTCCTTCTGGAGTCTTTACCTTAAAGAGTTGATTTAATGTAGAATCATCGATTCCTTCAATCGTCCCAATCGTTTCACCAGTATGATTGTCGATCAGTTGATAGTGGGATAGACCTGTCCTTTTTAGAGGATTTTCAACCGCTCCTGCTATACTTTTGGGAAAGAAAACTTCTGTACCCGTCAATTCGCTGGCCTTATCCATTGTATCAATATCTTCAAATTTCAGATAAGCCGCATCTCCATTCTGAAAACGATAGTCTTCCACGAAAAAAGGAACAAGAATACCTTCTATTTTGAGGATGAGGTAATCAATATTGACATGATCAAATATATCATCCTCAAAAAGAAAGGTTATTTCTCCTTTCACTCCATGAGGTTTTCCCAGCCGTCCGATATAAAATACTTCATTTTCTTTCATGATGGATTTACTCCTCGTCTGATCTGTCGTTTTTGTCTATTCTACTACACGAGTAATTTTAGCACCTATATGATTAAGTCGTTGTTCTATATTTTGATAGCCGCGGTCAATTTGTTCTATATTGTCAATCCGGCTGGTACCTTTGGCATTCATAGCCGCAATCAGCAAAGCAATTCCTGCACGAATATCAGGACTGGCCATGCGACCGGCCCGCAGTTGTTTTTTCCGGTCCTGCCCTACAACGACAGCGCGATGAGGATCACAGAGGATAATTTGGGCACCCATGTCTATTAATTTATCAACAAAAAATAGGCGACTCTCAAACATTTTCTGATGAATGAGTACGGTCCCACGTGCCTGAGTGGCTACGACAAGAAGCACGGATAACAAATCTGGAGTAAGTCCTGGCCATGGGGCATCACTCAATGTCAGAATAGTTCCATCCAGGAAAGTGTCAACCGTATAGTGCCTCTGTTGTGGAATGATCAGGTCATCGTCTTCAATATTCATTTTTATACCAATACGACGAAAAGTATCAGGAATAATTCCCAGATTATGCAAGGACACATTCTTAATCCGTACCCCTTCTCCTACCATCGCCGCCATGCCGATAAATGATCCGATTTCAATCATGTCCGGAAGAATGTGATGGCTGGCTCCATGTAGGGTCTTTACACCTACAATTGTAAGCAGATTGCTCGCAATGCCACTGATACTGGCTCCCATGGCATTGAGAAGGTGACAAAGCTGTTGTATATACGGCTCGCATGCTGCATTATATATGGTGGTGGTACCTTCAGCCAGGACAGCTGCCATAATAATATTCGCAGTGCCCGTTACTGAAGCCTCATTGAGAAGCATATAGGTGCCCTTAAGCTTCTTGGCTTGAATTTCGAACGTATTACGGTTTTCATCATAAACAAACTTAGCTCCGAGGGCTTTGAACCCCAGGAAATGAGTATCTAGTCTGCGTCGTCCGATTTTATCTCCGCCGGGTTTTGCAATAGTCGCTTTTCCATAACGGCCAAGCAGAGGACCGATAAGTAAGACACTCCCGCGGAGTTTAGAGCATTTGCTTACGAATTCCTGACTTCCTAAATAGTCAAGATTGAGGTCATCAGACTGAAAAGTATAGTCATGCTTGCTATTCTGCGTTACTTTTACACCAATATCAGTTAAGAGTTTGATGAGATTATTGACATCTAAGATGTCCGGAATATTTTTAATTCTTACAGGAGCAGAAGTGAGAATGGATGCACAGATCACTTCTAACGCCTCGTTCTTTGCACCTTGAGGAGTAATCGTGCCTTTCAGCGTATGACCACCTTCGATGATGAACGATTCCATAGGCTTATTTTCTCTTTCTCTTATTATTATTGGTTCCTGCAGGAACTTTTGAAGGGATCCGGTCAAACTCGAATTTGCTGAGATCGAGTTGAACTTTCCCATCGGTATAGGTTGCCAGGTCCGAAGCTACTTTCTCATCATCACTCAGCCCATGACTCCACTGGACAAGGTCACGTTTCATCTGATTGGCTACGACCCTGGTTAGTTCATCACGTTCTTGACCAGGTTCCATTTCCTTCAATTTCTGAAAAGTCTCGAACATCAGACTGCCATAATGCCGTACAGGTATTTTCTTCATTGGATAGTGCAGTGGCTTTGGTTTTGAGGAAGCCATGTCTTCTGCTTCCCGAATGTCATAGGGATAGTCAATGTCCAGTTTGAATCCGCTCATTAAGGCCAGGTGATCCCATAATTTATGCTGATGATCCTCTGTATCCTGGCTCTCTGGATACATTCTGTCCATAATGACAATAATGGCTTCTGCACATTTCTGCCGTTCTTGGCGATCTTGGATCGTCATGGCATGATCAACCATATTCTGAACGATCCTTCCATATTCCGGCAGAACAAGTTTGCTGCGCTGAGTGTTGTAATCTAATCCTTCTAAATTCATTTTTACTACCTTAAGATAATTGTAATCTCTATATATGGACTACTTGGTATATGGACTACTTGCCCCTATGTAGGTGTTTGCCTTTTCCCGGCTATTATTGCATTATGGCTTTGTCGTTGAGACGTTATTACTTTATCTTACAATAATTTACGCGGTTTAGTGGCAATAAAGTCTTTCAGGTAAAAAGGTACAAAGTATGCTACATCTTCAAATTTTTGCTCGGCAATTCTTTTTTCTGCCAGGGGGAGCATATTTTTAGCTAAAGGCTCTACATTCTTGATCAGATGTGCATTGGGATGATGGATGATGTCCATACATTTGGAAGCTCCGTCACCAAAAAAATACACGGGCCTTTTATCTAAATATTCTTTGTAAGTATCCGAAGTAACTACGTTGGCTTGGATTTTTCTTACTTCTTTGAGAGAACGGTCGAAAATCTGAGAATAAACTTCCATTCTACGGGCATCAAGCATCGGGACCAATAGCGCATTTTCTTCTGGGATCATTTCTTGTAGAAGAACTGGGACACATAAGATTTCAAGTGTTGGAATACCGAGCAATTTGACGCCGCGCCCATAGCAGACGCCCTTAGCCATACTTGTACCGATACGCAGTCCCGTATAGGATCCAGGACCACTACTGACGGCTACTGCATCTAAAGGGATAGCATGATTATCCGTGAAAGATAAAGCTTCATCTACAAATATGCCCAATTTAATATTGTGATTCGAACCGCTATGATCTTCATCATTAAAAATGACTTTGCCGTCATCGCTAACAGCTACTGAGCACGATTTCGTACTTGTCTCAATGTTTAATATGCACGACATAGATAAAATATTTTCTTAATTAGGACGCAAAGTTAATCAATTTTCCCGATTTTTTTGTAGTTTTGCAGAAAATTAACGCTAACTAAGTATGATACAGTCAATGACCGGTTACGGCAAGGCGGTCGCAACCTATAAGGAAAAGAAAATTAATGTTGAGATTAAATCTCTGAATTCCAAGAGTCTTGACCTCTCCACCCGTATTGCTCCGATTTATCGTGAAAAGGAAATGGAAATCCGGCAGACTGTCGGTAAAGCTTTACAGCGTGGTAAAATAGATTTCTCTATTTGGATCGAACAGGATACCGTAGTGGAGGCGACTCCTCTCAATACTGCCCTTATTGATAACTATTATCAGCAAATTAAGGAGATTTCTAAGACTACCGGAATTCCGGAGCCCCATGATTGGTATTCTGTGCTGATCAAGATGCCGGATGTAACAACAAAACCGGATACAAATGATCTGGAAGATGATGAATGGTGCGTAGCTAAAGGGGTGATTGAGGAGGCTTTGCAGCATCTTATTGACTTTCGTAAACAGGAAGGCGCTGCCCTTCAGAAAAAGTTTACAGAGAAAGTCGATAATATCGAAAAGTTGCTTGCCAGCATTGAACCATACGAGAAAGCGCGTGTGCCTAAAATCAAAGAAGACATCATCAAGCATTTGAAGGAAATTCCTGAAGCCGAATATAATAATAATCGCCTGGAAGAGGAACTGGTCTATTATATTGAAAAACTGGATATCAGTGAAGAAAAACAGCGATTGACTAATCATCTGAAATATTTCAGAGAAACAATGAATGAGGATCGTCCTGTAGGGAAGAAGCTTGGTTTCATTGCTCAAGAAATGGGAAGAGAAATCAATACAACCGGTTCTAAGAGTAACCAGGCTGAGATGCAGAACATTGTGGTTAAGATGAAGGATGAGCTGGAGCAAATCAAGGAGCAGGTGCTGAACGCATTGTAATGTTGCGGACTTGTCTAGAGTAGAACCGTTTTATGTCTTTGATATTTGAATATTCGGTAAATATAGTATCATAAGGGCTCAACAGACTTATTTCTGTTGAGCCTTAATAATATTGACGGTAAGTTATATTCGGCGGAATTAATCACTGATTGATCATAATAATACGGATGATTATGAAACAAGGAAAATTGATTATCTTCAGTGCTCCCAGTGGAAGTGGAAAGAGTACGATCGTGAAATATCTCATGGAGAAGCACCCGGAGTTTCATTTGGCGTTCTCTATAAGTTGTACCAGTCGTGCACCTCGTGGAATGGAGAAGAATGGAGTGGAGTATTTTTTCTTGACTGTAGAGGAGTTCAGGAAGAAAATCAGTAAAGGTGAATTTCTGGAATATGAAGAGGTGTACCCTGGGCATTTTTATGGTACGTTGAAATCTCAAGTGGAGTCTCAGATGGCAAAGGGGGAGAATGTGGTCTTTGATGTAGATGTCAAGGGAGGATGTAACATCAAGAAATTTTATGGAGAAAGGGCCTTGAGCTTATTTATTCAGCCGCCTTCGATCGAGGAACTTCGCCGCCGCCTGATGAGCCGTCATACAGATGCTCCTGAAGTAATCGAACAGCGTTTATCGAAGGCTGGTTACGAATTGACCTTCGCTTCAAAATTTGATCATGTTATAGTCAATGATATTCTTGTAGATGCAGAACGTGAAACTTATGAAATCATTAATCGTTTTCTTAAGGGAACAGATCACTGAAACTGTAAAATCTGATATACTAAAATATCCGAATAAGAGGTATATGTCTTGTCTCGATGATTTATGATAGAAATTCAATTATTGAAAGAGTATCTGGTGATGAAGGAAGTTAGACGATCTTCAGGTTCACTTTTTTTATTTACCGGCCCGAATCCTGATATAAAGCATCTTGGGGGAATCCTTATAGGACAACTGACATGAAAAAAATAAAGACCGGAATTTACGGAGGTTCTTTTAACCCTATTCATAACGGACACATTCAATTGGCCCGTCAATTTCTCAAAGGAGCGGAACTGGATGAGGTATGGCTTATGGTCTCTCCGCAAAATCCATGGAAACGGCATGAAGCGCTTCTTGAGGATAGTAAACGCTTCCACCTGATGCAATTGGCCTTACAGGGAGAAAAGGGGCTGGTGGCTAAGGATTATGAATTCCATCTTCCGCGGCCATCCTATACTTGGAATACATTGCAGAAACTGAGTAAGGATTTCCCGGACCGATCCTTTACCTTACTTGTAGGAGGGGATAATTGGGCCTATTTTGACGACTGGTATCATCATGAGGATATTTTAAGAAACTATCCGGTATGCGTTTATCCTAGGGAGGGAATTAACATTAATGAAGGTACTCTACCGCCTCATGTCAGTCTCTTGCATGCTCCGCTCATTCATATCAGTAGTACGGATATCAGGCGTCGTATCCAGAATCATGAACCGATAGATGATCTTGTGCCTGAAATCGTAGCTGAGGAAATGGTCAGAGAGGGCGATTACCGGTATGGGATATAATCAGGTGATGCTATGAAAAACGAGAAATAATTTTGTCCTCTGCCTAAATTGAACTATCTTTGCGGCCAAATAGTGGACTCTCAATGAGATATTTAAAAAGGATTGCTCTTTTGATGGAAAAGTTTCTATATCCTCTTAAGGCAAATTCAGGATTTTTTGTGTTTATGTATATTCTTGGTGTGGTAAGTGCTTTTTGTGTGCTGCCGGATCATGCGGGAGCGCATGTAGCCACATCTATGTATACTGAACTCTTTCTTGACTTATATGTAGCATGCTGCATTTTGACGCTCATCCCTCTGAAAATACGCCGATGGATCAGAGGAATCCTGTATTTTATCCTTTATTTTACAGCTCTAGCCGATACTTATTGTTTTGTGGATTTTAGTTCCACCTTGAATCCTTCCATCTTGATGCTGGTAGGTGAGACAAATGGCAGGGAAGCCAGTGAGGCAATATCGTCATTGTTTTCCTTTGATCTTCTTTTTAGCAGAGTCGGATGGATCCTTCTGCTCTTATTGATCCATGTCTTTTATGCATGCCGGCATTTGATCTTAAAATTGTTCCCTCCTGCAGTAAAGAATAGTTTGAAGTGCTGGCAGAGAAAAATATTTTTGTGGGCTCCTGCCTCTCGTCCTATTTTAGGAACTCTTGCCTTTTTGTTCTTGATTTGGTGTATGGTTGCCAGTATACCTAATAAGGCAGCCACGGTCCGTCTCTTTTCCGGAAATACGATTGGGGAGGTTGAGCATACACTGACCGAACCGGATCATGCCCAACTTTATACACCTGTTTCCCGACTGGTGTTCAGTCTTTATGCCAATCATCTGGCAAGCAAACAACTGGGGCAATTGATGAAGGCTTCAAAAAGCATAAAAGTAGATAGTTGTGCTTTTACTTCTCCCAATATCGTGTTGATTATTGGAGAAAGTTATGGCAAAGTACATGCTCAACTGGATGGCTATTTCATGCCCACGACTCCTCGTCAGGTTGCTTTACGAAGATCGGGCTTACTGATAAATTATGATGATGTCGTCTCCTGCTGGAACTTGACTAGCTATGTCTTCAAGAATGTCTTTTCTATGCATGTCGTGGGAGAGAAGGGGGAATGGTGCGATTATCCGCTTTTCCCACAGATTTTCAGGAAGGCCGGTTATCATGTTACTTTCTTGACTAATCAGTTCCTTCCCAAGGCTCATGAAGAAGTCTATGATTTCAGTGGTGGCTTTTTCTTGAATCATCCTGCTTTAAGTCGTCAGGAATTCGATACCAGGAACTCTCAGTTGCATCAGTATGATGCGGGACTCCTTGAGGATTACGATCGGGATCTGAAAGACCGAAAGTTTAATTTTGATCCGAAGTCCCCAATGCGGCTGTCACATAACCTCATCATTTTTCATCTCATTGGCCAACATGTAAGCTATCGTGATCGTTACCCTCGTGACCAGACACATTTCTTTGCTTCTCAATATAATGATCTGCGTCCCAATCTGACCCCGAAACAACGCAAGATGCTGAGCTATTATGACAATGCCTGTTTATATAATGATTCTATTGTTAATCAGATTGTCAAGCGCTTTGCTCATCAGAATGCCATCGTCATCTATATGCCAGATCATGGTGAAGAATGCTATGAAGGTAATCGTGGTTTTATTTGCCGCAATCATTCATCTGCCATAGACTGGCCTTTAGCCCATTATGAATTTGAAATTCCTTTCTGGATCTATTGTTCTAAGGATTATATCCGGCATCATCCGGAGATATTCCAGGAAATAATGGAGGCCCGCCATCGTAAATTTATGACAGATGCCTTACCGGATATGCTGCTTTATCTGGCGGGTATCCATACAAAGTATTATCATGCAAAATATAATCTTTTGAGTCCGGAATATGATGAAAATCGCCCCCGTATCTTAAAGAATACAACTGACTATGATAAACTGAGACAGAGAGCTGCTGTGCATAACTGACAGGATGACTGTAAAGAGGGGGAATTGGAGATCATTTCAATCTGGCTATCCAAATGTGGAAATGAATTTCCTTTTTATAAAATGCAGAAAGTATAAAGGGTTAGGATTATAGAATAAGAAATGAGCGAATCGAATCATCAAGATAAAAGGGGATCGAAAGAAATGCTTTCCCGGGTAGAGTGTCAGGCTTTACGCGGACTTGCCATTATCGGCATATTCCTGCATAACTATTGTCATTGGTTACCGGGTATTGTTCGGGAGAACGAGTATCAGTATTTCCAGAATAATGTAGATTCGCTCAATCATGCGTTGTTGACCCCGGACATTAAGCTGCCGATTCACTTGCTTTCTTTCTTTGGACATTATGGCGTGCCAGTATTTCTCTTTTTGAGTGCGTATGGACTAGTAATGAAATATGAGCACAAGAGTGTCAGGCCCTTAGCCTCGTCAGTCAAACCTGTTTCCTTTATCCGCTATCATTTTTTGAAACTTTTCAGGATGATGGTGACCGGTTTCGTGGCCTTTATCATGATTGATGAGATAACCCCGGGAGCATTTCATTATCAAGTTGGAGGTATTATTGCCCAATTGGGACTTTTTAATAATTTTTTCCCTCATCCTGATCAGGTTATCTGGCCTGGACCTTATTGGTTTTTCGGAATGCTTTTTCAACTTTATGTCATCTACCGTTTGCTTCTCTATCAACGAAGTAATCGCTGGACAGTGATGGTGATGGCTCTTTCTGTCTTTGGACAATTCTTGTTTGATCCTGAGGGAGATGCTCTTAATTGGTATCGGTATAATTTTATGGGAAGTTTGCTTCCTTTTTGCTGTGGACTTCTTTTCGCCCGTAAGCAGGAACAGTTGATGTTTTGGCGGAATCGGGTAGGTAAAAGCCAGTTTGATTGGTCTGTATTGTTTTTGTCATTTGTTTTCAGTTATGTGTTTAGCCTCAATTTCTTCACATGGACTTTTGTGCCTGCGTTGGTTTGTGCTTTTAGTGTCGCGCTGGTAAAGGTGTTGAAATTGGATCACCGCAATATTGTTAATCGTGGCTTGGTTTGGATGGGGGAAATAAGTGCTGCACTTTTTATCTGTCATCCTATTACAAGGAAAATATTTATTCCGATTAGCCGGCAAGGAAATCTTTATACGGGTTTGTTCTTATATATTATCGCGAGTATCGGCTTGGCCTGGTTATGGAAGCAGTTGATGAAAAAAATTCCGAAACCTATTCATTGAGGGATATACCTTCATGGAAAGGGTAATTGTATCAGTGTTTACTTAATGACTTTATGGATTAAAATGTTTGGAATCTAACGGTCAAGGAGCTCCGGTATGTGAGAAGTACCAAATCATAATGAATAAGATGAAGTGGAAAGTAAAAGACATAGAGTTAGAAAACATCAGCCGTTATCGGGGCGAACTGATGGGAATGGCGATGCTTTTTGTAATTCTCTTCCATGTCGGGTTGCCACGTTATGACCAGTTTTTTGGCTTGAGAAGGATAGGGAATATAGGAGTTGATATGTTCTTGTTCTTGAGTGGAATAGGGCTATGGTTCTCCTGGGCTAAAGTACCTTCCGCAAGACATTTTTACCTTCGGCGCTTCATCCGGGTTTATCCTTGCTGGTTTATCATTGCTTGCTTGTTTTACATCCCCCGATTTCATGGTGGGGGCTTGCACGAGTGGCTCTGGCTGATAGGAGAAATAGGGTTCAATAGTGGGTTCTGGCTACATGATGAACTTTCTTTCTGGTATATCCCGGCCATTATGATGCTTTATCTTTTTGCACCACCTTATATGGAACTGATCAGACGGCATCCTATCTATCGCTGGTTACCGGTAGTTATGATCTTGTGGTGTATTCTCGTCCAATACATACCGCCTATTCATCATCTTGTAGGCCATCTGGAAATTTTCTGGAGCCGTGTGCCTATCTTCTTCATTGGAATTGATATGGGGGAAATGGTAAAGCAAAAACAAAAATTAGATGGCGCTTCTATCTGGATGATCTTATTAATGTTCTTGATGACTTTACTGTCAAGTGTCTTTCTTGAACAGAACTTGCATGGACAATTCCCCCTGTATGTGGAACGTATGCTCTATATTCCCTTGACAGTGACTACGATCCTTCTGCTTAACCGCTTGTTTCGCAGGACGCCGAAATGGTTTAATCTGTTTTTCCGCCAGGTAGGTGCATTGAGCTTGGAAGCTTATCTTATCCATCTGCATTTTGTCCTCGTGTATATTCCTGATTCTTTGAATTATTGGGAAACATTTCTTTTATGTATTGTCATTACGCTTCCCCTTTCTTGGATTTTACATCTTATTGTAGGATGGGTAACCCATATAATTGAAAATCGTATTCAGATATGAAAGATATTTTAAAATTGATAAGACCAGAGCAGTGGTTGAAAAATCTATTTGTTTTCATCCCTGTATTTTTCGGAGGTGCTCTCTTTGAAATCCGTGATTTGTGGGCTGCTGCTGTTGCAGCGGTTTCTTTTTGTTTTGCGGCTTCTTCTATTTATTGTTTCAATGATATTCAAGATGCACCAGATGATCGTCATCACCCTGAAAAGTGTCACCGTCCGGTAGCTGCCGGGACGATTAGTGTCCGTCATGCGTATGAAATGATGTTCCTTCTGTTCTTCTTCTCGATTTTGGTTCTATGGTTGTTACCGGATCATAGATTACAAACAGGGGCAGTTATTGTCTTTTATTGGCTCTTGAATTTAGCCTATTGTGCAAAACTAAAACAGTTTGCTATTATTGATGTATGTGTGGTCGCATTCGGTTTTGTGCTCCGGCTTTTTGCAGGAGGAAATGCGGCAGGTATCGAATTGAGCAAGTGGATCGTACTGATGACCTTTCTGATTACGCTTTTCATGAGTTTCGCTAAGCGCCGTGATGATGTGCTGAAAATGAAAGAAACTGGTAAAGCTCCGAGGAAGAATACGAGTCGCTATAATCTTACGTTTATCAATCAGTCGATTACCATAACGGCTTCGGTCACTCTCGTTTGTTATATTATGTATACGGTCAGCCCTGAGGTAATGATGCATTTTCATACGGATCACCTCTATCTGACAAGTGTTTTCGTGTTATTGGGACTTCTGAGATATATCCAGATTACCGTAGTGGAAGAAAAAAGTGGCAATCCTACTCAAGTCCTGCTCAAGGACCACTTTATCCAACTGGATATTCTGGCCTGGCTGGCAGCTTTTTTGCTGATTATTTATGTGTTTGGGTAGAGGAATCTTTAATGATATGTCAGATGGATAAGAAGAAAGTCTATTGTTTTGATTTTGATGGGACCTTAACGAGGAAAGATACGCTGATAGAATTTATCCGATATAGTAAAGGTGATTTCCAACTTTTGATAGGACTTTTGATTTACAGTCCATTGCTGGTTTTGATGAAGTGCCATCTGTATCCGAATTGGAAAGTCAAACAGAAGTTTTTTACTTTCTATTATAAGGGAATGTCCGCAGAAAAATTTAACCAGAATTGTCAGGCTTTCGCACATGATCGTTCAAATCTGTTACGTAAACGGGCCGTTCTTAAACTTCATGAGGCCTTATATCGTGGCTGCCAAGTTCTTGTGGTCAGTGCAAGTCCGGATCTATGGGTCCGGCCTTTTGTGGGGAATGGCCCTGTTGTGATCGGTACACAATTGGAAGTTATTGATGGTAGGATAACGGGACGGTTCAAAACGAAAAATTGCTATGGCCCTGAAAAAGTTAACCGTATTAAAGCTGTTTTGAAGGGACCCAGAGAGGATTATGAAATCTTTGCTTTCGGAGACAGCAGGGGAGATAGGGAGATGCTGAACTTTGCTGATCAGGGCTTCTTCAAACCTTTTAGAGATTAGGCATGGGAGTAAAAGATAAGTTAGATCTCTTGAAAAGAAAAGAGCATAAGAATCTTGACCAGATGATGCGCTTTTGCGTGGTTGGTCTTATTGCAACACTGATCCAATATGGTATTTACTGGATATTGATCCATTTGATGGGTATCTCGGGACATATTCATGTATGGTCAACAATTGCAATGACAATTGCCTATCTGGCCAGTTTCGTTTTCAATTTCTTTGCCAGTACTCGCTTTACTTTTCATGTAAGAGCCAATGCTAAACGAGGCGCTGGTTTTCTTTTCAGTCATGTTGTCAATTATTTTTTGCAGATGATTACCTTTAACTTCTTCCTGTGGATAGGGATGGGACGTCTGTGGGCGCCAATACCAATGTTTTGCATCTGTGTGCCTACTAATTTCTTGCTGGTACGTTTCTTCCTGACCCGTATATGAGAAAACTTCCTTCCTTAATCTTCCAAGGTCTATTTGCCTTTTCTTTTTGCTGCTTTTCTTTGTTACTCTTTTTCGTTGAAAAAATATCCTGTTTATTGGGGTAAATTTCTGCAACCTCGCTTTTTTTTGATTAAAAAGTATTAATTTTGCAGTCGTAAATGAAGAAATTACTGAATCTATTCAGAATCAGAAGGGAAGAAAGAGGACTGGCTATTATTGCTCTTTTCTTTTTTATTCTACTGAACACGTTGACGATCTGTAAATATTATGAGGTCTTTACGCCATTGCAAAATGACTATTGGCATCTGTTTATCAGTAAGTTTCACGTATCCGGTTTTGATCCGATCACTTATGATGTCGTCTCTCATTGGGAGGCACGCTATAACGTTTATCGGCATCCTTTGCTGGCGTTTGTCATGTATATTCCCTATTTGATCAACCGAGGATTGATGGCGATTACAGGCGTTAACTGTGCACAGTTTGTCGTTGCGGTTATGATAGTGTTCTGTGCATTCTATTCTGTTATTTTTATTTACAGGATTTTCCGGGAGGTGATTGAACTGGCTAAACCTGAGGCTATTTTGCTGACGGCTTTGCTTTTCTCTTTCGCCTATATCATGCTTTCAAGCATGGTCCCTGACCATTTTGTGTTTTCATTGTTTGCTCTGCTGCTTACGCTTTATCTTTCAGGGCGATTGATCAAGTCTGGGAAACCTATGAAGATGTGTCATACCATCCTTCTCTTTATCCTTACGAGTGGTATATCTCTGAATAATGGACTGAAGGTGTTCCTTTCCGGGCTTTTTGTGAATGGCAAGAAATTTTTTCACTGGAGCTATTTTTGTTTTGCGGTTATTGTGCCCGCAGTTTTGATATGGATATTCTGTTGTTTCGAGTACCGGTATTTCGTCTGGCCTGCAGAGACGGCCCGCCATGCTGCTATGGCAAAAAACAGGATGGAGAAAATAAAGCAGGATTCGGTGGCCCGTCTGGCATCGGCGTCTGCTCAGGATTCTCTTTTCCAACACTCTGCAAGATGTAAGGCTTCTGTTTTGGCTCGCTCTTCAATCCGAAAAGTCTCCGGTCCGTCTGAGAAGAAATCTCACAGACGGATACAGGGTGCTCCTATTTCCCAAGGTGAGTTCATGCGTTGGACGGATCTGACTACCAATCGTTGGCAAAGTGTGGTGGAAAATCTTTTTGGCGAATCAATACAGTTACATAAAAGTCATCTTCTGGAGGATGAGTTTATCAGTCGTCCTATGATCGTGCATTATCAGGAGAAATATCATTATGTGGTGGAATTTCTCTTGGTGTTATTATTTTTATGGGGAATATGGTGTGGGCGTCATTCCCGTTTTTTATGGTTAGCACTTAGTTGGTTCTGTCTGGATATGGTACTTCATTTGGGGTTGGGCTTTGGACTCAACGAAGTATATCTGATGACTGCCCACTGGATTTATGTCATGCCGATTGCTATCGGATACCTGATGAAGGCAATCAGTGGCAAAAGGAAGAAAATACGCTGGTCCATGTTCAGCCTTGTCGGAGCGCTGACAATATATTTGTTTATGTACAATGGTGAGCTTATTACTCAATATATGTTAGGCTAAGGGAACTGAAAATGATAAGGAGCTTCTTTGAAAAGAGTATTTAATTAGGTAACCATAAAATGGTTAAGATCTTGATGGGTAAAATGATGGAAACAGTATTGAAACACTTTGGCATATTTAAAATACGGAAGGAGGAGCGCTGGCCTACATTGGTCCTTTTGATGCTCTTGCTTTTCTTGAATTTTCTGTGTATACATCATTATTTTGATAATTTCACGTTGTTGCGTAGAAGTTATCGTTGGATCTTCATCCGGGATTTTCATGTTTCGGGTTTTGATCCGTTGACTTATATCACAGTTTCTTCATGGGGACTTTATTATGATGTTTACCGGCATCCTCTTCTTGCTTTTCTGATGTATGTTCCTTATGCAGCCAATCAACTTCTCATGTTGATTACAGGGATGAATTGTGCACAGTTTGTCGTTGCCGTCATTCTCGTCTTTGCTGGTATCTACTCTTTTATTTTCCTGTATCGCATCTTCCGGGAAATTATAGGATTGACAAGAGTTGATACGCTTATCCTGTCTGCACTGAACTACTCCTTTGCTTATGTGATGATTTCTCTGATGGTTCCTGATCATTTCGGCATATCTATGGCTTTGCTGACCTTTACGGTCTATATAGCGGGTATCCAAATGAAGTACGGGAGGCAACTGAAGATATGGCAGACCCTTCTGCTGTTTTTTGCAACTGCGGGGGTGTCCTTAAATAATGGAGTTAAAGTATTTATAGCAGCACTGTTCACAAACAAAAGAAACTTTTTTACTCCGAAATACTTCTTGTTGGCAGTCATTTTGCCCTCGATTTTTATTTTTGCTGTTGCTGTACTGGAAGACCAGTTGGTGATCGTTCCAGAGGGACAAGTCCATCTGGCCAGGCAAAAGCATTTTCAAAAGAAACAGGACGCAAAGACGGCCCAGCGTTTCCGGGATACGACTTCCTTGAGAAATCCGGAAGCAATAGAAGAAGGAGTCAGGACTCTTTTAGGTAAACAGAAGAGGCAACGCATTGTCAAAGCTGAAAATTCAGTGAGCTCGCGGCATACGGGAGAACCGATGGAGCACAGTGGATTTCTGAGTTGGACGGACATCTCTACATCCCGACTTCAAACTGCTGTAGAGAATCTTTTTGGTGAATCAATTCAGTTGCATAGTAGGCATCTGCTGGAGGATGTACTGGACTCACGGCCTGTTATTGTTCACTATTGTCATTGGTGGAATTACGCGGTGGAAGGCATGATTGTTTTCCTGTTTGGATTAGGGATCTGGAGTGGACGGAAAAACAGGCTAATGTGGATGGCTTTGAGCTTTTTCGCTTTTGACCTGTTTCTCCATTTGGGGCTCGGCTTCGGGGTGAATGAGATCTATATCATGAGTCCACACTGGCTCTTCATTATCTCCATCGTGATCGGCTGTTTGTTCAAGGTATTAAAGGGCAGGACAAGGATGGCTATGAGGACTTTGACGTCTCTTATCGTAACATCCTTATTCATCCATAACATTATGCTGATATATACTTATCTTTGGTAATGATAAGAGAAACTATATCAGGCAGGGTTATTAAAAATAAAGATCAAGGGGTTTGGATCTCGTGTTTGATTTGCCAGGTCTCTGCCGTAAATAATGATAATGGAAAGAATTGTCGGAATCTTTAGAATACGGAAAGAGGAACGCTGGCTTGCATTAATCATGCTTCTGGTATTTTCTTTCTTTAATGCCTTGGTGATATTCAGTCATTTCAGACTTTATACCACAGGCGTTCCAGGGGGATTTTATTCCATCTTCTATAAGCATTTTCAGATGTCAGGCTATGACTGTTGGTCCTGGATTACCACGTCTGGCATGCGTGTGCATTTCGAGACGGTCCGCCATCCTCTTTACCTTTCGTTGCTTTATCCTTTTTATTTGCTCAATCATTGGCTGATGGGAGTGACAGGGATCAATCTGGCCGTATTTTTCATTGCTGCTTTAAACATCGTTTGTGCTCTTTATGCATTCGTCTTTATGTATAGGGTGTTCCGTCAGGTTTTGGAATTAAATCAGTTGGATTCGACGATTCTTGTACTTTTATTGTTCTCTTTTGCTCATGTGCTGATACCTGCTATGGTGCCGGATCATTTTATCATTTCAATGATGCTGTTGACCTTTACGCTTTATGCAGCGGGGATGGAAATGAAGAAGGGCAAATTAATGTCTGTCAGCCAATCTTTTGTGTTATTGTTCTTAACGACAGGAATCTCTGTTACGAATGGGGCAAAGACCATTCTGGCCAACTTGTTTGCTAATGGCAGGAAATGCATTACACAGAAGTATGTGTTTCTTGGAATCCTCTTCCCTCTGATACTTCTGGCAGGTATACAGCGTTGTCAATATTATGCCGTAGAGGTTCCGCAGCAGGCCGCCGTCCATAAGATTGAGGTGGCTAAAATGGAAAAGGATTCTGTAAGTGTGATTAGACATCAGGCTGAACGTGACCGATGGTTGAAAACGCATGATGTCGTATCTTCCGGAAAGGGTCCTTTGTTGAGCTTGATGAATTTTACGACTCCTCGGTGGAAGACTCTGGTAGAAAATTTCTTCGGTGAATCGATTCAGTTGCATCAGCAGCATCTGATGCAGGATCTGTCCTGGAATCGCCCGATCTTTGTAGAATATGACTGGATAGTGAATTACATAGTAGAAGGACTGATCGTCTGCTTGTTTGTCTGTGGTATTCTTTCTGGAAGGCATTCCAGATTCATGCAGATGTCTTTAGCCTGGCTCGCCTGTGATGTGACATTGCATTTAATCCTGGGATTTGGAATAGGTGAAGTCTATATTATGGCCTCGGGGTGGATTTTTATTATTCCGGTGGCCATGGCTCATCTGATAAAAGGCTTGCAGGATAAGCCGAAAAAAATCTTGCGGGGAGTTCTGGTGGCCTTAACGGTGTACCTTTGGATTTATAATGGTATTCAGATTTCGGGTTATTTGCTTCGCGGGATGCAGTAGCCCAAGGAGGATTTAAAATTCATTTCTGTTGATTGAACGGGTGCCTATGTCCTGCGCATTTTCTACAAGTTCTTGTTTCGGTGAAATAAATAGTTCAGGCAGTCTTTCTGAATCTTTGCATGTGCCAGTCTCATTAACAAGTAATAAATGCCGGCAGCAATAATGACCTTTAAGATCAGTCTGATGATGAGGCTATGAAAAGTCATGGTGGAAATGTAAGCAATCCCTACGGCGAAGAGGGCAGAGAGCATGAACGGTATCGTGTCCTGGAGAAGGTTAAGGAAAGTATACCCTACGATTCTCTTTAGTGGCATTTGCCATATAATGGTCCAAAGCATATAAAACAGGGAGTATACGGCTATCATAGTAAGAATGCCATAACGGGCAAATGCCAGGATGATGGTGCATTGGACGATGATTTGAGCAATGCTCACCCACATGAATAAATCGGAACGGCCGTGGCTGATCATCAGATTCTGCAGGGGCAGGTATAATGGGGCAATGGCTCCGCTGACACAGAGGATCTGAAGGATAGGTATGCTGTCTGCCCATTTGTCTGAAATTAACAGAATAATGAATTCGGGGGCAATGACTGCCAGCCCGAACATGGCAGGAAAGGATAGGTAAGATGTGAAGCGCATCATTTTCCGTAGGACATTCAATTGTCGGTCCCCCTCATCTTGAATGGAAGAAAATACAGGTTGGGCAACTTGCGCAATCATGCCCGATACGGTAGAAGACGCCATTCCATTCCATTTGTTGGCCTGAGTAAAATTGCCTACTGTCTTAACCGGCAGAAGGCGTCCGAAGATGACGGTCAGGATATTGCTGCTGATCTGCCCGATAACGTTAGTTATCAAGATCTTACTGCTGAATCCGAACATCTTTCTTACTGGCTGGAAGTCAATGTGGAAGGAGGGCCTCCAGGGCATCAGAAAGAATTTACCAAGACTTTGCAAACCGACATAGATGAGTTGCTGCGTAACGATGCTCCAGTAAGCCATTCCATTGAGGGCCATGGTGATGCCTGCTATGCCTGATAAGGCAAGGACGGAAACTCTCAGTAGGGTGGTCTGCTTAATCATCAGGTTTTTGTACAGGTAAGCCTGTGGGACAATTCCTATTGCTGAGAGAAGAATGCACAGAAAATCTACTCTGGAGAGAAGGACTAATTTTGGCTGGTGGAAGAAGTCGGCTATCAGCGGTGCACAGAAAAAAAGGACGAGATACAGCAGAATACCTAAGAAGTTGCAAAACCAGAAAACAGAATTATAGTCGTTATCTGTTGCCCGTTTCTTGTTGGTCAGTGCTGAAGTGAAACCACTTTCCTGTAGGGTCGTGGCAATGGCACTGAAAATGGTCAGCATACCCACGAGTCCGTAGTCTGCGGGGAGCAATAACCGGGCCAGGAAAATGCCGATGATGGCATTCAGAATTTGCATGCAACCATTGTTCATGGCGGCCCAGAACAGACCTGATGCTGTTTTTTCTTTGAGAGAACTCATGGGATCTAATCAATAAATGATATGCAAAAGTAGTGTTTAATCATTGAATTTCAAAGAAAAAACAGTATTTTTGCACAAAAGAGCATCGCCTGGCCAAAGTGTATCTGCATTTTACTGTGTCTGATGTTCGGCCTTTTACTCGTTTTTAAGAATATGACAGTATATTATTATCATAATATTCCAGCTTCTGCATTTTATGAGAAATGGACTAAAGGGTTGCTCCCTGGACATCTGCTGTATGGTTCTACTCATCTTCCCGAACTGGGTATTCATGTGATCTATCACCGGCCTGTATTGACACCTTACCGGTGGAAATTGTCCTTACATACTGCCTGGACTTTGTGGCGTCGACGTAAAACGTATGATGCGGTGTATGCCACTACTTTTCGTGGTCTTGAAGTAATTATCTTCCTTCGGGCTTTCAGATTGTTCCCCCATCCTGTTATCTGTTGGCACCATCAGCCTGCCGTGACCGCTCATAATCCCATACGGGAGGCTTTGGCCAGAATCTTTTACAGAGGAATTGATGAGACTATTTTCTTTTCCCAAAAACTGGTAGATGATTCCTTGAAAACGAAAAAGATTCGTCCTGATCATGCTCATGTCGTACATTGGGGGGCTGACTTGGATTTTTATGATCGGTTGATGGCTTCTATGACAGGGATACATCATCAGGGATTTGTTTCTACCGGAAAGGAACATCGGGATATGACAACTTTAGTCCATGCCTTTAACCATACTTGTGCCTCGTTGGATATTTATATTTGTAGGATTGACAGGGGATTCAACTATGAACAACTGTTTGAGTCTTTATCCTTGCATTCTAATGTCCGGGTACATTATATTTCTGGTAATGTCATCAGTTCTCTTGCCCGAAAAGTCTACAGTTCTGCTTGTGCAGTCATTTGTTGCAAGGAGTCTGATTATACTGTCGGACTGACTACTGTAGTTGAGGCAATGGCGTTAGGGATACCTATGATCTGTAGCAGGAATGCTCAGATGCCTATGGATATAGAAAAAGAGGGATGTGGCATCATGGTGAACTATGGAGATGTGAAGGGTTGGATCAGGGCTGTTGAGTATATGTCTTCTCATCCTGAAGAAGCTGCAGAAATGGGAAAGAGGGGGCGCCTTCTGGCTGAAAGGTATTATAATGACCGAGTATGTGCAAGAGAGGTAGCTGAGATCTTACATCGGATCAATTGAACGGAATGAAGTGGTATAGCCATAGTCACAAAATAGTCATGGAGGAGTAAAATGCACCATTTTGGTACACCGAAATGCACCATAATGGTATACCATAATGCACCATTTCGGTAGGGCGAAATGCACCATTTTGGTCCTTGTGTTCTAAATCGTAAGAATCCGTGATTATGATTCTTATCGTTAAAACAACAACAATATTATTTGAACGATAATTGAAATTTATCTTTCATGTTTTAATTTTGTGAAAAATATAGATGTGTTTGAACTGATTATGAAGGAAATAATTTACATTTGTTTCTTAAATGTCATCAGAGTCAGAGAATGTGTCTACAGCATATTTATAATACGTTTTTTCACTTTTATGAGCGTAAAGACCTTTCTCGATGGGAACACCAACCGTCTTCTCATCCCGTGATTTATGGTATGTACCATATTTATTGTGATACCGGTTGGGAGAAATTGGTCAGTTTGCAGATGTCACATTTGAAAGCGAGCGGATTGTTCTTCAGGACTAAAAGGTTTTTTGTCAGCTGTATCACAGTTCATCCGGAGGATATTGAAAAACTGAAGATGATTATTCCTGATGATCGTTTACAGATCATATCAGTTTCTTCTGATGCTCATCTCTATGAATATCCGGCACTGGACTATATTAAAAGAAAGTGTGATGCCGGGGACTGTTATTTTTATTATTTTCATACCAAGGGAATATCTTATCATGCATCGAGAAAATCAGATTACCACTTTAAAAAATTTAAACGGAACGAAGAGGCCTGGAGAAACTTGATGGAATATTTCCTGATGGATAAATGGGAGGTGGCGGTAAATGTGTTGAATGAGGGCTACGATACATACGGTTCTTATCGCTATCCTCCACAGTATCCTCACCAACCTGGGCATTTCTATATGTATGCTGGGAATTTCTGGTGGGTACGTTCTGAATATGTGAGAAAATTGCAGGTAATCCGGAAGGACCAACGCGGTGATCGGTTTCTGGCTGAACGCTGGATATATCAACAACATCCTAGGGATTTCAGCGCTTTTGATACATGGGCCTTATTGTATAGTACTTATCTTCCGTCATCTGTTTACCGGCAATCACATTCTCCCCTTATGGACCGTTGCCATTTTATGATTTCTTTTAATTGGCAGAAGTTTCTGAGAAAAGTATTTGGATACCAGTATGGGAAACATAACAATGATAAGTTTCAGAAGGTATAGGATCTTTCAGAATTTTATACTATCTTTGCAACATATAATGAAAAAATACGGATGCTGAAGACCTATAATACAGGAGAAACTGAAGAGGATCTTCGAGAGAAATATAACCCCGAGGGTTCGGTGCTCAGGAGAGCACAATTGAGGATGCTCGATATGGCTGTATATCTGCAGCAGACTGCGCACAGGATAGGTGTTCCCTGTCGTCTGGATGGTGGTAATGTGCTGGGAGCACTCCGCCATGGTGGATTTATACCCTGGGATGATGATGTGGACTTTGTCGTTGCTCATAAGGATTTCAAACGTCTCTGCCGCTATCTGAAAGATCATCCGCATCCTCAGTATGTGTTGCAGGACAATGAGACGGATAAGGGATACTATAAGGAATGGGCTATGCTGAGGGACCTTAGAAGTCATACGGTGAGTCACGACGCTGATGAGAGTGCGGATCGCCGGTGTTTCGAAGCCCAGCACTTTAGCGGATTGCATATAGACATCTTCCCTTACGAAGACCACATGATTCCGGGACTGCAGAGGCTGGCTGGAAAATTGTCTGTGAATGTAAATTTGAGATTTGCGGGTGTCCATCCGCACATTGCCCAATTCTGTTATGATGGGCTTCACTATATTTTGTTTCCTGTATTTCGGCTTTTGGGGCATTTGTTCGGGAATTCTCAATCTTGTATGCATTCTTATGGGGCTTGGTTTTATGAACGGCACCCTAAAGAATGTATGGTCCCTCACCGGAACTTGTTATTTGAGGGGCATCTTTTTGAAGGGCCGGCTCAGCCAGAGCGTTTCTGCCGTATTGCTTATGGCAATTATATGGATCTTCCGCCGGTGGATAAGCGTGATCGCCATAAGGTGGACATCATTATTGATGAATAAAATGTGTTTCTTATGAATATAGCCGTTATTTTTGCTGGAGGATCGGGTGTCCGCATGCATACCAAGTCCAGACCCAAGCAGTTCCTGGACTTGAACGGGAAACCGATCATTATCTATACGCTGGAACTGTTTGATAATCATCCTCTGATTGATGCTATCGTGGTAGCTTGTATTGAGGAATGGATACCCTTTCTGAAAAAGCAATTACGGAAATTTGAAATTACTAAGGTCGCTAAAATTGTTCCTGGTGGGAGTACCGGGCAGGACTCAATTTATAATGGACTGAAGGCAGCCCAGGAAATCTCAGAGTCAGCGGATGATATTGTCCTTATTCATGATGGCGTGAGACCTTTGATTACTGAGGAAACGATTACGGATAATATTAATAAGGTGAAAGCGTGTGGATCTTGCATCACCTGTATTCCTGCCACGGAGACTTTTATCGTAAGGCAGAAAGATAATCTCCTCGAAATTCCGAAACGTTCTGATTCTTTAATCGCCAGGGCCCCACAGAGTTTTTATCTGAAAGATATTCTGGGTGCTCATCAAAGGGCAAGGAGTGAAGGACATCACGATTTCATAGATTCTTGTACGATGATGAGCTCTTATGGGTATAAACTTGGTACGATCATAGGACCTATGGAGAATATCAAGATTACTACCCCTACAGACTATTTCGTCTTGCGGGCCATGATTAAGGTACATGAGGATCAGCAGATATTCGGGATTCTTTAGTGGATGAAAATGAAAAAACGTGGATAGATAAGGACGTTGAATGCTTAAGGCTATGAATGCAACTCTAAAAGAAGACATCTCTGTGTTCGTTTCTCGTTTCCCTCTTTATGGGGAATTAAGGGATAAGTCTTTGACGATCACAGGTGCGACCGGACTATTGGGATCGTGTATGGTAAGGTGCTTGCTGGCCCTTAACGAGAAGTATGACCTCCAACTTCGGATTATTGCAGTGGTCAGAGATTTGGAGAAAGCTCAGCGTCTGTTTGGAGCGCCGGATCTTACCCTTTCTTATTATGTCTGTGATTTCGCCTCCCTTACTCCTTTTGCTCCTCCTCGTACGGACTATTTTATCCATTTTGCTAGTCCTACTGCATCAAGATATTTCGTGGAACATCCTGTCGAGACTTTGCAGACGGGAGTGAATGGAATTGAGAAGGTGCTGGATTTTGCACGGGAAAAGCCTTTGAGGTCGCTAGTCTATATCTCTTCCATGGAGGTTTATGGCTCGATATATGATGATCGTCAACCTTTGACGGAGGATGAACAAGGCTATCTTGATCCGATGTCGACGAGGAGTAGCTATCCTATGGCTAAGCGTACGGCAGAATGCTTTTGTCGTGCGTTTGCTGAGGAATATCATATTCCTGTGAAAGTTGCCAGATTGGCTCAGACTTTTGGCGCAGGTGTGTCGAAAGATGATCATCGGGTATTTGCCCAGTTTTCTCGGAATATCCTGCAAGGGAAGAATATCGTGCTCTATACGAAAGGTGAGGTTGGACACTGCTATTGTTATACGATGGATGCCATGAGTGGAATACTTTATATCTTGTTGCGTGGTGGAGACGGGGAGGCTTATAATGTGGCAAATGAGCAAACATATATATCAATAATTGATATGGCTGAATTTCTTTGCCGGGAGTTTGCACCTCAACTCAAACCTGTGATTGAACTAAAAGAAAATATGGGTTATCCTCCAACTACGAAATTACGTTTGTCAACTCACAAGATCCGGACTTTAGGGTGGAAACCTCAATATAGCCTGAAGACTATGTTTGAAAGACTGATGCAGTCTATGCAGGAATGATCGTTTATCTGGTGAGGCATACGGAGTTTATGCTTATAGTTGTCTTTTAGAAATGTGGCTTGCAGATATCGTACTGCACATTGTTATAAGAGAAGATAAGGGGATAGAAAAAACTTCTGATGATTCCACTGATTCCTTTTGCATTGCCATTATAATAAATGGTATGCCGGTGCTTCATGCAGAGCCAGCAGAGACGGAGTAGTGCAAAAAAATCCTTTTGTAACATTAAATGACTCATCTCGTGTGACAAGGGAAGGAAATCTTCTGAGGTTGAGGCATAGATATGACGGTAAAGTGATTTCCATGTGTCTTTTTGCTGGAGTGTGTGATAATTCCTTAATCCGTATAGATAGGGTTGATAGGTTAACTTGTGATTGAATTCCTTATGAAATCTTCTCTGTTCGGCCGCAACGGTAGAATTACTGTGCGTACGATGCCAGTTGAGAGGTTCATCGACCCTGATAATGCCGTGGTGGAGTTGTGCCTGGATCGCCAGACTCCAATCATAAGGAATATAATTTAACCAATTTCCCGGATCTTGTGCAAAATGACGCTCGAGGAGCATCGTGTGACCGGCAAAGGCATTGAAGAGAAGTGCTTCTGGGGTGTATTGCGGAGTCACATAGACACAATGGTCTGGGCTCGTACCGCGGTAGTGGCAGCAGAAACAGAGATCATGATCGCCGATAGCAGCCATTTGCTGTTCTAGTTTTTTCGGATACCAGACATCATCCTGATCGGATAAAGCAATATAGTCCCCTGTGGCTCTGGCTGTTGCGGTCTTGAAATTCTCGTTGAATCCTAATCTTCTTGGGTTTTGATAAAACTTGATGAAGGAGTGGGCTTTTGCAAAGGCTTCGCAGATGCTCGGTGTAGAGTCATCGGAACGGTCATCCTGGATAATCAATTCATATAAAGGATAGGTCTGTTTCAATATGGAATTGATTTGTTCCTGTATGTATTTCTCTCCATTATAGGTGCATAGGATGACGGAAATGGTTTGATTCTTGTTCATCTTGAAATTTATTTCGTGCAAATTTACAACTAAATCGTTGATGTTCAAAGAATAATGTGTATTTTTGTGCCCAAATTCAATTATTAGCAACGATGTCTCTGAAATCATTATACGATTCTGTTTTTCATGTTTATAAACGTTATGACCTGACTCCCTGGGATCGTCTGCCGAAGGATATTCCCCAGATATATGGTGTCTATCATATATTTTGTGCTCCGGGATGGCAGAGTCTGGTCAAAGATCAGATGGAGAGTTTGAGGTCTTCTGGGCTGTGGGCTGCCACGAAAAAGTTATTTGTCAGTTGTATTATCTCAAAAGACAGTGATATGGGGGAGCTTCGTTCTATCATGGGTCCTGATGAGAAATGGGAGGTTATTGCGGTAGGAAAAGATAAAACAAAGTTTGAATTTCCAGCGCTGAATTTCATACAAGGTTTCTGCAGAGATCATAAATGCCTGGTCTACTATTTCCATACCAAGGGAATCTCGCTCATGTCAACAACAAATCATTCACGAGACTATCGGAAATTTAAACGCAATGTAACGGCATGGCGCAAGATGATGGAATATTTCGTTTTTGATAGATGGCAAGTAGCCGTTAATGTCTTAATGGAGGGGTATGATACTTATGGAACTTTAAAGTTGGATCCCCCTTATACCCGTCATTCTCATTATTCCGGTAATTTTTGGTGGGCTCGTTCTGAATATCTGACTCAGTTGGCTGTACTGGATGAAAAAAAGAGAAAGGATCGCTTTAAGGCAGAAATGTGGATCCTAAGTGGCAGGGGACGGTTCTTCAGTACATTTGACAATAAGACAAGTTTGTATGGAATTTATATGCCAAAGCAACTTTATCTTTCGTGCCATCCTACTTCGTTAAATAAGTTGAGATTTATCATGTCTTATAATGTTGATAAGTTAAACCGTCATCTGGTTGATGCGGAGTTGGATAAGAAGAAAGTGGATAAGTATCGTACGAATGGCTGATTATCATAAATAAAGTTAATAACACTTAATTAGTTATGAGCTTTAGCTAATCATGAAAGATCATTAAAAATAAATTATGTACCTTTGCAAACTGATTATTCGGGGGTACACTTAGGATTCCCGGGCGTTTTCGTGTTAATAATGGCAGTTTTGGCCGATTGCCATAGTTGGAGAATCGATTGCGCAGCAGCGAACCACCTTGCAATATCTCTTTTAGACTGGGGATTTGCAGGGCACGCTGAATAGATCATAATTTAAGTTTTTTAGTAGTAAATTTAAAAATTAAAATGGACACATTAAGTCTCAGAACTGTTTCTGCTAATAAGGAAACAGTGAAGAAAGAGTGGGTCGTGGTAGATTGCACGGGTCAGATCGTAGGTCGGCTCTGTACAAAAGTTGCTAAACTGCTCCGTGGAAAGTACAAACCCAACTTTACACCTCACGTTGATTGTGGTGATAATGTTATTTTAGTCAATGCTGATAAAGTTGTTTTCTCGGGTAAGAAAGAGACGGATAAGGTTTATATTCGCTATACTGGTTATCCGGGTGGTCAGCGGTTCTCTAATCCTGCTATGTTGCGCAAACGTTCGGGGGGAACTGACAAACTCCTCCGTCATGCCGTAAAAGGTATGCTTCCTAAGGGTCGTTTGGGCCGTGCCTTAATGGATAATCTTTATGTTTATGAAGGCCCTGAGCATGATAAAGAGGCTCAGAAACCGAAGAAAATCGATATTAATCAGTACAAATAATTAGGAAATCAAGATGGAAGTAATAAATGCAATCGGTCGCCGTAAGAGTTCTATTGCTCGTATCTACGTGAAGGAAGGAACCGGTAAGATTATAATCAATAAAGAAGATATTGAAAAATATTTTCCATCAAATATCCTTCGTTATGTCGTTCTACAACCGCTGAAACAGTTGGATGCTGATGGAAAGTATGATATTCAGGCTAATATCTTTGGGGGCGGTTTTACAGGTCAGAGTCAGGCTTTACGCCTCGCTATCGCCCGTGCGCTGGTAAAGATAAATGCTGATGATAAAAAGGCCTTGAAGGATGCAGGCTTTCTTACTCGTGACAGCCGTGAGGTTGAACGTAAGAAACCAGGACGTCCAAAGGCTCGCCGCCGCTTCCAGTTCAGCAAGCGTTAAACTTTCTATGCCGGCACAATATCCCCTTTTATGCCGGGGAAAGGTTTGAACTAAAGTTTAGTATCCAAATCGGCTGGATTCGTATGGAAGTGGCTCCATTTAACTATTTGAAAATAGACAGGAACTGATTTATCGGAATTTCATTCCCCGACTACCAGACGGTTGTTTCTAACAAGAAAAGAATTAACAAGGAAAGTAAACAATTTAATATTACTAAGAAAATGTCAAGAACTACATTTGACCAGTTACTCCAGGCAGGTTGTCATTTCGGACACCTCCACAGAAAGTGGAACCCCGCAATGGCTCCTTATATCTTTATGGAACGTAATGGTATCCATATTATTGACCTCAATAAGACAGTGGCTAAAATTGATGAAGCTGCTGAGGCTTTAAAGGGTATTGCTAAATCTGGAAAGAAAATCCTGTTCGTCGCTACTAAAAAACAGGCCAAAGATATCGTAGCTGAAAAAGCTGCATCTGTCAATATGCCTTATGTTGTTGAACGTTGGCCGGGCGGTATGCTCACTAACTTCCCGACTATCCGTAAGGCTGTGAAAAAAATGGCGAACATTGATAAACTGATGAATGATGGCACTTTTGCTAATTTGTCTAAGCGTGAACTTCTGCAGATTACACGTCAGCGTGCTAAACTGGAGAAAAATCTCGGCTCTATCGCTGACCTGACTCGTCTGCCTAGCGCATTGTTCGTGATTGATGTGCTCAAGGAGCATATCGCTGTCAGGGAGGCTAATCGCCTGGGTATTCCCGTGTTCGGTATTGTTGATACTAACTCTGATCCTCGTGATATTGATTACGTTATTCCTGCAAATGATGACGCTAAAGATTCTATAGAGGTTATTTTGAATGCTGTTTGTGGCGCTATTGCTGAAGGCCTTGAAGAACGTAAGGTTGAAAAGGCTGATGAAAAGGCTGCTGCTGAGCAGAAGGAGGAAGTAGGTGAGAACCCAAGGCATGCTGCACGGAAAGCTCGTAAGAGTGAAGCTTCATCTGATGCTAAGGTAGAGAATGCCCCGCAGGAGGAGGCTTCTGTAAAAGAAGCTCCTGAGACGGAAGAAACTCTTAAGGCTGAAGCTGCGGCTCCTAAAACTGAAGAGCAAGCCCCTGCGGCTGAATAAAACGATAGGAGGTCCGAGTAATTCATGACGCATGGTCTTTCGCGTACATGATTATAAGGACCTTTTTTATTTTTTAATCATTTATAAAGGAGAAATTAAAATGAAGGTTTCGATTCAAGATATTCAGAAACTTCGTAAGATGACTGGTGCTGGCCTCGCAGATTGTAAAAAAGCTCTTGTTGAGGCTGAAGGCAGTATGGATAAAGCCATAGAACTTGTGCGTGAACGGGGGTTGGCCATCGCCGCTAAACGTTCTGATCGGGCAACTTCCAATGGTTGTATACTCGTTAAGAAAGTCCCGGGCTTTGCAGCTATGGTCGGCGTGAAATGTGAAACGGATTTTGTTGCTGCAGGAAAAGACTTTATCGCTATGGTGCAGGAAATACTTGATGCTGCCGTGGCTAATCGTTGTAAAACGCTTGAGGAAGTAAGACAACTGAAACTTTCTAGTGGAGATACTGCTGATCTGGCTGTGAAACATCGCTCTGGTATTACGGGTGAGCACATGGACCTGGATGGCTATAATTTTATCGAAGGTGATCATGTGTCTGTTTATGACCACATGAATAAGCACTTACTGGCTACGATGGTTCAACTGAATAAGGAAAATGAAGAGGCTGCTCATAAGGTGGCTATGCAGGTTGCTGCAATGAATCCTGTTGCTCTTGATGAAGCTCATGTGGCTCAGGAGGTTAAGGATAAAGAACTGGAAATAGCTGTCCAGAAGACGAAGGAGGAGCAAATTCAGAAAGCTGTTAATAACGCTTTGAAGAAGGCTGGATACAATCTCTATATTGCAGAGAGTGAGGAACATCTTAATGAGGGACTTTTGAAAAAGGAAATCACTGAAACGGATGCTGATGAGATCCGGAAAATTAAGAAAGAGGTGGCTGATCAAAAGGCTGCTCATTTAC
Source organism: Segatella asaccharophila (assembly GCF_054687055.1). Taxonomy (NCBI): domain Bacteria; kingdom Pseudomonadati; phylum Bacteroidota; class Bacteroidia; order Bacteroidales; family Prevotellaceae; genus Segatella; species Segatella asaccharophila. The sequence continues at coordinate 27,201 of NZ_BAACAN010000018.1, read as the reverse complement.
CTGAGCAGATGGTCCAGAATATCGCTAAGGGCCGCATGAATAAATTCTATAAGGAAAATTGCCTCGTAGATCAGGAATTCCAGTTTAGTGATGGTGATAAAATAAGTGTCTCAGACTGGCTTAAAAAACAGGATAGGGATCTTGAGATCGTAAATTTCAAACGCTTTACTTTGCTTGCTGAATAGTTCAGCATTTGTGATTGCGTTTTTGATATTGGGTCAGATGGGTGTTTCCTGTAATAATTAGGAGAACTTTATATCCACTGACTTGGATTATTATAGGGGGTGTCTGTCTTTTTGAAGAACAGGCACCTTTCCTTTTATCAACTTTTATTATCCTTTTTAAATGTGGACATTTCTATCTGTGTGTTATTTATCTTGACATGAAGATATTCGTAGTATTACACAATTATTCTGGCCATGATCAGGTGTCTTCTGGGACTTTGCGCTCGAAGGATCCCATCATATATCTGAAACCTGATTCTGCGTTGCTCAAGGATCATAAACCTTTTTTTGTTCCGGATAATTTGGGGGAGATCCGGTTTTGTGCAGAATTGGTGGTACGCATAAGCCGTTTGGGAAAATCTGTTCCTGCGCGCTTTGCACACCGCTATTATGATGCAGTGACTGTAGGGGTGAATTTTATTGCTGCTGATTTGCAAAAAAAATTGAGTGGGAAGGGATTACCTTGGGAAAAAGCAACAGGCTTTGACTGTTCTGCCGTTCTCGGTGATTGGACGGATAAGGAAAATTTTAGCAATGTTCAGACTCTTCGCTTTAGTTTGAAGGTCAATGACGGGTTGGCTCAGGAAAGTTATTCTTCTGATATGATCCATACAGTTGATGAACTTGTTTCTTCGGTCAGTACGAATTTTACACTGAAAACGGGTGATCTCCTCTTTACGGGATGCCCTGTAGAATTGATGCCTGCTCATATTAATGATCGTATTACCGGTTATCTGGAAGACCGCAAGGTGTTGGAATTCTATCAGAAATAGAATAGAATAATAGAGCTTGGGCGCAGAAGAGGGCATGAGCGGACGTAATCTTGAAATATAGAAAATGTTATGCTCCTTGTCAAGGAGAAAATTTGATAAAGATTATGAATATACGGGTTGGCTTTGGATATGATGTCCATAAATTGGTTGTGGAACGTGAACTTTGGCTGGGTGGAATTCGTATTGACTATGCCAAGGGATTGTTAGGACATAGTGATGCAGATGTCCTCATTCATGCGATTTGTGATGCTCTTTTGGGAGCGGCAAATTTGCGTGATATTGGTTATCAGTTTCCGGATACTGCTGCGTCTACACTGAATATTGACAGTAAAATCCTTCTTCGTAGGACAATGGACTTGGTACGGAAAAAAGGATATGCACTAGCTAATATTGATGCTACGGTTTGTGCGGAACAGCCTAAGTTAAACCCTTATATACCTGCTATGAAAACTTGTCTGGCTGGAGTTCTGAAGGCTGATGAAGATGATATTTCCTTGAAAGCTACTACTACTGAGCATCTTGGTTTTACGGGCCGTCAGGAAGGTATTTCTGCGTATGCGGTCGTTCTCATCGAAAAACAAATCGGATAAAGCTTAAAAATATTTGTCTCGTCCTGACTCAGGACAATATTTGGGCGGAACGGATATTGTCAATGTGTTCGCACACAAATAGTTGATTTATGTCAAGAAGAAGTGCAGATCACGAGAAAAGTATAGCTTATTCTTGTATAAGTAGAAAAAGCAGGCTATCTTTGCAAGTACAAAAAGGTTAATAGATTGTTTAGGTTAGTAGTAATAAATTTAGGTTTTTAGTTATTAGGTTTAAGGTAGATTTAAATGATTGTTTAACAGATAACAAAGGGAGTCGCGAGACTGTCTTTCGTTAAGAAAGATTTTTTAGTTAAACATAGGCAGTACGCTGCAGCCCGATGAGGGTCGTAGCGTATTTTTTTTATGTTTTTTGCGTGCATTCTTTATTTTATTGCTATATTTGCATTTCAGGAGTCTGCTGTTGCAGGTCACCTCTCAATGTAAAGGATTCATTACTATGCGAGTTCTGATTGTAAACACGAGTGAGCGGATCGGGGGAGCTGCTGTCGCAGCTAATCGATTGATGGATGCACTTAACAACAATGGCGTTAAAGCAAAGATGCTGGTACGTGATAAGGAAACAGATGATATTACTGTGGCTCATCTGCCCCATTATGGGAACAGGAGTTTCCTGTGGGAACGGTGGTGCGTCTATTGGCATTTGCATTTTTCTAAAAATCATCTTTGGGATATTGATATTGCTAATGCGGGGACAGACATAACAAAATTGAGAGAATTTAAGGAGGCTGATGTCATCCATCTCTCATGGGTGAACCATGGTATGTTGTCTTTAAAAGATATAAAGAAAATTGTTTTAAGTGGTAAACCCGTTGTATGGACGATGCATGATTTCTGGCCTGCTGCAGGCATTTGCCATTATACGCATGGTTGTACACACTTTCAGACTTCTTGCCATCATTGTCCTCTGTTGCCGCATGGTGGCTCTGACCGTGATCTGTCTAATAAGATTTGGAGAAGGAAGCAGGCAATATTAAAATTAGGAAATATTTATTTCGTGGCTTGCAGCAAATGGCTTAGAAATCAGGCTGAGCAGAGTGCCCTTCTTACAGGACAAAGTCTGACCGATATTCCCAATCCTATTGATACTCGGGTCTTTACTCCTTTGGATAAGAAAACATCTCGTCTAAGAGTGGGGTTGCCTGCAAATAAAAAACTGATCCTGTTCGTTTCTCAAAGGGTTACTGATAAGCGAAAAGGAATGTCCTATTTTATTGCCGCAATCCAGAAACTCGTGGAGAAGTATCCGGCAGCAAAGCAAAAGATGGGTATTGTCATCCTAGGAGGCCATTCAGAAGAGATTGTTGGAAAGTTACCTCTTCCGGTCTTTCCGCAAGGCTATGTCAACGATGAGAAAAAGATAGTGGATATTTATAATTCGGTGGATACTTATGTCTTACCTTCTCTTGAGGATAACTTGCCGAATACGATCATGGAAGCCATGTCCTGTGGAATCCCTTGTGTAGGCTTTCGGGTAGGGGGAATTCCGGAAATGATAGATCATCAGAAGAATGGGTACGTAGCTAATTATAAAGATATAGATGATCTGGCCGAAGGAATTTATGCGATACTTTCGGAGCCTGATCAGAGTGCAATTCGTCAAGATTGCCGGCATAAGGTGGAATTAAATTATTCGCAACATGCTGTAGCTATGAAGTATATAGAAATTTATGATCAGGTCAGAGCTTTTAAGCATTATCGCCTATGATTACATTTACGGTCATTACGTGTACTTATAATGCTCAGGCCGTAGTGAAAAAAACGCTGAGGAGTGTACTCAGGCAGACTTATCGAGGCGTTGAGCATCTTATTATTGACGGTGCCTCTATAGATGGTACTTTGGCAATGGCCAGAAACTATCAGTATGCCAATGATAAGGAACGGACAGGACATATAGTAAGGATCACTTCTGAGAAAGATAAGGGGCTTTATTTTGCAATGAATAAAGGTCTGCAACAGGCCCAAAATGATTATCTCGTGTTTTTGAATGCAGGGGATACTTTTCCTTCTGATGATACTTTAGATCGGATTTCTTTAAGTGTTGGGGAAAGAGAAGATCTTCCTGGTGTACTTTATGGGGATACGGATATCGTAGATAGTGATGGTAATTTCTTGCATCATCGCCGATTATGTCCTCCGGAGCATCTCTCCTGGAGAAGTTTTAAATGGGGCATGCTAGTGTGTCATCAGTCATTCTATGCTTTAACTAAAATAGCAAGAGATATTCCTTATAATACCGATTATCACTATTCGGCTGATGTAGACTGGTGCATTCGAGTCATGAAAGAATGTGAAAAAAGAAAATTGAAATTAAGAAATGTCCATGGCGTCGTAACTCATTATCTGTCCGAAGGGTTAACGACTAAAAATCATAAAGCATCATTGAAGGAACGATTCCGGGTGATGAGAAGTCATTATGGATTATTCACTACGTTATGGGTTCATTTTTGCTTTGCTTTTCGTGCTTTCTATAAACGTTGAATGAAAAGAAGGATGGATGAGCATCTGGTGTCTGGCCATTAGGAGCTCATAATGATGCTTTGTACTACTTTACGAAGTTAAATGAAGCAAATGTTTATACTTTGCATCTCGGAACAGTTAGGTAGTTAGCGTATAGCATTCAATCTGTGTAGGACTTTATATGTTCCGGTTTCGTGAATAATTTGTCCTGTCTTTATTTCGAATCTTCAGACTTTTTTCATATCTTTGCTTTGAAATCCTTTGTGAGTTTTAAAGAGATATTATGAACTGTAGAAAGATAATTTTGTCCTTTATGGTATTTGCGCTATGCTCGGTTTTGGGTCGGGCAAAAGGTATTACGGTTTCCCGGCCTTATGGCTTAATGACCGATTTACTGGCTCATACTGAACTGACATGGCAAAATGGTCATTTGACAAGATATTCAGTAGGGGAAACGCAGAAATTGAAAGGTCCATTTCAGTATGCTGAGATCAGATCATTAAAACCGCGGTTCAGTTGGATTGTAAATGGGGAAAAAGCAAACACTTCTCAATCAGCCTATCAGATTGTAGTGTTGGACAATGACCAAGATGCCATATCTGATAAAACTCTGATGTGGAATAGTGGATGGGTCCATAGCCGTCAGTCGGTTGCAATTGTCTATCAGGGGAAGAGACTCCAACCGGATAGAACTTATTTCTGGAAGGTCAGGGATCGTACGGATACGGACGGTAAGAGTGCCTGGTCTGATTTGAAAGCCTTCCGTACGGCTGCATCACTTTCTGATTCTTCCGTGTCCTGTTATCCATTGGTGAAGACAAAGGAATATCCTGAATCGTTGACTCGTCTGGGAGCGGATGTCTTTTTAGCGGATTTTGGCCGGGATGCTTTCGGACAAATTTCTTTGAACATCTATTCAGACCAGGGAACCGATACGGTGCTTGTCCGTCTGGGTGAATGCCTGGCTGATGGTAGGGTGAACCGTCATCCTGAGGGTACGGTCCGTTATGAAGAGTATAAACTGCCCTTGAAGAAGGGGCGGCAGATCTATTCCGTCATAATCGTTAAAGACCGGCGGAACACTTCCGGAAGTGCCATACCGATGCCGGATTATATCGGCCAGGTATTGCCGTTCAGATACTGTGAGATTGAGGGCAAAGGCTTTCATCTGAAGAGAAAGGATGTCGTGCGTGAAGTGGTCCATTATCCTTTTAATGATGACGCTTCCTCCTTCAGATGCAATGATGACACATTGAACCAGATTTATGATTTGTGCAAATATTCAATAAAAGCTACTTCTTTCGCCGGTATTTATGTGGATGGGGACAGGGAGCGTACACCTTATGCTGCGGATACTTATATCAATCAGCTGGGACACTACGGTGTCGATCGTGAATATTCGATGGCCCGTCGTACTTATAAATATATTTTGAATCATCCTACCTGGCCTACGGAATGGGTCTTGCAGACGGCCTTGATTGCTTGGAACGATTATCTGTATACGGGTGACAACCGTATGCTTTGGTCTACTTATCAGCAGTTGAAACCTGATCTCTTGACGACTTTGCAGGAACGGAACGGGCTGATCAGTACCACAACGGGATTACAGACACCGGAGTTCCTTGCATCCATAAAATCTAAAGGAAAGATCAAGGATATTGTGGACTGGCCGAGTAGGGGAAAAGGTTTGAATGAAAAAGACGGTGGCGAAACGGATGGATTTGTTTTTACAGACTATAATGCTGTCGTTAATGCGTATTATGATGAGGGACTGAAAGTCATGTCGTACCTTGCACGTGCCCTTGGCAAGGATAAGGAGTCCCAAAAGTATTTACAGCAGGCGGAAAGTGTTGGACTACTTTTTAATCATTCGTTCTGGAATAAGGATAAAAATTGTTATCAGGATGGGCTGACGACTTCTCATGCCTCTCTTCATTCCAATATCTTTCCACTGGCTTTCGGGATCGTTCCAGAGGACAGGCAATGTTCCGTTGTTCGTTTTATTGAGTCACGGGGGATGGCATGCAGTGTCTATGGCGCACAGTTTCTTCTGGATGCTTTATATCATACTGGTGATGCTGATTATGCCTTGCATCTCCTGACGAAGACCGATGACCGGAGCTGGTATAATATGCTGAGGGCCGGGGCTACGATTACCATGGAGGCATGGGATCAGAAATACAAGCCTAATCAGGACTGGAATCATGCCTGGGGGTGTGCTCCTGCAAATGTGATTCCAATGAAATTGCTGGGTGTACAACCATTATTACCTGGCTTTAGTGAGGTGAGCATCAAACCCCAGATTGGTGATCTGAAGTGGGTTGAGGCTTTGGTGCCAACGATCAGAGGGGGCATCCGTATGCGTGTTGAAAACAAAAAGAATGGTTATCATTTGCAGTTTACCCTTCCTGCAAATATGCAGGCAAAAGTTTATCTGCCTTTTTCTTTCCGTGGATACAGCGTAAAGGATAATGGAAGGAAGATATATCCCGTGTCCGGTCATGATCAGGGACCTTTCCTGTATTTTGGAACGGTTGGCTCTGGCTTCCATCAGTTTACGGCCTTGCCTGAGAAGGGGAGGGGACAGAATTGTCAATCCGTTCACCGCGATAATAAACCTTAAAGATCATATTATGGAACAATCATTTAATAGTATTATCGGGCATTTTGCCTTGAAGGGTACTCCTGTAGAGGTCAGACCCTTGGGAGAAGGACTCATCAATGATACTTACAAGGTGTCGACTTCGGATAGTCAGACTCCGGATTATGTCTTGCAGCGTATCAATCATCAGGTCTTTAGTGATGTGGATCTGCTGATGCACAATATTGAAGTAGTCACTACTCATATCCGTCACAAACTCGAAACTCAGGGGGTAACCGATGTTGACAGGAAGGTGCTTACTTTCATGCCTGCTACTGATGGGAAGTGCTATTTTAAATCTTCTGATGGGAAATACTGGAGGATGATGATCTTTATCTCCCATGCAAAAACCTATGATACTGTAACACCCGGATATGCCTTTCAGGCTGGAAAAGCCTTTGGACATTTCGAGAGTATGCTTATTGATATTCCTGAACATCTCGGGGAAACTATTCCTGATTTTCATAACATTGAACTCCGGATACGACAGTTGCATGATGCGGTGAATGCTGATGTGAAGGGTCGTGTGGACGAGGTGAGACCAATGATAGAAATGCTGGAGAAGGATCAGTATCGTATGTGCAGGTCTGAACGTTTATATAGGCAGGGCCTGCTTCCTAAACGTATCTGCCATTGTGACACGAAGGTGAACAATATGATGTTTGACGAGAACGGTAATGTTCTTTGCGTGATCGATCTGGATACCGTCATGCCAAGTTTCGTGTTTTCTGATTATGGTGATTTCCTTCGTACCGGTGCTAATTTTGTCGCAGAGGATGATCCGCAGATTGACCGTGTAGGATTTAATATGGAAATCTTCCGGTCATTTACCAAAGGGTATCTGGAGGGCACTGCTGATTTCCTGACGCAAACAGAGCGGGACAACTTGCCTTATGCGGCGGCTTTGTTCCCTTTCATGCAATGTGTCCGGTTCGTGACGGACTATATCAATGGGGATGTCTATTACAAGATTAAATATCCGAAGCATAACTTAATTCGCGCCAGGAACCAATGGGCTCTTTACCAGAGCGTGTGCCGTCATGAAAAGGAAATGATGGAGTATATCAATCAACTGGCATAGGGCGTGGAGCGTAACTCCATTTTGACACTTTTTTATTAATATTGTTGTATTTATTTAATTGCTCGTCATATATATGATTACATTTGGCACTTTAAAGTAATTTTCGTAATTTTGAGTTTGAAAAAGAAATGCCAGAAGGACTGCCGGTTGCTTGAAGGACAGGTCGTTATCCTGGTTTATCATGAGGTCTGAAGGAAGGGATGATTATCATGTACTTAAAACATAGAGAATAATGAACGGATTTAAATTTTACAGTTTGGTTGCGTTGCTGGCTTTCAGCCCGGCGATGCTAATGGCCCAGAACCATATAGATTACCGGCAGCGTGCTGCAAGTGTGGTCAAAAAGATGACACTGGATGAGAAGATCTCACAGATGCATGGGACCAGTAACAAGAATGAATTCCGTATCGTTTTAGGAGTAAAAAGACTTGAGATTCCAGACATGCCTTTGTGCAATGGTCCTGCCGGGTTCGGCCCTGCCGGAAAGGGGCATGCCGGACCTGCCACAGCCCTGCCTGCGCCCATATCTCTGGCTGCCACGTGGGACCGGTCTGCTGCTTACCTGTATGGAAGGATAGAGGGGAGTGAATCGGCAGATTATGGAAATGTCCTGCTGGAAGCTCCTGATGTTAATATTGCAAGAACCCCCCATAACGGACGTACTTTTGAAGGGTTTGGAGAGGATCCTTTCCTGAGCGGGTCAATAGGCGCTGCAAATATCAGGGGCATACAAAAAGAAGGGGTAATGGCTAATGTAAAGCATTATGCTGCTAACAACCAGGAGAGTAACCGCTTTAAAATCAATGAAATCATTGGCGAGCGGACTCTTCGGGAAATCTATCTGCCTGCGTTCGAGATGGCTGTGAAGGATGGGAAGGTGGCCTCTGTCATGGCTGCCTATAATCAGGTAAACGGACACCATTGTACAGAGAACAACTTTCTGCTTAACCAGGTGCTGAGGAATGAATGGCACTTTACAGGCTTTGTTACTTCTGATTTTGGAGCGGTCCACAGTACGGTTCCTTGTGTGAAATATGGCCTGGATCTGGAACTTCCGGATGATAAATATTTTGGGCAGGCTCTGAAGAAAGCTGTAGAGGAGAAAGAGGTCTCGGAATCAGAACTGGATGCGAAGCTCATACGACGATTCAGTACGATGATGAGGTTTGGCGTCTGGGTCAAGAGCCCTCAGCGAAGGGCTATTCCTGCTGCAAATGCAGTAACTGCTAAAGTGTTGGGTGAAGAGGGGATGGTCCTGCTGAAAAATGACAAACATCTGTTGCCGCTCAGTAAAGACCGTATCCATAGTCTTGCCTTGATTGGCCCTTACACGGCAAAGGCTTCTACGGGTGGCGGGGGGAGTTCTCATGTGGAACCGATCCTGCAGGTCAACCCTGAAGATGGTATGCAGCAATTTCTTGGTAATGGGGTCAGAATATACAGATATAGCGGACTGGATGCTGACAGTGCGGTTGAGGTCGCCCGGAAGGCAGATGCCGTGATATTGGAACTTGGAGATCATCAGTCGGAAGGAAGCGATCATTCCATCAGTTTGGGAGATGCTCAGAATAATCTGGCTTCAGCTGTACTACAGGCTGATCCTGATGCCATTATCGTATTAAAGACTGGCGGTCCGGTACTGATGCCGTGGATAGGAAAGTGCAATGCTCTGTTGGAGGCGTGGTATCCCGGTGAAGAGGATGGCCTGGCTGTTGCAGAGATCCTGTTCGGGAAGGCTTGCCCTGGCGGGAAGTTGCCGGTCACGTTTCCTGAAAGTGATGAGGAGACTCCTATGCAGTCGGTGGCACAATACCCTGGAACGGGAATGGTGGCACAGTATTCAGAGGGTCTGTTCGTGGGCTATCGCTGGTATGATCAGAATAAGGTGAAACCTCTGTTTCCTTTCGGATATGGATTATCTTATACCCACTTTAAACTCTCGGGGATGAAAATGATCAGAAAGGGCAAAGGTGTGCAGGTTTCTTTAAAGGTGGAGAATACTGGAGACCGGGAAGGCTCAGAGGTGGTTCAGGTGTATGTCGGACTCCCTGCCCGTGTGGAGGATGCTCCCCAGCAACTGAAAGGTTTTTCCAGGGTGGAGCTGAAGGCAGGAGAATCCAGAATAATTATGATTCCATTGGACGAGCGTGCTTTCTCTTACTGGGACGTTGACCGTCATGGATGGAGAACACCTGAAGGCCGTATTAAGGTTTCAGTGGGTACCTCGTCACGCAACCTGGTGTGGAGTGAGTATGTCGGGAGATAAGGTCATGTCAGTTAATGTTGAGTATATAGAAGATGAAAATAAGTTCTTTCCTGGTCGGTATGCTGCTTTGTGTCCTTTCCGGCCAGATTCTTGCAGCGTCTCCTGTCGTTCCGGGAGTTGTCATTGACCATATCCCTAAGTCAACGGGGATTTTTATCGGATCTCCGAGTATCTGTCTGCTGCCAAATGGAGATTATATCGTTTCTCATGATGAGTTTGGTCCACATTCTTCAGAGTGGCAGGAGGCCATAACAGATGTCTTTTGCTCATCTGACAAGGGGAAGACCTGGAACCGGATTTCCCGTATTGAAGGCCAGTTCTGGTCTAATCTCTTTTATCATGATGGTGCATTGTATATTATGGGAACGAACAAGCATCATGGTAATCTGATCATCCGCCGTTCCACTGATGGCGGGAGAACGTGGACGATCCCGTATGATGCTGATCATGGCCTCTTGCTGGAGGGCGAATACCATACGGCTCCGGTTCCCATGGTCATCAGTCATGGCCGCCTCTGGCGGGCTGTGGAATATGCGACGGGGAAGAGTAATGCATGGGGCGTTCGCTACAGCGCCATGATGGTCTCTGCGCCGGTTCATTCTGATCTGTTGCATGCTGCTAATTGGCGCGCAACGAATCACCTGCCTTTTCAGAAAGATTATCTGAAGGGTTATTTCGGCGGATGGCTTGAAGGAAATGCGGTGAGGAATACAAACGGTGGAATCGTTGATATTCTTAGGGTGCATGCTCCTCAACTCCAGGATGAATATTGTGCCATGGTAAGGATTAGTAAAGACGGCAGGCACGCGGTATTCTTGCCTGATCATTTCTTCAAGATGCCGGGAGCTTCGAAGAAGTTTACTATCAGATATGATCCGGCATCACATCTATACTGGTCCATCGTAAATGACGTACCGGAAAAGATACCTGGCGTATCCACTGACCGGATCAGGAATACCTTGGCTCTCGTGTCATCTGAGGATCTGAAGAACTGGAAAGTGAACAGGATATTGCTGCATCATCCGGATCTGCTGACCCATGCTTTCCAATATGTGGACTGGCAATTTGATGACAGGGATATTATCTATGTGTCTCGTACTGCTTATGATGATGAGGAGGGAGGGGCATCCAGTTATCATGATTCCAATTTCCTTACCTTTCATAGAATAATGGATTTCAGGAAGAATCCTTGAGGGAGATCAGGAATCTCTATTAAAGAAGATGAATGTTTACAGATAAAAAACAATATCGTATTCTCATTGTGGAAGATGATCTGACTTATGCAACGATGCTCAAGACGTGGCTGGGTAAGCAGGGCTTTCAGGTGACAACGGCCGGTCAGGTGTCAAGGGCTTGTGCACTGATAGAAAAATCTCCCTTTGATCTCGTCCTTTCGGATCTCCGGCTCCCTGATCGGGACGGGACATCCTTAATATCCTGGCTGCAGCATAAGGGATATGCAATTCCGATTATCATTATGACTCGCTATGCTGATATTCGTGGGGCTGTACAAGCTATGAAGGATGGAGCTGTAGATTATATCGCTAAGCCCATTGTCCCAGATGAGTTGCTCAGGAAGATCCATGAGGCATTGGATCATTCGTCTGTCAGCGTCACGCAAAACCTTCAGCAACGACCTGATAAAAAAGTAAGTGTGGAGGATAGTGATTTCCTCGAGGGAGAAAGTGAACCTGCCCGCCGATTGTATGATTATGTCGCGTTGGTGGCTCCTACTCCGATGTCGGTGCTGATCAATGGTGCCAGCGGAACGGGGAAAGAGTATGTCGCTCATCGGATCCACCAGTTGAGCAAGAGGGCCGGCAAACCGTTTGTCCCCATTGACTGTGGGGCTATGCCTGATGAACTGGCGGCCAGTGAATTTTTCGGCCATGTAAAAGGTTCTTTTACGGGAGCTGTAATGGATAAGACTGGGGCCTTTGAGGCTGCTGACGGGGGCACACTCTTCCTGGATGAAATAGGGAATCTGAGTTATCATATTCAAGTTCAACTATTACGTGCTTTACAGGAGCATTGTATTCGTAAGATCGGTACGAATAAGGAGATTCAGGTCGATGTTCGTATCGTGTGTGCGACAAATGAAGATCTTCAGGAAGCTATCATGGAAGGCCGTTTCCGGGAAGATCTCTATCATCGAATTAATGAATTTACGTTGCGTATGCCTCCTCTTCGTGAACGTGGAGAGGATGTTCTGCTCTTTGCAAACTTCTTTCTCGATCAGGCAAACAAGGAACTTGGACGTTCCATCATGGGGTTTTCGCCGGAAGCTGCACAGGCCTTGCTCGCCTATTCATGGCCGGGAAATCTGCGCCAACTGAAAAATGTCGTTAAGAGGGCGGTATTGTTGACACGAGGGAAGATCATTAAGAATGATGTGCTGGATATGGAACAGTCACCTGAGGTAAAAGACCTGAGCTTGTATAGCGCTGACAGTGAGCGGAACCGTATAGAGGAGGCGTTGAGGCTTACCGGTAATCATAAAGGGAAGGCTGCTGCGATGTTGGGAATTGACCGTAAGACCCTCTATAACAAAATGAAAATGTATGGCATGTAATCTCCGGCAAGGTATCATTGTTTCTATTTCTGAGCTTCAGCCATGATCCGCTCTGAGGCCGCAAGTACTTCTTCTGCATTTTCCTTAAGTTCAGCTGTCATGAATGTCTGACCGCGTTGCTTTTCTATCCATGACAGTGCAGTGATTGACCGCTCTTCTCCTATCTGCATGAATACGGGGAGCATCCTGTGTGCAGTTGCGGTAAGGGACGGTACATCTTTGTGCTGTAATGCCTCGGTAATTAAATGGCAGTTTTTTCTCGTCTCAGACAGGAAGGTCTGGATGATGACCTGGGCTGCTTGTTCATCATCACCTGCAAATGCTGTCAGAGATGCGAAATTAAATTCATTCTTGTTTCTTATTTCGTTTTTAGCCGGCTGGTGTGTGATGGTGGACATCAGCTCTTCTGTAGTGAACGGTTTATGCAGGCAGCCGGAAAATCCAAATTTCCGTAGTTCTTCTTCCTGGATGTCACTTCGTGCCGTCAGTGCATATACCGGAAGGATGGAACCGGCCTCACGAATCTCTTTTACCAGTTGGAATCCATCCATCTCTGGCATCTGGACATCTGTGATAATGGCATCATAATCATTCTCCTTTAATTGGTCAATTACTTCCAGTGGATGCAGGCTTGTGGTGAGCCGAATGTCCTGATGTGCAAGCATCGCCTTTGTGAGTTGTAGTTGTAAAGGGTCATCATCTATCAGCAGTAATCTTGTCAGGTGGGTGGGATGACTGTTGACGGTCATCTGGGGCCCTTCCGGTTGTATCGGAAGGGTAACATGGAAGGTAGAGCCCTTTCCTGGTTCGCTGGTCACCCAGATCTCTCCTTGCATGAGCTGGACTAGTTTTTTAGTGATGGATAGGCCGAGTCCGAAACCTTCGTGCCCTTGTGCATTCGGGAGTCTTGTGAATTCGTTGAATATCTTTTGCTGTTCTTCTGGCTTCATCCCCGGTCCGGTGTCTGCTACAGAAAAGGACAGGTCGCTGTTGCTTAATCCGACGGTCAGACTGATGATGCCTTTATCGGTGAATTTTAAGGCATTAGACATCAGATTCTCTACGATCTGACGGATGCGGAACGCATCTCCACGGTAGGTCTTGCGAAGTATGTTGCTGCAGGAGTATCTGATCTGGATATTCTTCTGTGAGGCTAAAGGCAGAAAACTTTGATAGATAGTATCAAATAATTCTGCCGGTTGAAAATTAAGGTATTGAATTTTCATCTTGTGTGCATCCAGTTGATGGTAATCCAGCAGGGACGTGACCATTCTCAGCAGATGCTGGGCTGATGCCTTCATGTTGTTGAGATAGGTACGTTGGCGTTCGTCTTGTATGATACGTTTCAGCAAGTCGGCATATCCGAGGATAGAACCTGCCGGTGCCTTGATGTCGTGGGTAACTGTGAGCATCAGTTGTTCACGCTCAGCCAGCAGCCGGGAGGTCTCTTCATTGGCTTGTTCTAACTGATGCTTATAGCAGTTGCCCTTTTCGATGTCCCTGAAGATGATAAACAGGAATATCCCTGCCAGCAACAGGGCGGTTATGGCCACCCATCCTAAAGTCTTCACCGAATGCCGCCGGGCCGACTTCATGTTTTCAATCTGTTGTTGTTGCAGCAGGTAATTTTCTCCCTTCATTATCTGCATGAGTTGGTCAGTCTGTCGGGCCATTTCTGCTTCACTTGATCTTAATCTCCTTACTTGTCGGTTCAGTTGGCGTATTTTCTGGCGGTGCTGGGCCTCGGCTTGCCGCCTTGTACCTTCCAGCAGTTTCTTGACGGAATCGTCCGGATTATAGGCTTTGGCCACACTGTCAGTCTCTTTTGCAGTGCTGATACTTTTCACTCGCAGGGTATCTCCCTTTCCGGGTGCGAATACGTCGTGGATGCGCTTGAGTAAGTTCTTCCTTTGCCGCATCGTATACTGTTGTGTAGTTGTAACCGTTTTATGTTCTGTTCGTGGTTTGTTGATAAGCGTATCCTTCGTGTTGATGAGATGGTCCAAATAGGGCTCGTAATCTGACGGATTATAGACCGTCTTGACGGTCTGCAGGGCTTCTTCTATCTGCAGGTCTTTCTTCATGATTTTTGCTCTCATGGAGTCAATATGTGCCATTTCATGCTGTTTGTTTTCCATGGATGTAGACATCTCATGGTAGACAAGTCCAACGGACAATCCGATGAGCAGCAGCAAGGCGAAGAAGCCGATGGTAACTTTTAATTGGGTGGAAATATGGAACATTTCATGAAATGGTTTTCTTTAACATATTGCGAATATACGCTTTTCGGTCTGAAAAAATATGGAGAGGGATCTTCTTTTATGCTTTTTTGACTGATAAATGACAAAAGGGAGAGTGGCAAAAAATGCCGACCCTCCCCATAAACTGGATATTGACTCTCAAATTTTATTCTACTACTTTGCCTTCATCGGTGTATTTCTCAGTAAATACGGCATTATTTTTTGTGCGTATTTTTACTGAATAGATAGTTTGTCCATCGTGATCTTCTTTGGTAAACTCACTGATGGCTGCGTCCGGGTAGGATTTGGCGATGGAGTCTTTGACGACCTGTGGCAATTCGTTTTCGGCGGTTGCTGTTGATGGCTGTCCGGTAGGTGCAGACGTGGCGATGGTGTCTGTCTTGACTGTGTCATTTCCTTGTACTTGTGCGTACGATGCAAAACTCATACTTAACATTACTGCTACTACGACTAATTTTTTCATATCTTTATACTTTTAGAGAATTAATAATGTTTTCCTTGTAAAGTATAGTGCCAAGGATGTGCCAGAATATGAGATATAAATATAAATTATTGATAGTAAGCATTTTAAGATATGTTGTGAATATCCTTGAAGGGGGCACAGTATGGGGAATATGGGGAATCATTGTGGAATTTTTCCCCATAATAAGACCTTTTTTTGCAACGTTGGTGGCTCCAATTGAATCTTCAGGGTCACACTCCTTTACAGGATAACTTTCTGCCGATCAGGCTGTCGATGGAGTAGTTGCCGGGACCGGCAAAGAACATCAATAGGAAAACCATCAGATAGGCAAACGCCAGCTCTCCTGCAGAGATAGAGCCGTTATGTACGGTAAAAAAGGCTACACTCATGGTGAAAATCATGGGGATGACGGCCAGGCGGGTGAGAAAGCCTGCAATAAAAGCGATAGAACAGGCCAGTTCCCCAAAGATGGCTAATGACAGTGAAGCCTTTCCTCCTATATCAAGAGGATCGGGGAATTGGGATGCCATTGTGTTGAAATTGATGAGTTTCTGAAGACCATGACTCGCAAGAAGGAGTCCGAAAATGACTCTTGTTGCCAGTAGTAGAGAAGATGTTTGGGCATCTTTTCTCTTGCCGGGAAATAAATAATAAATAAGTTTCATGTTTCTTCTTTTAAATTTTGAAAAATGATCGAGTGCTCATAGCTGCCATCATGACTTATGATGGTCTTTGATGTTCATGCTCATTTACAGGTAAAGTAAATGATCCTTTTCTTTACCTTGGTTGCAAAGATAAGAATAAATGATCTGTCATGCAATATCTGCTGACCGATATGGATTTGTGAATCAAGGAAATAGCAGCGTGTGTGGATGTTTTCCAAGTATATTTAACTCACATTAACTTTATGGGGGCAAGAAATATGGTGATATGCTTGTGCTCTTGGCAAAACAATTTTATCTTTGTATGTATGATCCGGAAGAACAAGGGGAAGCAATTTTCTTCTTTATCTGTTGGATCCTTGGTTAACCAGTTATATTTAGAATTAAACTAAAAGAAAAAACTATGGAAAATTTCGTGAAGAGGAATATCGGTCTGGTGGCTCATGATGCCAACAAAAAGGATCTCATGGAATGGTGTTTATGGAACTCGAATAAATTGATTGGACATAAATTCTATTCTACCGGTACCACAGGGCACTTGATTCTGGCTGCTTTGTCTAAAAAGCATCCGGAGGTAAAGTGGGATTTTACTATTCTTAATTCTGGTCCTTTGGGTGGTGACCAGCAGATGGGGTCTCTTATCGTGGCGGGGAAAATCGATTACCTGTTCTTTTTTACGGATCCGATGACCATGCAGCCTCATGATTCTGATGTCCGTGCCTTGACACGCTTGTGTAATGTGGAGAATATTGTGGTTTGCTGCAACCGGTCAACGGCTGACCATATCATTTCCAGCCCATTGTTCCAGGATGCAACTTATAAGCGGATCAAACCTGACTATTCGGCTTATTCTCACCGTTTTGCTAATCAACCGCTGGTGGAAGAGGTTGTGAAGTCCGTCAACACGCGGACGGGTTTAACGGACGAAACAGAAAGTGGGTCTGGTGAATCGGAGAAGGGGCTTGATAATGAGAAACCGGATACGGGAGAAAAGATAGTGGGGGATGCAGATCCGGCCCCTGTCAAATAAAGAAAATGTGAAATTCTGTCATTTATGGGGGCGTTTTCTCGTTGAGAAAACGCCCCTTTATTCGTTCCTTATCTCTGCGTTCAGATCCTATATTTGGTTTTCGGCTTCTTCCTCCGGAATATCCGTATCTGAGGTCTCTGTGGAAGTTCCCTTTTCCGTTTTGGCGGCCAAAGCCTTGTTCTTGATGTTCTCAATGGCTGAGTAGGCCCGCTTCCTGGTGAGCTTCAACTGATAGCGGTATACCAGGAAGGTGGTACACCCGTAGACGATGACTTGTATCCATAAGGGTATGATAAACTTCTGGACTTCGTCCAGCGTTGCGCCCATGTCATTGATGGAGATGAATGCTCGGATTCCCCAGGTTGATGGGATCAGGGCTGCAACACCCTCCCAGAATCCCGGGATGTTACTGAGAGGCCAGGATACCCCTGTCATGAATAGAAAAGGAACTGAAGTGAAGATGACTAGTAACAGGACATTCTCCCTGTAGCGTACAAAGCAGGACAGAGTCATGCCGAAGAAGGTGACCGCGAGGATGAAGGGAATAAGTAGTCCCCAGAGTGCCAGAGGGTCTGATAATTCTGTGAAATGGAAAAAGTGGGGGACGCAGAGGGTGACATAAGCTGCCTGTACACAGTAAATCATAAAGCATGCCATGGCTTTGCCCAATATGATCCGGAAAGTCCCCATATAGTGTCTGCTGATCGGTACAAGTTCCTTATAGCGGTTGTTCTCTCTCGCGGTTCCGGCGGATAAGCCGATGCCCAGAAGCAGGGTTTGCTGAAGGATCAGCATGAGTACGCCGGGAATGATGGCATTGCCATAGCCCCCTGGCTCATTGAAGATGGCAACATTACTCGATTTGATGGGGTTGGCAGTGACATTATCTTCCTGATTCGTGAAATCGGCTGACCGGCTGATCTGAATCTTGGAATTGATCTTGTTGGCTACATTTACCGCAGTACTGTAAACAGCACGATAGTAAAGCATCAGGCTCATGTCTGCGTATGTGCTTACATGACTCGTCTCATTCCGGTAAACTCTCTTCTCGAAATCTTCCGGAAAATAGAGTACGCCATGCACGGCGTTCCGGCCGGCGAGTTGCTTAGCTTCTTCCAGATTATCACAATAATAGGCTACTTTCGTGTCGGGACTGGCATCATAGTCACGGATAAACTCTCTGCTCAGATGACTGTGAGACATGTCTACGATGGCTACAGGTACATCTCTTATCACTTCGTTGTTGTAGATCCAGGAATATACCAGAGGATAGAAAAGTGGAACGAGAATACAGAAAATAAGTACCCCTTCGTCAGAAAAGGCATTGCGCATCTCCTTGGCCCAGATATAACACATATCCTGGATACCATGTCCGATAGCTTTTATAAAACCTTCTTGTTCCATTGTTTAAGGAATATAAATATCATGTAGCATTGCCCTCTTGAGATTTCCGCTTGTGAGCAATGGCAATATGGTAAAGCAGCACAGTGCGATGACATCGCTTAAAACGTATGTGAGGGGGAAGTCATTGAATATGCACGTATGGTAAATGACATAGTAGTGCCGCAGGGGGAACATCTGGGCAATGGCCTGGATCTCGGGGGCCATGCTTTCGAGGGGATAGGTGGATCCGACAACTGAGAAACTCACTACGGACCATAGTGAGCAGATGCTCATGGCCATGCGCAGGGATGGCATCAGCCCGAAGGCGAAAATACCGAAACTCTGGCAGGATATGACGGAGAGGAAACCGAGTAGGAGCATTCTGCCTACTCCTCCTGGATGGGGGAACCCCAGGACGTAGTAGATGTAAAATTCGAAGCAGTAGAAGATAGACAGGAAAATGAGTGTCTGCGGCAGCATCTTGCCGGCAATGGCTACGTAAACGTTGTTGTGCGCCATGGCCATCCACTGCCGGGAACGTTTGAACTTCAACTCTGTCCCGATGGAATAGGGAGTGATCAGAAATACGAAAAGTAACAGGACTCCCGGTACGATAAAGGTACTTAAGTAGACATTATAGTTGGTCCATGGATTACCGATCAGGTGCAGGTCTATTGCAACCGGCTGGATATTAGTCGCTATTTCCTGGTCTGTCTTTCCCATTGCCGCAAGTTTTTCCGTTCCTACGCCGGCTGTCCCCAGCGCACTGGCTGTCTTCAGGTCACGATAGAGCAGGTTACCTGCCAGCAGGTATTCCGTATTATAATAATAGGACATCTTGGCTTGTACTCCTCTCATGATGTCTCTGGTCATGCCTTTGGGAATATAGAGAAAGCCGAAGATGTTATCCTTCTGGATGTCTCTTCTGGCCTCGTTTACGTTCTCATAACTTTCTACGATACTTGTCGTTTGCAGGCCATCGAGACGGCGTATAATGGCACGGGAAGTTGGTGTGTTATCCTGGTCGACAATTCCCACTGGCATTTTGGCAGGAACTCCTTCCCCCATCAGTGAAGTGAAAAAAATGACTACAATGATGGGGAAGAAAATCATGCAGAAAGCATAAATAGGATTTCTTCGGATATTGCCACACTCTCTCAGGGCAATCAGATAAATGTCTTTGAGGACTTTCAATGTCTACCCCTTTTTGTTATTTCTTTATTTTCTTGATAATCAGACTCATTCCCGGACGCAGACCTTCTAAACTGGTGATCGGACGGGCTTTGACTTCAAATGTCTTCAGGTCATACTGGCCTGTTGTCTTGGTGGCTTTCCACGTGGCGTATGATCCTTCATCCTTGATGTAGTAGACGCGCATCTTGATGTTTTTGTCAAATGCCGGAACGTATGCGGTGAAGGTCTGTCCGAGATTCAAATGCTTCAGATGGTCTTCCCTCACGTTGAAATCTCCCCAGAGGTCATTCATGATGTCTATGCTCATGATGGGGGATCCCATATTGACAAGTTCCCCGACTTCAGGATAGACGTCGGAGACTTCTCCTTCTACGGGAGAGATCTGAACGGTCTCCTTTAAGAGGGAACTCATCACCTTTACGGCATCTCTGGCGGCCTGGGTGTTATGTGCAGCTATCTGCTTCTCCTGGGAGCGGGCTCCACTCTTGGCAAGGTCATATTGGGCTTCTGCCGCCTTTACCTGAGACGATGCGGCTTGATAGGCTGCCAGCGCTTCATCTCGTTTCTGGCCGGCGATGACTCCTTCATTATAGAGGTTTTGCATCCGGGTATAGGTCTTCTTGGCTATCGTTCGGGCGGATACGGCAGTCATCACCATTTGGTATGCTGCCTCAATCTGCTGCTTCCTGGCTCCCGCATCGGTCAGATTCTGCATGGCTTGGGTGGCCTCTCCGGTGGCTTCCAGCACCTGTTTCTGTGCGGAAATTTCCGGTACTTGAAGGATGGCAAGGGTGTCTCCTACATGGACATAGTCTCCCTCCTTGACCCTGAGTTCTTCGATACGCCCGGGGAGTTTGCTGGATACCCGGTATTCTGAAACTTCTACTTCACCTTGAATGATGTCTTTCTGCTTTCCAAAAGTGAAAAAACCGATGATGCCCACCACGATGACGACCAGGGCAAATCCCAGGACTGCGAGCATGATGTTGTTATGTTGTGATTTCGCTGACATAATTATATAGCGTGATTTTTGTTTCTATGATTATCTTAAAATACCAAGAGCCTTTTCCAACTCTGTCTGAGCGAGTTTTAAGTCCACTTCTGCATCTATCTTCTCACTCTGGGCTTGTTGCCAGGCGGTCTGGGCTCTCATGACATCTGTTACTTTCATGATCCCTTCCTTGAATCCGAGATCGGCGGAACGGAGATTTTCATCAGCGCTCTTCAGATTCTGGTTTGTCATCACAAGCCTCTTATGGGCTTCTTTGATCTTAAACCGGCTTTGAGATATTTGCAGTTGAATCTTTTCACGGGTATCTGCTATTTGCATCTCGGCAATATTGGATGCTGCCTCAGAGGCTCTTACTTTGTATGACCCTTCATTCCAGCTCCATAAGGGTACTTCTACGGTAAGCCCCAGGGTCCAGACGCCGGCAATTTGTTTCTGGAATCCATTGAACGTGTTGGGACTGGATACCAGATAGCCTCCTGTCGCCAGGACATGAGGCAGGTATTCTGCCCGGATCATCTTAGTGTTCTGCTTGCTGATATCTATGGTGTTCTGAAGAATCCTGATCTCGGGACGGGTCATGAGGTCTGAATCGGTCGGCTGGACTATGGGGAAACTGGAGGAATCCAGATTCTTCTTGTTCTCGTCTGCAAGATGTATGTCTTCGTCCAAAGGCAGCCCGCAGAGTTGGCAGAGATACATCTTTGCCAGTGACAGACCGTCTTCCACCTGAGTGACTTGCATGTCAGCTTCATTGACCTTTACGTCCACTTGCAGGCCGTCTGACTTGGTGGCTACACCTTGGGCAATCATTTTATGGACATCATCACTGAGCTTCTTGATTAGTTTGTGATAACTGTAGACCAGGTCTTCTTTCTGCTTCAGTGAGACAACCATCCAGTACGCTTGATCCGTATGATAGAGGGTGGTCTGTGTCGTAAAGTCAACACCGTTTGCCGCTAATTGCTCATTAATGTCTGCTATTTTATTGGCTGCATTAATGGCTCCACCCATATAGACGGGTTCTCTGACCATAACTGATCCTGACCAGATGTTGTGGGTGTCCGTGCGGAACGCGTTCTTGATCTTTGTGCCTATCTGGTCTCCTAAACTTCCGAGTGTAGGGCTGTATTGCTGTAACAGGCCTGCAAGCTGCTGGGCCATTTGTGGGGTGAGAAGTCCTTGCTGGACCAATGAAGTGATCAGGTCGGAAGCTCCTGTGCTGAGACTCCCGATAGAATTACTCCCTAAATGGGTCAGAGCGTCCTTTTGTCTGCTGTTGAGCAGGGATATTTCGCGACTGAAAAACTGATAACCGCCTATAGCATCTACTTTGGGTAGATACTTAGTACGCATAGCCTTTTGTGTATTATAGGCTACTTTCTCGTTTAATTTGGAAATGTTGAGTTGCTTGTTGTTGCTCAGAGCCATCTCCCTGCAATCTTGCAGACTCAGGGTCTGTTGGGCTGTTGCCGGTAACATAGCTCCTAAAAAGGCGACAATTGTTGCTAATTTCTTCATGTACATGAATTTTGTTCTTGCATGAAATGGATTCGACGACTATAATATAAGTAATACCTATTATTGTATACAGGAGATCTAAAACTTGTTAGAGAACTCGCTTATATAGGGTCGGCAATGGATTCCTTCTCTTCTCGGATGGGTTCATCTTAAAAGTTTCCGGTCCTGCTTATAGAATAGTACCTATATCTTTTTGTTCTAAACTTCTTGCAAATGTAAGGCTTTTATGTTGATTGGCCAAGAAAAAAAGCACAGTTTACCGTTAAAGGAATTAAATGTAATATTTTTAGCGAAAAAAGGACCAACGTTCAAATTATTTTCTTATCTTTGCATCGTAACCGTAAACTGTAATATGTATGAAACGAAACAATTTCCTATATAGGACTTTTCGCTTGTACTATGATGGCTTTCGTGATATGACCGTGGGAAAGACGCTATGGGCGGTGATTCTGATTAAACTGTTTATCATTTTTGCAATATTAAAAGTGTTTTTCTTCCCGGATTTCATCAGTCATCATGCCAGGAAGGGACAGGAGAGCCAATTTGTGTCTGAACAAGTTCTTAACCGGACCACTCCGTCGGCGCAGATGACGCCACGGCCGGTGAAGCCGCGGCTGCCCGGTTCCAGATAAGGGCTTTTACGGCTACGGAAAATCGGAAAGAACGAATCAACAAATAATTTAAAATCATATATAATGAACCTTTTGGACATTACAACCGCTACAATTGACTGGTCGAGGGCACAGTTTGCGCTAACGGCCATCTATCATTGGCTGTTCGTCCCGCTGACGCTGGGACTGGCCATTATCATGGGGATTATGGAGACCTGCTATTACCGGACGCGGAAGATCTTCTGGAAAGATGCTGCCCGTTTCTGGCAACGGCTTTTTGGAATCAATTTCGCTATGGGGGTGGCTACAGGGATCATCCTGGAATTTGAGTTTGGTACGAATTGGAGTAACTATTCCTGGTTCGTAGGGGACATATTTGGTACTCCTCTGGCCATTGAGGGGATCTTTGCTTTCTTCATGGAGGCTACTTTCGTGGCGGTGATGTTTTTCGGATGGAAGAAGGTCTCTCCCGGATTTCACCTTGCTTCTACCTGGCTCACGGGATTGGGCGCGACTCTTTCCGCCTGGTGGATCCTGGTCGCTAATGCCTGGATGCAGGATCCGATAGGATCTGTGTTTAACCCGGATACCATGCGTTTCGAGATGAGCTCTTTCGCTAAAATAGCCTTGTCTCCTTTCGCCGTGGATAAGTTCTTCCATACCGTGATCTCTTCCTGGATCATCGGGGCGGTCTTCTGCGTGGCAGTAAGTGGTTGGTATTTACTGAAACACAGGGAGGAAAAATTGGCTAAAGAGAGTATTAAGATAGCTGCTATCGTAGGACTGGTCTCTTCGGTCCTGACCGTCCTGATTGGAGACAACTCGGCAGTGATGGTTTCGAAGGTGCAACCGATGAAACTGGCTTCGATGGAAGCGTTGTATCATGGTGGAAATGATCAGGCCTTGACGGTCGTGGCGGCTGTCAATCCTTTTAAACAACCGGACTATGAGAAGGTCAGGGAAGCTCCTATGAAGGTAGGTGTTCCTGATGGACTTTCTCTGTTGGCTACCCGGAAGATTCATGGTTATGTGCCCGGCATTAATGAGCTTCTGAACGG
Organism: Segatella asaccharophila; assembly: GCF_054687055.1. NCBI lineage: Bacteria > Pseudomonadati > Bacteroidota > Bacteroidia > Bacteroidales > Prevotellaceae > Segatella > Segatella asaccharophila. The sequence continues at coordinate 3,384 of NZ_BAACAN010000018.1, read as the reverse complement.
ATATACGCTGCCGGATGGTACCAGGGAACCTTCTGTGGAGCAAAAAATGGCTATGGGCAAAAAGGCTATTGCGGCTTTGGTGCAATACCGTAAGGGGAAAAAGGATGCGGTAACCAAAAAGACGGTGATGGATAATATCAAATATTTCGGCTATGGGTATGTGAAGAATCCCCGCCAGGTCGTACCGTTCATCCCCGTCAACTTCTGGGCTTTCCGGGTCATGGTCGGCATAGGATTCCTCCTGGTGCTGTTCTTTATAGTGGATCTGTTTATGGTCTATAAGAAGGACATCAGCCGTTATCGCTGGCTTCAGGTGGTCTCAATCATCTTCCTTCCATTGACCTATCTGGCTAGTGAGTCGGGATGGCTGGTGGCTGAGTTTGGCCGGCAGCCGTGGACCATTCAGGATATGCTGCCTACCTGGGTAGCCGTTTCTGATCTCCATTCCGGATCCGTAGCCCTGACCTTTTTTATCTTCCTGGCACTTTTCACAACGATGCTGACAGTGGAGATATGCATTCTTTTCAAACAGATCAAGAAGGGGCCTGAGCATACTGAGAAAGAGATAGTAAAGGTGGACGCTTAAAATTTTCTGATTATGACATATTCTTTTCTTCAACAATATTGGTGGTTTGTGATCAGTTTGCTGGCCGCATTCCTGGTGTTCCTGCTTTTTGTGCAAGGGGCCAACAGTCTGATATTCAATTTGGGCAAGACTCCTGAGGAGCGCCGCCTGGTCGTAAATTCTACAGGACGGAAGTGGGAGTTTACTTTTACGACTCTGGTCACCTTCGGGGCCTCTTTCTTTGCCTCTTTTCCTCTTTTCTACAGTACTAGTTTTGGAGGCGCTTACTGGTTGTGGATGATCATTTTGTTTACTTTTGTTGTCCAGGCAGTGAGTTATGAATTTCAGAACAAGATAGGAAATTTTTTAGGTCCTCGGACCTTCCAGATTTGCCTGATTATCAATGGTGTCGTAGGTCCATTACTGATCGGGGGGGCTGTAGCCACTTTCTTTGATGGTTCTAATTTTGTCATTAATAAGATGAACATGATCAGTGGTCTGCAGCCTGTGATCAGCCATTGGGCGAATGCCAGCAATGGTCTGGACGCTTTGCTGGATCCCTGGAATGTGATTTTCGGTATTGCTGTATTCTTGCTGGCTCGTGTTCTGGGGCTCCTTTATATTGTCAATAATATAGCTGATGAAAAAATCCGGATGAGAGGTCGCAGACAGTTGCTTTATAATGCCATCGCTTTCCTGGCATTTTTCCTGACCTTTCTTATCCGTACGCTCTTGAAAGACGGCTTTGCCTATCAACCTGGAACCGGTGTCATCTTTATGGAACCGATGAAGTATCTGAAGAATCTGATAGAGATGTGGCCATTGCTTCTGGTTTTCGTGGCTGGCGTTGTCTTGTTGCTTTTCGGAGTGATCCGTACGGTCTTCAGCAAGACTTATATAAAAGGTATCTGGCCGGCAGGCTTTGGCGTGGTGATGGTCGTTCTTGTCCTGCTTCTCATTGCAGGATGGAATCATACGGCTTTTTATCCTTCCAATGTTGACTTGCAGAGCTCGCTGACGATCGCTAACAGTTGCAGTAGTAAGACGACACTTACGGCAATGTTCTATGTCTCTCTTTTCCTGCCGGTAGTTTTTGTCTATATTTATTTCGCTTGGAGAGCTATTGACAAGAAGAAGATAAAAGCATCGGATATCAAGAATGATACGGCTTATTAAATGATCACCTTATTATATTCTTAATTTTCAAGATGGCCTGCTCTTGATTTGCCACGTTTTCTGTCAACCGTTACCTCAATGTACCATACAGCTTGCCTCTATGGTGCATTGAGCCCATCCCGATGGTGCATACAGTTTGTCCCGATGGTGTATCCCTCTTGCCTTGATGGTGCATATCGCATTATGTAATGGCGTGTTTACGGTGATGGATGACCCGGACGGAATGTCGTGCTGGTTACAAAGGGGTGATTGGATGATCCCTGAGAAATATTCTTATAAAAAAAGCAATGCGAGGTTTAGCATTGCTTTTTTTATAAGAAGGAGGGACGGTTCTTTGGAGAATGTCCCCTTAATGGTATTTAGTCATTTCTTACCTTGAAAGGAAAAATCACAAGGCAGGGAGGCTAACTGATAATAGAGAGTCTTCGCTATTCTCCAGTGTCCTGCGTCGTTTGGATGCAGACGATCCGTATCGAGGGTGTGATAGTAAATGGCGCTCTCATCGAAAAGAGGATAAAGACCGGAAACGGAGTTCAGGTCAATGACGGGCATGGCCCAGATATTACCGGCTTCTTTTACGGATTGTACATAGGCGTCAAAATATTCACCGCAGGCATTTTGATATTGCTCAGTGGGCTGGATGTTCGAATTGCCGGCATAGAAATAGGCTCGGTGGATAGGGGTGAGCAGGACTACCTGTTTGGTCGGGAACATTTTCTTGATGGTGCTCAGTGCAATGTTGATGCGCCCGCGGTAGGTGCCTTCGTCCATGCAGGGGGTGCGTCTCCTGCGGAGTACGGTGGCTTTTGGCTGATGGACGGCGGCTACTACAGAATCTTCGGTCTCGTTGTACCAGTGTCCTATGGGGACTGCTGCATTGAAATCATTCGTCCCGATGAAGATGAGTATGGCGTCAAACTGGTCTCCGTGTTCTGATTTCAGTTGACGGGCTTGCCGCGGGATGTCATTCCATTGCCGTCCGCTGACTCCATAAACATAGGGGGTGATTCCTAAAAGCTCCTGGAGGTAATTCCAGTATTTCTTCTTTGACCCTTTGTTGTTTGGATCTGTGATGGAGTCTCCGAAATAGGCAACTCGTTTGCCACTCCAGGGGTGTACAAAGGTGGCGTCACGTTCTACTGTTTTTTTTGCCATTCCGGGTAAAGCCAGAAGCAGGCATAAAAGTAATGTTAAGGTCTTTTTCATCTCTTTCTTTTCTTATTTTAATAGATTAATGATTGCAAATTTAAATAATCTTGAAGAGAAAACCGTCTCTTGTTCTTACTTTTTGTGCATCGCGTATTTGTTTTTTCTCTTTCTGTTTGGTGTTGCTTGAGCAGATTGTCTGCTAGGATACCGTGAAAGGTATAAAAACTTGCCTTTTGAGGACTGAGGAATGGAATAATTTCCTTTTTTGCCCTAACATACTATTATATGAATAGATAGAGTTTTCAAAGCTTCTTTTTCCCGGTTTTATTTTGTCAATAAAGGAGAAATACGTATTATTTATTTTAATTTTTTTCTAAAAAGATTTGGCGGTTACGTATAAAAGCACTACCTTTGCAACCGCTTTCGGATAAAAACCGGGGGCGGAGAAAAAAGAAAGAGTTCTTTGAAAAGATTTCCATAAAACAGACAGGCAG
>NZ_BAACAN010000017.1:0-67555 GCF_054687055.1 Segatella asaccharophila | reverse complement strand
ACAAAATAGGAATTAGCATTGATCAACACATCATACTTGTTATTCATCAAGCTCTCTCCTTCCTTGTCAACATAAGGACCAAAAAGAGAGGCTGATCTGCCACAAACGACCCTGTAAGTACTGTTCACGCCATCACAGCAAGTTCCGTTTGAACCGAAATAGTAATAATAATTTCCTCGTTTGAACACATAAGAGCCCTCATAGGCAGTTCCAACGATTTGTATCGCCTTTGAGCCCTCTTTGACCTGTAATCCATCATCTGTTAGTTGTATGGCATAGATGCCATGAAAACTCCCCCATATCAGATATTTTTTTCCATTATCTTCAATATAACACGGGTCAATGGAATTCTGCACTCCCACTTCATTGCTTGTAAACAATTTCCCGAGATTCGTGAAAGGGCCTTCAGGAGAATCAGCAGTAGCAGCCCCGATCCCACAGCCCCACTCTCCTCCCCAGACAGACATGGCATAGTACAAGACATACTTACCATTAATGTGTTCTATATCCGGGGCCCAGATTCCACCACCCGAGACAAACGTTGGTCTAGTCTGATCCGTAAAGACCGTCCCAATCTGTTTCCAGTGTATCATATCTTCAGATTTCATTATCGGAACATTATGAATATCCTCAGTAGCATAAAGATAATAATTACCATTCGCTCTGATTACCGTCGGATCAGGCAGACTCGTATCTACAACAGGATTCTTATAGTAGTTTTCTGAAAAAGTAACATTGATTTTGGTGTTAGCCGTTACCGTATTTTCATTGCCTGCTATGCCAATTGTCAAGGTCAAAGGAACAGTTATACTATCTGACAATCCCATCTGTGTAACAGCATCATCCAATTCTTTCTCTGTGATGCCTAATGTTCTATCATTGGAAGAATTTTTGCTGTCATCATTTAACGTATAAGTAATGCCGTTAAACCTATTGGAAAGCGTAAACTGGTAGGAAGGAACCTCTACATCAATCCACCGTATCGTTAAGGCAACAGAATCCGTAGGTGAATTTTTTGAAATCTGCACGTCATAAGAAGAATACTCTATTCTGATTCGCTTATTAGACGTACTGATTGTGTTCCCATTCGAGCAACTATAGATCAAAAGGCCGAACAGAACAATAAACATTAATTGTTTTTTATTCATGGTATTAGAAGAATATAAAATAATTTGGTATGGTTTTTATAATATGTACTTTTCAAGTAACACCTAAATATATGATACAACATTAGTGTCCACTAAAAACCAGTGGATATGTTTGTAATTTATTAGGACATAGAGTTTTAGAGAGAAAAACAGATGGTGACGATTTGAATTGACTATCTTTGCGTATCATAAACAAATCAGTTATTCGATGAACACCGGAAAATATATATTCTCTCAACTTATAGAGTTCCTGCCTCAAAGAGTTTTCGACAGAATTGTAATGAAATACGAAGGTAATAAATACGTAAAGCATTTTACTTGCTGGAATCAGCTGCTTGTAATGATGTTCGGACAGTTGAGCAATCGTGACAGCCTCCGTGACCTGGTCAATATTATTACTGCTCACTCCGGTAAGACCTACCATCTTGGATTTGGCAAGAACGTAACGAGAAGCAATCTTGCAAAAGTCAATGAACGGCGGGAACCTCAGATTTTTGAAGACTTTGCTTGCAGCTATACGGACTATCTTTTTCCAAAGAGGAGTAATCGAAATCAATACAGCAGATTGTGGCATATTAGATAATTGAGATTTTGAAATATGCTTATGGAAACGTTCTATAGCTGCTTTTACATCATGATGTGTATGATCACTTATCACATTGTGAGAAAAAATAACTTCACGGACATCACAGACATACTTTCTATGGGCCTCACTTTGATGAGCCCAATTTTCCAGTCGTGAAAAATCCCCTTCTGTAATGGTTCCCTTCACGAAAGCATTTATAAGTACCTCTATTTCTTGATTGATGTTCTCCATGTGATTCATGACTTTACTAAATAGATCTCTTTTTTGAAATCTAGGGTAGTCAGAATCACATTTATTTTCGAATAAAAAAGATAGTTAGTTATAACTCTCTATTTCTCTGCATGCATAGAAAGAAAAATAAGCAGGAAAATCTAGGGGGCAATTACTTGTGATAATTGCTTAATGGCATTCTTAATATGATATTTCACTGTATTGACAGAGATACCGAGGCTGACTGCAATTTCAGAATACTTCTTTCCTTCAAATCGGCTCATACGAAAAACCTTCTGACATTCATCCGGTAATGCATTAATAGCATCTATCAGTTGCTTCTCCATTTCTTTTTCGATAATCCAGCCTACAGGATGGCTTTCATCACAAAGATAATCATTGAATTGTAGCCCTTCGGAACTGAGACTGACAGCCTTCATTGTGCTCTGATAAGCAGAGGAGCTGATCGCCTTCAAACTATTATTGCGGACAGCACGTAACAGATAAGCCCGAGGAGACAGAATCTCTAATGTGTCATGAGTATCCCAGATATGGAAAAATACATCATCTACAACCTCTTCAGCAATTTTGGAATTGTGAAGTAGTTGGGCAGCAAAACGGCATAGTGGTTCATAATACTTATGATACAACTGTTCAAACGCCTTTTCATCGCCCTGTTTGATACGATTGATTATCGTAAAATCAATTTTATCCATTCAGTTTTCTGTCTGTCTATGTTTTTACATGATACAAAGTTACAAACATACACAATTTTTTCAAGACCTTCTCTGAGCAAATTAAAAAAATCAATGAATCATATTAAAGATTGTTAACAAGAGAAGTGATCTTTATTTTCTGTCGATGCAAGGATCATAAAATCTTTTCACACATCAAAAAGGAATACAATATTCTTATATTGAACTTAATACTAAGCGGTTGCAAAGAAGAAAATATCTCCACGATTTGAGCACCTTAACTTCAATAATAAGGAGACATTATCTTCTCAGAAATTCACTTCTTACTTATGTATCCGAACATTATATGCTTGATCATACGGATTATCATTTTAAGTTCTTTGAGCCTTTCTTTGCTGCCTTTACGAAGTAAATCATCAACAAAATATAAGCAGCCAATGAAGCAAATTCTGACAATGGATTCGTCCACCATGTATTTGCTATCGACCATTTCGCCCCGAAGAAGGTGAGCAACGCGCTGACAACTCCCATCAAAGCGCCACCGGCAATAAAACCACTGGCAAGAAGAGTTCCTCTTTCTCCACGTGCTTTATTTATAGCTTTATCCTTTGAACGGGAAGTAACATACCAGTTCAATGTTCCCCCAACCAATAAGGGAAGGTTTAACTCTAGCGGGATGAACATTCCTAAAGCGAAAGCAAGCGCTGGTATATGACAACGATCAAGGATTATTGCAATAACGGCTCCAATTGCATATAAAAGCCAGGGAGCGCCTACTCCATTCATCAGCGGATCAATGACAGCTGCCATCGCATTCGCCTGAGGTGCAGCTAATTTACCACTTGTAAAGCCATAAGTCTGATTAAGCAGCATCATTACTCCTCCAACAGTAGCAGCACTGACCAATGTCCCAAGAAACTTCCATGTCTCCTGTTTCTTAGGAGTTGTACCCATCCAATAGCCTATTTTTAGGTCCGTAATAAAACTTCCAGCCATAGACAAAGCCGTGCACACGACACCACCCATCAAAAGAGCAGCCAGCATCCCGGCCGGTCCTTTAAGTCCTACAGCCACCATAACTACTGAAGCCAGGATAAGGGTCATCAAGGTCATACCCGACACAGGATTACTCCCAACAATAGCAATGGCATTTGCAGCTACAGTTGTAAACAAGAAGGCTATAATAGCCACAAGCAAAATACCCACGACAGCAAACAGGAGATTACCATGCATTACACCAAACAGGAAGAACCCAAAGGTAACCAAAAGAGTCACGACAGTACCAATTATAATAATCTTAAAGGAAATATCCCGTTGTGTACGTTTGACTTTTACATTACCACTATTTTTCCCTTTCAGCTCTCGTCCTGCAAGGGAAACAGCACCTTTGATGATACTCCAACTCTTGATAATCCCCAAGATACCAGCCATAGCAATACCACCAATACCTATACTACGCCCATAATCACGAAAAATTTCCTCTGGGCTCATCGCTCCTACAGGAATCGTAATTGAGGGATCCCACATATTCAATACTGTATTATGGAAAATAACGCCCATTCCCGGAACAATCAGCCACCAAACAGCTACTGAACCTAAACAGATAAACAGCGCATAACGTAATCCGACAATATAACCCAATCCTAATACTGCCGCTCCTGTATTCACTTTGAAGACTAATTTTGCCTTATCTGCAATCGTCTGTCCGATACCGATAACACGACTGGTAAAATTCTCATTCCACCATCCGAAAGTAGAAACAATAAAATCATAAAGTCCTCCGATAATACCGGCCTGCAGTAATGGCTTGGCTTGTCCGCCCCCCTTTGCACCACTTACCAGAACTTGGGTCGTAGCCGTAGCTTCCGGAAAAGGATATTTCCCATGCATATCACTGACAAAATATTTACGAAATGGAATCAAGAACAAAATGCCCAATATTCCTCCTAAAGCAGAAGCCATAAATACTTTAAGAAAGGAAGTCGTCATAGTGGGATATTTGGCCTGTAAAATATAAATGGCCGGCAATGTAAAAATAGCACCGGCAACCACGGCACCAGAACAAGCTCCAATACTCTGTATAATCACATTCTCACCTAAGGAGTTCTTACGCTTTGCAGCCGTTGAAACACCGACGGCAATAATCGCAATAGGAATAGCCGCTTCAAATACCTGTCCAACCTTCAATCCCAGATAAGCAGCCGCTGCAGAAAACAGGATTGCCATCAAAATACCCCAAGTCACTGACCATGCATTAACCTCAGGATAGGCTTTATCCGATTTCATAATAGGGGTATATTCTTCCCCCTTTTTCAATTCTCTGAATGCGTTCTCAGACAATTCAACCTTTTCTTTTTCCGTATTTTCCATTTTATTTGCAAGTGATTATGAACGGCAAAGTTAGCCAAAACCTAAGGAAAAAACAAATCAGGATTCATTTATCTGACGATATTCTTATGACATCTGTTCGAAAATGATTAATTTTGCAATGAATTATGAAAATAGGAAATATCGAATTAGGTTCCCGTCCTCTTTTCCTCGCCCCGATGGAAGATGTAACGGATATTGGCTTTCGCAAACTCTGTAAGCGTTACGGCGCAGCAATGGTTTATACAGAATTCATTTCTGCTGATGCTCTCGTCCGTTCTATCAAACCAACTCTTAAGAAAATGCAGATTGATGATGACGAACGACCGGTAGGTATTCAAATCTATGGAAAAGATGTAGATTCTATGGTAGAAGCTGCCAAAATCGTAGAGCAAGCTCATCCGGATGTGATTGACCTTAATTTCGGATGTCCGGTAAAAAAAGTCGCAGGAAAAGGAGCAGGAGCAGGGTTATTGAGAAATATCCCCCTGATGTTAGAAATCACGAGAGAGGTCGTCAAGGCTGTACATACTCCGGTTACGGCTAAAACACGTTTAGGATGGGACCAAAACAATCTCATCATTACCGAACTGGCAGAACAGTTACAGGACTGTGGTATCCAGGCACTGACGATCCACGGTCGCACACGCAGTCAGATGTATACAGGGGAGGCCGACTGGACTCTGATCAAAGCGGTAAAGGACAATCCTCATATTCATATTCCAATTATTGGAAACGGAGACATTACAGGCCCGGAAAAGGCACAGGAAGCTTTTGAGAAATATGGAGTGGATGCTGTCATGATTGGCCGTGCCACATTCGGACGTCCTTGGATATTCAAAGAGATTCATGACTTTATGGACGGAGGCATCACAAATGGACATCAGCCCCTAACATTGGATGATAAGATTGATATACTGGAAGAGCAACTCCACATCAACGTAAGCCGAATAGATGAATACCGTGGCATCTTGCATACCCGGCGCCATCTGGCAGCCAGTCCACTATTCAAGGGCATTCCGGATTTCCGGCAGACTCGCATTGCAATGCTACGAACAGACAAGATGGAAGACTTGCTTGCTATACTTGAGGATTGTAGGACGCGGCTGAAAGAAAGTGCATCTGATAATACAACTGAAGATGAAAAGACAGAAAGTATTTAAAGTAGATCCAAAATCTACATTAAATCTGCTTCCATCATCAATTACTCGTTAAATATTCGCTTTTTCATAAATATTTCTGTCCGATTCTGTAGAATTACTCAATTGATCTTTATCTTGTGAAATATTGATCACTTGAGCAGAATATTTATACTTTCTGTCAAAGAAAATACGTGTAGCATTCAGCACAGCTAATAATGCCACTCCTGAATCAGCAAAAACAGCTTCCCAGAGATTAGCTACTCCGAAGAGACCAAGAATCATCACAAGTATTTTAATTCCAATCGCCAAGACAATATTCTCATAGACGATACGATGTGTACGTCTGCCAATATGTATGGCTTCAGCCACTTTTGAAGGTCTGTCATCTTGAATGACAATATCTGCTGTTTCAATCGCCATATCACTGCCCAGTGCTCCCATTGCCATTCCAACATCACTTAACGCGATTACAGGAGCATCATTGATGCCATCACCGATAAATGCGACCTTCTTCCCCTGTTGTTGCAAAGTACTAATGTGAGAGACCTTTCCTTTCGGAAGTAAATCGCCATACCCACTGGTCATGTTCAACTGCCCGACCACTTTAGTGACCAATTCCTGTTTATCTCCAGAAAGCATCTCTATATCACTTATTCTTTCTGAACGCAATCTATTAACAGCCTCAACCGCATCTTCTTTCAGCGTATCAGCCAGGAGGAGATGGCCCTTATACTTTCCGCCCTTAGCCGCTATGACAATCGTCTCGGGAACTGATTGTAATTCTTTCGGATAATCAATATGATAATAATCCAGAAGTTTTGTATTTCCCACCAACCAATTCTGGTATTCCAAACCATATCCTGCCAGATTCTTTGCATCTACAGCTACAGACACAGGATGATATCTTAAGATAGCTTGAGCTATCGGATGATTACTGATTTTCTCCATTGCTGCGATCTGGTCCAGATCCTCCTTCAGGAGCCCCTCATTTTTCTGAACCTCAAACTGGCCAGTGGTAATCGTTCCGGTTTTATCAAAAATCACCGTATCAAGTCTTGCGACAGCATCCATATAATTGCTTCCCTTAAAGAGAATACCACGTTTAGAAGCAGCCCCTATTCCTGCGAAATAACCCAGTGGAATGCTAATTACCAGAGCACAAGGGCAACTGATCACCAAGAAAATCAGTGCACGGCGGAACCAGTCACTGAAAACGTATGAGAAAGGAAAAATCAAACTGATTATCCAAGGTAACAATATGGTCAAAAGAGCTAAACCCATTACAACGGGCGTATAGACATGAGCAAATTTATGAATAAAGAGTTCTGTAGGCGCCTTACGCTCCGTAGCATCCTCTACCATTCTCAAAACTCTGCTTATTGCCGAATCGACAGCGGGGCGAATCACTTTTAAACGAACAACTGTATAGGAAGAAATCATACCCGCAAGAACTTCTTTCCCCACCGAAATCTGACGAGGTACAGATTCTCCAGTTAATGCAGCTGTATTAAAAGCTGCCGATGAATCTACAAGAATTCCATCAAGAGGAACTCGCTCACCTGGCCTTACTTCTATAACATCTCCTACTTGTACCTGCTCAGGAGTCATCTCCATACTTTTGCCTTCCCTTGATACCCGGGCATGGTCAGGACGGAAAGCTACCAGACTCTTAATATTATCTTTTGCCTTATCCACTGCACGATCCTGTAACTCCTCACCAATGGAATAAAGCAACATCACAGCGACAGCTTCCGGATATTCACTTATAGCAAAGGCACCTATAGCAGCAATGCTCATCAGCATGAACTCACTGGAATAATCACCATGCATAATGCTTTCAACAGCTTCTTTCATTACAGGAAGACCTACCGGCAAAAAAGCGATAATATACCAGACAAGTCGAAGGTATGGAATCTGAATCCATGCCACATGACTCACTGAAAGGACCAACCCTGCTATCAACATCACGGAAGAAAAGGCAAGGCGAACCCAGGCACTCCGCTGATCACTACTTTTTTGTTCATCCATAACTTTACAACTTTTATTTTCTGTTGCAAAGGTAGACAAATAGAAGTGCAACTGAGTTGCAAAGTTAGTCTCTACCTTATCTTTACCTACTTATGATGACTCGGAGGAACAAGGGAAGTTAAAAGACCTATATCAGATATAAACCAGTATGCCCCTACAGACCAGGACTAACGATCACCCACTAGAAAAATGTGGGACTTCTTCCATTGACAAAGCCCCACCATAAATCAATATTGTCTACCTTAACCTAAACACTAAATCAATTTAAAAGATAATTTCAAAGGCAGACAATCAGACGCATCACCTACCAACACCTCAAAATCACCCTTCTCCGCTTTCCAGCCATTGGAATTTTCATCCCAAAAACTCAAGGCTGAACGATCAATGGTAATAGAAACATCCCTGCTCTCTCCGGCTTTCAGGAAAATCTTACGAAAACCTTTCAGCTCTTTATACGGACGATCTACGCTACACCGGTTTTCATGAACATAAAGTTGGACGGTCTCAGCACCATCCCGCTTACCAGTATTCTTCACACGGACCTTAAACGTAATCGTTCCATCAGGAGACATCGATTGAGCTGAAGCCCGTAAATCGGAGAGTCTGAAAGTCGTATAACTCAAGCCATGTCCAAAGGCGAACAATGGATGGATATGAGCATGGTCTACCCAACGATAACCTACATAAATCCCTTCTTTATAGGTTTCATCGATAATCTGATGGTCTGGACGCCAGATGCCAGGATAAGTATTTAACCGATGTGCGCCTACATCCTCTAATGATGTCGGCCAGGTAAAAGGCAGTTTTCCTGAAGGATTCACCTTCCCGGTAAGCACATCAGCTATCGCATCACCGGCCTCAGAACCCAGATACCAGGCCTGGACGATAGCTGGCACCTGATTTTTCCAAGGCATCGCCACCGCATTCCCGGAAATATCCACAAAGACAAAGTTCCTGTTAGCCCGTGACAAAGCTTCAACCAGTTTATCCTGGCCATAAGGAAGTCCGTAAGAGAGTCGGTCATGCCCCTCACAATCCTGATGATCACTCTTGTTTAGTCCACCAAACAGGATTACGGCATCAGCACCTCGGGCCTTTGCTACTGCATCAGTTATCAACTGACTTCCACTGCGGTGTTCTACCAGACTCTGACCGGTGGTCACTCCATTGTATGAGCCTGTCGTGTCACCGACATAACCACGCTCATATTCCACCATAAGACTAGGATTCAATTTATGAAGAGCTTTCTTCAAACCGACCAACGGTGAGATTTCCCTCTGTACTTTCAAAGAAGAAGAACCTCCCCCCACCGTCATCATTTTGATCGCATTCTCACCTACAACGAGAACTCTATGAATCTGATGAACCTTCAGCGGAAGTACTTCCCGCTTATTCTGAAGCAACACAATACCATCGTCACCCACTTTTCGGGCTGTAGCATAATGATCCTCCGAACAAAGAAATCCATGTCCACGGTCTGGAGCCATAGTTGTACGGAAGAACAATCGTAATACCCGACGGACTTTATCATCCAGTTCTTTCATCGAATATTTCCCTTCCAAGATACCCTCCTGATAGGGATCAGCCAGATAATAATGATCATAAGCATTCTTCGTTCCGGCAGTCAGGCCATTCGTCCAGGTCCCGAATTCCATATCCAGTCCATTCCTCACAGCCTGATCAGTATTATGCACGCCTCCCCAGTCACTGACGACAACCCCATCAAAATGCCAGTCATGCTTCAAGATCTGATCCAAAAGATATTTGTTCTCACAGTTATGTTCATTCTTATAGAGATTATAAGAACCCATAACTGCCCAGGCATGTCCCTTCTTGACAGCCGCCTCAAAAGCAGGAAGATAAATCTCGTGTAGGGCTCGGTCACTGACGATAACATTCACATTGAAACGATTCTCCTCATCGTTGTTCAACACAAAGTGCTTGACACAAGCAGACACTCCATTAGACTGCAAACCCTGGATATAAGGGACATCCATGGAAGAAGCCAGATAAGGATCCTCACCCATAAATTCGAAATTCCGTCCTCCCAATGGTGTACGATAAATATTGACCCCTGGTCCCAAAATCATATCCTTACCCCGATACAACGCCTCTTCACCCAAGCTCTTCCCATACTGGCGAGACACCTCCGGATCCCATGTTGCTGCCAGGCAAGTCAAGGCTGGAAAAGCGACACAGGAATCATTACTCTGACCAGCCTGTTCCCACTCGTCCCAAAGCACATCAGGACGTACACCCATAGGGCCATCATCCGTCCAGAAATCAGGAAGTCCCAACCTAGGGACACCAGCTGAAGAGAATTTACTTTGAGCGTGGATAACCCGGATCTTCTCCCTAAGGGTCATCCGGGACAAGGCATCTTCCACTCTCTGTTCAATGGAGGCCGAAGTATCCAGATACACTGGAGTTTGAGCATACACCGATCCCCCAAAAAACAAAAAGATCACAATCAGTTTTTTTATTTTCATCATTTCATTATGTTAACGTTCCAGCCACCACCTTTATTTTTTAGTAACCATAACCACATCATTAGCACATCCATTCGTTAAATCCACCGTAAAGACATACGTATCATCTCCTTTCAGTCTTAATCCGTCCACTTCTCTGATCTATCAAGCTTCTTTCATTTCTCTACAGAAAATCTATAAAGGGAAGTCTGACGATAAACTTCTCCGGGTTTCAGCACGGTACTTGGGAAATTCTTATGATTCGGGCTATCCGGATACTTCTGGGGTTCAAAAGCAAAACTCTCCCTATATTTCATGAATTTTCCATTACTGCATTTCACCTTGCCATTCATAAAGTTGCCACTATAAAATTGCATACCAGGTTGATCTGTAAAGATCTCCATCACCCTTCCAGTAAGGGGATCAGCTACCCGTACCGCAAGTTCTATGGCTCCTTTTTTACGCTTATGCAAGACCCAGTTATGATCATATCCATGAGCAAACGTCAACTGCTGGTCAGACCGGTTAATATCTCGTCCGATCACTTTAGGCTTTCTGAAATCAAATACAGATCCGTCAACCGTCTGTATTTTTCCGGTCGGAATCATATATTGGTCGATAGGCGTAGTGGAATCAGCCCGGATCGTCAACAGGTTATCCAGAATCGTCCCGTTGCCTTCACCTTTCAGATTATACAGGACATGACTGCTTAAATTGACGACCGTAGGCTTATCTGTCGTTGCCCAATAGTTGATTGTCATCTCATCATCATTGACATCATACTTCACTCTCACCTTCAGATTGCCGGGGAACCCTTCTTCTCCGTCTTTAGAAAGATAAGACATCACGACAGAGCGGTCATTGACGGAATCCACATGCCAGACTACCAGATCCAGTCCTTTCAGCCCCCCGTGCAGGGTCTGGCCATTGTTGTTGATCGGCAAATGATAGGTCTTTCCATCCAGGGTAAAAGTCCCTTTGGCTATCCGGTTGGCATAACGCCCGACTATCGGCCCCAGGAATCTCTCGCCTTTATTATGGATATAGCTTTCGATATTGTCATATCCAAGCACGATGTCAGCGTATTTTCCGGCCTTATCGGAAGTCCATAGTGAAACAACCCTCGCGCCAAAATTGGTAATCTGAACATAGATCCCGGATTTTTCGGAATGCAGGGTATATAGCCCTACCTTTCTCCCCACCAGGGTTGTATCGAACTTGTTCTCACTGAATAACCCCACATCGTTTCTGTGCGTGCAAGAGTACTGGCCAAGCAGGATCGTCAATACGATCAAACCTCCTAATAGTTTCTTCATATCATTATCATTTATCTCTTATTTGTTTTCTACCTATCTGACTGACAAATTGAGATGACGCCATCAATCCGGTCCAAGCCGTTGAACCATTTCTGATCATACGTCAACACGATATCAACGGCGGGTCAGACTCTTGATCGCTTTTATCTCCCGAGGGTCAAAAGGCGTGCCATCCTGCCGGAAAATATCATGGAACCAGACCTTGGGTTCCTTGACATCTGGCAAAGGCGTGTTCCAGGCGAAAATGGTATTGGTCTTTCCGGAAACAAAGCCCCAGTTGATTGCGCCTACATGACTGTCTTTCAGCACCGGCATGTTCTTCTCAAAAGTACTGCCATTAGGCCGGGCCATATATTCAGTACATACCAGCGGACGCTTAAACTGGCGCAGGGTATCTATCACATGCTGGAGGACCGCAGGCTTCGCATAGCAATGGAAGGTGATTATATCTGAATGGGTACTGATGAAATGATTAATCTTCGGACTGTCAATCCATATCCCGGCTGTCAACGGCTGGGAGGGATTCACCTCACGGGCATACTCAAAGACTTTTTCCAGCCGGGGTAACGAACTGTCTCCATAACCCGAATTTCCTGGCTCATTGTACAGATCCCACATCAATACCCGCCTATCATTCTTGAAAGTTCTGAGGATGTCCTGGACGTATGCCTTCATAAAGGGATACAAGACGGTCGTATCTGCACGAAGGCTTTTCATGGGATCCTGGACCCATCCGGAATTGTGAACCCCGGGCTTAGGCGCCGGCTGGCGGCCATAACTGGAAACAGGATTCCAGCAATCATCAAAGAAAACAAAGAAAGGGCGGATCTTATGTTTCTTACAGATGTTCAGGAAATTATTCATGCGATGTTTCATTCCTGCAGGATCATGCTGCCATACCACACTGCTGAGAAATACCCGAAGCGTGTTGAAGCCAAGGCTTTGTGCCCATGTGAGTTCCTTATTGATCTGAGGAGCATCATACGTGTCTGCACTCCACATCTCTATCTGGTTAATGGCCGTTGCAGGAATATAGCAGCAACCCGCCAGCCAGGGTTGAGACGAGTACCATGTGTCAACCTTAGATACGGTCCATTGGCTGCCTGCTTGTGCACTGACAGTCACCGAGACACATAGTGAAAAGAAAGTCACAAGGAACAATAAAATTATTCTCTTTTTCATTTTGATAAATTATAAAATTATCTTAGCATTTAGAGTACTCTACTCCACTGATAATGCCAACCAAATTAAATAGGATTCGCTCCGATGTTTCAAGCGTATTATAGAAGTAAATACAGGCTCAACGAGTACAAACACAAAGCCCGTTCCGGAGAGGGAATCAGGTATCGAACCTGAGGTTGTCTTCGGGCAGATGAAATACGATATAGCATACACACGTTTTATACGCTTTGGAAGATACAAGGTCATAATAGACTTTGCTTTCTTTACCATAGCCTTCAATCTGAAGAAAATGTGTGTAGGAATAAGAGTAGGTATGAAAAATCCATCTTTCTTCATTTATCGCACAAAAAACCTATTTTAACTTGTTTAAGACAGATCATACTATAACCTCATGAACAATGGAAAAATCGCAGCTTGACAGTAAATAGCAAATATAACTGAAGGAGGGGGACAGAAAAGAGGATGTGTCTTTTGACATGCCCCTTAAAATTAAAAGTTAGTTGAGATTTCTATTTGCACAGTTTCAGTGCTTCTACAGGTTTGTTGGTCGTTATAAAATCAGCACCGGCCCTGATAAAATCCTCCATCTGGTTCAGGTCATCTACTGTCCATACATTCACGGTCATACCCAATTGATGTGCCCCGGATATATAGTCAGGATGTCCGGCATAAACCATTTCGTTGAAATCAATGCCGGTACATCCCATAGCCTTGCATTGCGCAGGGGTAAGGTCACCATCCAGGTATGAGATCTTTGTTCCGGCAGAAGTATGGCGGGCAAGGTATTGACAGGCATTCTTGCTGAAAGAAATGTATTCTACCTGTCTTTCCATTCCTTCCTGTTTTACCGAGCTGAGTACGGAATCGATACAACGGTCCTCTGCTTCATTAGTGATATGTGCCTTAATCTCACAAATCAGCTGTGTCCCGTTTAATTTTCTGCCAGCCTGGAGATACTGCCTGAAAGTAGGGAGTCTTTCTCCATTGGACAAGGTCTCCTTTTTAAGTTTTTTATAACTGGCCAGTTCTATATTCGTCCCGTCCGGGAGGACACGGTCATGGTTTACCATGACAACGCCGTCTTTTGTGATATGAACGTCAAATTCAGAACCGTAAACTCCCAGACGATTTGCTCCGTTAAGGGATGTGATCGAATTCTGTGCTGATCCGGCAGGTGTCCAATAGCCACGATGCGAGATTACCCGGGTCTGTGCGGAAGCTCCTGCTGCAAGCATCAGAGAAGCTGCCAGAAACATTAATTTCAATTTTCTATACATTATTTTTTGTTTATATAATATAAACTGTTGTTGTCAGATAGGGTTCGCTGAATGGCATTCATCAGATGGCTCTGATGATTTTTCCATTTCAAATTTACTGACTTCCTGTTGACCGGCCAAACATTACGTGGTATATCTTCTTGATAATCAGTGAAATAAACGTTAAAATATCTGTTCGGCGAACCCTGAATCAACTTTCCCGTCTGAAGTTTCAGATGGGAAAGTTTAAAGGCCTGTTCCTGATTAATGATAAAATCAATATCCCGGGTTCTGAACCAGATTTGGATCGATCTGGATCTGGTCCAGAGGGATAGCCAGCCAATAGTTTTTCGGAGCCTCGAAAACACGCGTCCCGCCTTCTTTCATGTCCTTCAGCTGGTAAAAGTCCTTAGCCGTTTTTCCTGCAAGGTTCCATGCCTTCTGGTAGCGCATCATCTCCTTATCGGCTATTTTCCATCTGCGTATGTCATGGAAACGGCGGCCTTCCATGGCAAGCTCTATCGAGCGCTCGTCATGCAGGACCTGACGGAGCTGGTCACCGGCCGGGATTCCCCCGGCTTTTGCCCAGGAGTCCTGGAATGTGGGAAGTCCGCAGCGGGCACGGATCTTGTTCAGGTAGATAAGGCTCTGGTTACTGAGCGTACCGTTGTATTCAAAGTCTGCTTCAGCATAATCCAGGTATACCTCGGCCAGGCGTATGATCGGGAATATGTAGGAGCTGTTGGTGTATGTCTTCTTGTTCCAGTCATAGGAATCGGCCTTGGAAACCCATTTCTGGCAGTAATAGCCGTTGTCCGACTGGTATTCGTGACTGACATTCCCATCGTTCTGCTGCATCTCGCCACGCCGGCATTTGAGGGTGACCGTCCCGCCCTGGATTTCATAGGTACCCCTGTCATAACCGATGGATGCGTAAAAACGCGGTTCCCGGTGCAGGTGAAAACAGGCCGTACTATCCCCGTTGGGAAGCCTTACGACAGAATAGGGATTCAGATTCTTCGTTTCCGGATCAACATTCCATGGCAGTCCGTTATCCGTATAATACCGGCTGATGCAATCCCATGTCGGTATGAGGTATCCGCGGAACCCTTCTCCGGAATAACTGTTTGTCCCTATTCTTGGAGCCATGTTCTTGATGTCATACGAGACCGTTCCCTGATCGGCTATGCCGAAAAGCGTTTCTTTCATGTTATCCAGATTGAATGTGCCGGAGGCCCCTACGAACGCATAATGGTAATTGTTCTTTCCGGTAGTGGCATCTGTTGCTGCCCCCCCGTAAAGCTGGTAGCCGTTAGATTCGCAATAGTCTATGGCGTCTTTGGCTGCATCCATCGCCTTTTTCCATTTCTCCTTGTCATATGTCTGGTTGATCAGGTTCGTGCCGTCAGGATTCTTGAAATTGGCATAATATTCACTGTTGCCGTTGACCAGAGGCGATGCGGCATATAGCAGGAGACGGGCCTTGAGGGCCAGGGCGGCAGCGGCGGTAGCGCGGTTCATGTTGCTGGGATCCCACTGGGCCGGAAGCAGCTTGGCGGCTTCAGTGTATTTGTCTGAGATGAAATCGACGCATTCGTCGTAGGTATTACGCGGCAGGTTCATTTCGGCAGGAGAGGTGTCTGCCGCCATTTCCTTTTTCACCAGGATGATTGGCCCGTAATATTCCAGCATGATCTGATGATAATAGGCAATTAAGAAGAGGGCCTCACCCTTATAGTGGTTCAGCGCATCCGGGTCAATGCCCGGTACCTTGCCGATGTTGTTCAGTACGTTATAGCAATAGCGGATTCCCTTCCAGATCAATTCGGTCTGCACTCCGGTAGGATAGGACGCGGCAGAATTGCTCCACAACGAGAAATAGGTTGAGGTGGGTGATTCCAGTCCGTAAAGCAGGCTCTTGAAGTGGAAATACCTTACGGATCCATACCACCCCGTCATCAGGTCATTGCCCGCAGTCCAGTCAGGGAAGGATTGTGGTTGAAAATAGTTTGGAATTTGAGAGTAACAGGAAAGTACCATCTTCTCCGCGGAGTTCTGCGTCTTGTAGATGTCGTCGATCGTAGCCGAACTTTTGGGTACTACGTCCAGAAAATCGCACGATGATAAGGTAGCGGACAGTAAAAGTGTAACCGTTAAAAATGTAATGTATTTATTTTTCATGACTCCAGTGATTAATAATGAAACTGAATACCGATCTGTACGGTGCGCTGCAGCGGATATAACAATCCGTTTCCGCTTCCCATCTCAGGATCCCACGTCTTGAACGGCGAGAAAGTGAGCAGGTTGGTTCCGGAAAGATATACGCGCAGCCATTTCGTAAAGGTATAGCCGACCTCAGCCGTTTTCAGGCGCAGGTAGGCGGCATCCCTTACATAATAGGTACTTGTCTGTACGTCGTTCTGCAGATAGACGGGAGACAGCCTGGGATATGCGGCATTTGCCACATTGTTGGATTCAGACCAGTGGTTCCGCACGATGTACCGGGCTATGTTGTATCCCTGATGGGCGGCGTCTGCGAAGGGCCATATATCGGACATCAGCAGGCTGACCTTTGCGTCGCCCTGGAAGAAGACCGACGCGTCCCATTTCTTGTATTTTATATTAGCGCCGAAGCCGTATATGATTTCCGGGATGGTCGGATTCCCGATGGTCGTGATATCGTTGCCGTCTATCTTTCCGTCCCCGTTCAGGTCCTTGTACTTGATGTCACCTATGGTATAGTTGGACAGGGTCTGCTTGGGGGAGTTGTCTATTTCATCCTGGGAGGTAAAGAGCCCTTCGGCCACGTATCCGCGGATGCTGTTGATGGGATGGCCGATTGCGGAATAATACGGAGCGACGTTGGCCGGCTCATCTTCGCCCGTAACTTCATTGTGGGCATAAGTGAAACTGCCGTTGGCGCCTACGATAAGGTCTTTGTTGACAGCCTTGTTGAAGGTTACTCCGATGTCCACGCCCTGATTCTTTACGGAACCGATGTTCGCATAGGGGAGGGCGTCCGCAAAACCCGATATGGCTGCCAGGGAGCGGCGCTGCATGAAGATCCCGGAGCGGTTTTCATGGAACAGGTCGACGGTGAGATCGATACAGTCCAGAAGGCTCATATCCATGCCGACGTTCAGTTTCCTGGATTTTTCCCATGTGGCATACTCGTTTCCGTATACACTGATTTGCGGACCCCGTGCCCGGCTGTAGTCCGAGCCGTACCACCACCCCAGGGCATTGTCCAGGCTGACTGACGTGATGTAAGGGAAGCGTGTCCCGAGGGCGTCATTTCCTACCAGCCCGTAGGTCCCCCTGAATTTCAGGTTGTTGATGACCTTTTTCAGAGGCCGGAAGAATTTCTCATTGGAAATGGTCCATCCCAGGGCAATGGCAGGGAAAAAGCCGAAGCGGTGATCCGGAGCGAAGTTTTCTGACCCGTTGTAGCCGAAGGTGGCTTCCATCAGGTACCGTTCGTCATAGTTGTAGGTGAGTCTCCCGGCAAGCCCCTGCTCACGGTAGGGCAGCAGGTCATATTCATTGCCGTTGCTCTTGTCATTGCGCGTTTCCTTCATGTGATAGACAAAGGTGCCTCCGACATTATGCTTTCCGAACGAGCGGGCATAGTCGACGGTTCCCTGCAGGGACCATACGCGGTTGGTGGGGTCCTGGCCGGAAGAAGACTTGATGGCGGTATTGCCTGCGGTTCCGATCGGGGCCTCCGTATACTGGTATTTTCCGTTGTTGCCAACCGTATAGTCATCGCTCACTTTGTAGTAATACGGCTGGATCCAGTGGTTCAGCCAGCTGAAGCTGTAATTGTAGAAGGATGCCAGTCCGCTTGCGCTCAGGCCCGGAGTGATGAACTTCAGGTCCTGGTTCACCGTGAATGCCGTCGTCATGTACACATAGCTCCGCTCCGTGTATCCGCTGCTCATCTTGGCATAAGGGTTGACGTCCACGTTGCCTACATCCCAGGAGGTGTTGTTGCCGTACCGCACGAATGTATCCCCGTCCTGCGCCGGGAGCGTGGCGGGGAAGCGGACGGGATTCCCTCTCATCACAAGGTAGAAAAAATCAGACAGCTGCATCTCGCCCCTTGAATCTCCGGCATCGGAACCTGAATACGGGGCATGGTATTGCGTGATCTGGGAGTTCATGTTCAGCCCCATCTTTGTGGTGGGAGTAATGTGGGCTGTAATATTGCTCTGGAAAAGGTATTTCTTGCTGTACATGCTTACATCCATCACCGCTGCTTTCGGCGCGCGGGTCATGCCGTTTTCATAGAATATGCCGGCATTCATGAAATAGCCTATCTTCTGGCTTCCGCCTTTGACCGATACGTTCAGGTTCTGGTCCATGCTGAGGTTCTTGAAGAGCTGCTTGTACCAGTTGTTGTTGGGGAAGAGGTAAGGATCCGCCCCCGCGCGGGTCTTGTCGATTTTATCCTGGCTGTAAAAGGGGGTATACGCCGTACCGTTCAGCGTGGCATCATTCTTTTTCGCCTCGTTGTACATCTCCATATAGGTGGGGCCGTCGGCCATCTTCTGGATGACGGTAGGCGTGGACAGGGTGTTGTCAAGCCGGATGTCCACGGACATCTTGTCGGACAACTGCCCGGTCTTGGTCGTAATGAGGATTACGCCGTTGGCTCCCCTTGAACCGTAGAGGGACGTGGCCGTGGCATCCTTGAGCACGGAGAACGATTCTATGGACTCCGGCGGGATATTGTTCAGCATCGTGGTGTTGATCTCGACCCCGTCAAGGAGTATCAGCGGGGAAGTGTTTGAGCCGAAAGTAGAAACGCCCCTGATATAGAACTGGGCCGCGTCATATCCGGGCTCTCCTTTGGTCTGGAAGGCGATGATGCCCGGTATCCTGCCGGCGAACGAGGTGGTCAGGCTGCTTGACGTCATCTTCAGGTCACTCGCCTTCACTGCGGTTACCGCCCCAACGAGCGATTCCTTCTTCTGCTTTCCGAAGCCTACGACGACTACCTCGTTCAGGACCTTATTATTAGGAATCAGGTTGAAGGAAATGAACTTCTTGTTCTTTACCGGTATTTCCTTATTGTTGTAGCCGATGACATGGGCCGTCAGCGTCTCTCCTTCATCAGAGACCGGAATGGAAAACAGCCCGTTCTCATCCGTGATGGTCTTGCTGCTTCCCTTGCCTTCCGTGATGACCGCACCCGGAACGGGATCATTGTTTTCATCACATACGAACCCCTTGATAATATGCTGCTGGGATTGCTGGATGACAGGTATGTTCTTTGACCGGGCTGTCCCGGGGCAATTAATTGCAATCGCGCCTAAAAAACATAACATTAAACATAATTGTTCTTTCATATTCACTCTTAATGTTTGTACTTAACGTTTATGACTGGAATTGATGATTACCTTGTTGTTCTTCGATTACTCTTATCGGATATTATACATACGTTATGTGTTTCCGGTCAGGTTCCCCTTTCCGGTTACAAAAGTAGTTGAAACTACATCGATAGAACGAAATCCAACGTATGAAACATGAAGCCGCATACCGGACTTCACTTCCAAAGAAAAATGACCGTTTAAATCAGTAACCGTACCGGTTTTGGTTCCTATTGCCTGAACGGTGGCACCAATTACAACTTCATTATTCTGATCTACTACCTGACCGGAAATCTTTCCTGTCTGCGCTAAGGCAGAAGTAGAAAGAAGACAAGCAAGGAAGAAAACTAGAAACAGTTGTACTTTCGATGATTGAAAGATTGTCTTCATTAAAAATAGGTTTAAGATGTTAATTACTCATACAGATAACAAGCTGCCTATATCAAGGAACTTGTTCTGAAAATTTTTACGTTTTTAGCTTTTCATGTTAATATTAATTGTCAATTGCAAAGTTAGTAAAAAATCGAATTCAAAAATCAGACTACAGAATTTTGGTAGTTATCATAGCCGGAAGAAAATACATAAAATACTGAATACCAACCATTTACAATATTATATAGCAAATCATTTAGTAGCTTCTGTATAATGCCTGTTCTTTACCCTATCAATTCTATTTTAATTTTCCGGACCCTAACCTTTCATGATTATTGAGCAGAAACACAACTTTTCCCACTCAATGACGCATAACTCAAAACTAATTTATATCTTTGTCTACAAATCAATGCATGATCATACACAGAAGACCACCATTCAATTCAGACACCTATGAATTATTTCTCAATAGTCCACTATCCGATGATCGGATAACTAATTATCTTTCCCTAATCATTGACACATTATTAAACACGCACAAAATGAAACGACTATTCTCCTTTCTATTCTTTTGCATCTTGGCACAAATCATCTCTGGGAAAAATTACTCCAATCAGATAATATATCACGATCTGGACTATACTATAAAACTTTCCCAACAATATATCAGGAAAAAAGAAGATCATATCAAATTTTTAAGGCTCAAAGCTCATAACTCTTTACGTCCTTCAAGCCAGTTCCGAATTTATTTCTCTCTCTACCAGAATTATGAAGCCTACCAAAATGATTCGGCTTTAAAATATCTGTCACGCTGTATTACTATAGCCAGAAAGATGAAAAACAAGAGCAAAGAGGCTGAATGTGGAGTTCTGTCTGCCCTTCAATGCTCAAAAACAGGTATGTATGCAGAAGCTCTCAATTACCTCCAAGATCTCCACAGACAGGATTTAAATCAAGACGGAATGAAAGACTATTATTATACGATGAGTCATCTCTACGGTGAAATGGCATCCTACAGCAGAATTCCATCTAAAAGGGACTCTTATTTTAGAATATCCGATATTTACCGAGACTCCATTTATCAAGTGTTCAGCGCTAACAGTGGGACTTTCTTAATGGAGAAAGCGATGGAACGGATAAGTGGTGGTCAATACGGCAAGGCTCTTCAATATAATAATAAAGAACTAAAAGAAGTACGGAAAGGTTCTCACGCATACGCTATAGTCAGTTATTACAGATATTTGATCCTCAAAGGTTTAGACCAACAGAAAAAAGCTTTATACTGGCTGACAGAATCTGCTATCTGTGATATCAAGAATGCGACCATGGATCAGGCATCCCTCTGGACGCTGGCTAATATTCTGAGTGAAGAAGGTGAATTGGATCGTTCTTATAAATATGTTACGATTGCCTGGAAAGACGCCAATACTTTTGGTGCCAGAGTGCGTAATTGGCAAATATCCCCGATTCTTGGTACAATCAGCAATAGCTATCAAAAAGAGATCCAACAGAGGAACAATATACTCATTCTCCTATTCGTCATCGTCAGCATTCTGGCTTTATCTCTCTTATTCCTCGTCTATTATGTCAAGAGACAAAACATGAAATTGAATGCTGTCCAGCAGGACCTGAAATATAAAAACGGGGAACTGGAAGAGATGAACAGTGAACTGGAAGAACTGAATCAGGAGCAAAGAAATTTACTCAATGAACTTTCGCTATCCAACAAGAAATTAAATGAATCAAATAGCGTCAAAGAGGAATACATTGGACAATTCCTTGAACTGTGTTCAGAAACCATCGATAAGATGGAGAAATTCAGGCATCAGGTTAATAAAATGTTAAGGAATCATCAGCGGGAGGAATTGATCAAGATGACCAACGGTGTGGAGATGGAAGATCAAGCATTAGACCAACTTTTCAGTAAATTTGATGCAGCCTTTCTGCACCTTTTCCCTAATTTTATTGAAGATTTAAACAAATTGATCATAAAAGAACACCGCTTCAGTTTGAATAATGGTAAAAAGTTTTCTACCCCTTTACGGATCCTTGCCTTGATTCGCCTGGGTATTGACGACAGTCCTAAAATTGCAGGATTCCTCCATCATTCTGTCACTACCGTATATAATTATAGGGTAAAATACAGAAACTGGGCTGTAGGGGACCGGGATGATTTCGAACGAAAGGTTAAGGAAATAGATATGCCCATTCCCTTTAAAGAGCAGGATAAAGGAAACCTTGACGCCTGATTCTGGGGGTATAGTCATTGAGGAACAATATGCACTATTTTGGGGAACCATTATGCACCATTTTGGGGTATCGAAATAGTGCATATTGGGGGGTCAAAATGCACCATTTTGGTCCTTGTGTTCTAAAGACTTGACTTCCATCAAACCTATAGATTCCTTTTTTATAATAATCTTTCCTTCCAAATCCTCTATGATAAAAGGGGGAAGTCGTTTTAGCAACGATTTCCCCCTTGTAAGACTATTACAGGATAAATTCCTAAAAATGGTTTTCAATATACTCAAACAACCAATCGTCAAAATCCTTAGCCTTTTTCTGATCACTGATTTTTTCTGTTTCCATTCTATAACTTTATTAATTTTTAGTCACAAAGATAAAAGAATCTTTCCTTTTATGAAAATGATCAGCATCTTTTTTTCACAGAATATTTGTGTAATCGTTTACTTCAGCGAATATTCCCCTCAAAAGAGGCTTTTTGTTTATAATGGATATTTACCATACTCCCTCCAAAAAAGCAACTGATAACCATAAATTTTGATTGTCTGTTTTACCAAATGGCCGGAATTTCTTTCCAGAAATCAAAAAAATACACCCGCCGATCCAGTATCGATTCTTTTTCGTATCTTTGCATACAAAGAAAATCAATCATAAGACATGGACGAAGATTTTAATATCCACCAAGAAAACGAGTCTTCGGCAGAGAAAGAGTTTGAAAAAGCACTACGTCCCCTGAAATTTGATGATTTCAGCGGAGAAGATAAGGTAGTGGAAAATCTCAGAATCTTTGTCGAAGCTGCGAAATTCCGGGGAGAACCACTCGACCATACATTACTTCACGGACCACCAGGACTTGGAAAGACAACACTAAGCAATATCATTGCCAATGAACTCGGTGTAGGATTCAAGGTGACCAGTGGACCCGTATTGGATAAACCCGGAGATTTGGCAGGTATTCTCACCTCATTGGAACCAAAGGATGTTCTCTTTATTGATGAGATCCATCGCCTTTCTCCTGTTGTAGAGGAATATCTGTATTCTGCAATGGAAGACTACCGCATCGATATTATGATCGACAAAGGGCCCTCAGCAAGAAGCATCCAAATAGATTTAAGTCCTTTTACACTTATCGGAGCCACAACACGAAGCGGATTACTCTCCGCTCCTCTACGCGCGCGTTTCGGCATTAATCTTCATTTGGAATACTACCAGCCAAAAACGCTGAAAAAAATCATTATGAGATCAGCCAAACTCCTGAAGGTAAAAATCGAAGATGATGCAGCTGAAGAAATCAGCCGGCGTTCACGTGGTACGCCCCGTATCGCCAACAGTTTATTACGCAGAATCCGTGATTTCGCCCAAGTAAAGGGAAATGGAACCATCACCGGAGATATTGCCCGTATGGGCCTGAAAGCTCTAAACATTGACCAATACGGACTTGATGAGATTGACAACAAGATACTGACAACTATTATTGATAAATTCCGAGGTGGTCCTGTAGGAGTATCAACTATCGCCACAGCTATCGGAGAAGACTCCGGAACCATAGAAGATGTTTATGAGCCTTATCTGATCATGGATGGCTTCATTAAACGTACCCCTCGCGGGCGGGTAGCAACCTTGCTAGCTTACGATCATCTGGGTAGGAACTACCCCAGCAGCAATCCCATGGAGCAAAGTTTTTTTTAGATCGAATCAGAATTAAAATAAAAAAGAAGTTAGGAAAAATAGTACAAGCATAATTAGAAAGCGATGAAAACAGGTTTATATACCGGAACTTTTGATCCTTTTACAACAGGACATCAAAATATCGTAATGCGGGCGCTACCTCTCTTCGACCGTCTGGTTATTGCCGTAGCTGTCAGTGAGCTCAAGCATACACAAGAGGAGATAGGCCAAAGGGTCAGGGACATACAAGCCCTCTATGCGGAAGAGCCAAAGATCAAGGTAGTCTCTTATCAAGATCTCACCATTGATCTGGCGCAGCGTGAACAAGCACAATATATTGTCCGCGGAGTCAGGAACCTGAGAGACTTCGAATATGAACGCGAACAGGCTGACATCAACAAGCAACTTGGCGGAGTGGAAACGCTACTGTTTTTTTCCGATCCCAAATTGGAAAGTGTCAGTTCTACACTGGTCCGCGAACTCCGGCATTTTGGTCATGATGCACATGAATTCCTGCCGGAAAAAGATAAGAATAAATAAAGGAAACCTCTTCGATCTCAATGGAGAGTCAAAACAAAGAATATGATTAGTTATCAAGCTGAAGGCATAGAAATGCCAAAAATCAGGAAAAGGGACACTACATCCTGGATCAAGAAAGTAGCTGCCGCACATGGACGGAAGATCGGTGAAATCGGCTATATGTTTGTCAATGACGAAAAAATGCTGGAAACGAACAAACAGTATCTCGGTCATGATTATTATACAGATATTATCACTTTTGATGATGATGAAGGAGATGTGCTTAATGGAGATATTGTTATTTCCCTGGATACGGTCAGATCAAACGCTAAAAAGTACAACAAAGCTTATGATAATGAACTCCACCGTGTCATCATTCATGGTATCCTGCACCTTTGTGGAATCAACGATAAGGGACCTGGAGAACGGGAAATCATGGAAGCTAATGAAAATGCTGCATTAGCAATGCTCTAACTTGTAAGAAGTGCTTTATTTCCCAGGAACTTTCAAATTCAGAATTATTTATGAACGAATCAACTCTTCATCCATCAAAGAGCAAGTAGTTTTCTCTCCTTTTATTAAGAAAGGAACCATATCATCATAAAACGGAGATGCCGTTCAGACTTTTCTTCAAGTCAGAACGGCATCTTTTTTAGATCATAGGATCAGCAGAAAATCCCAGTATATCCAGAAGATAGAAGATACGCTTATTTATTCACCTTACTTATTCTTTTCGGTCAATAATTGTAACGCCTTTTGTACCGTATGATTACTCTCATCCATAATTTCAAAATAAGCATCCATATTCCATAGATCGCGGGCAATCAAGGCCTTAAGTTGAACAGACATGGTCGGAATGGTTTTCTGAAGTTCATCATCATCCTTTGGCTTAATCTTCTGTCTGGCTCCATCTGCTACAATACTATCCATCAGCACCTGGGGAGTGACAAAGTTTTTGCGAAAGCTCTCGAATACAGGATATTTGGCCCTCAGTTCTTTCCGATGACTGTCAAGGTAAGAAAGTGTCTGCGTATAAATAGAATTACCGGCCAGCAGTTGGCGATAGAACGCCGTATATTGCAGTGTATCCAAAGGAACGAAGTAGTCAGGCATAATTCCCCCACCACCATAAACAAGACGATGCTTACGAAGGGTATAATATTTCTGGGAAGGATCAAAATGGATACTATCACGATTTGTAAACTCCCCATGCTTGAAGCGATGGTCCAGATCCATCTCATAGTCTTTCAGATCTCCCTTCTTATAAGGTTTCTGGATACAACGTCCACTTGGTGTATAATAATGAGCTACAGTGAGTCGGATCATGCTCCCGTCAGGGAAAGGTATAGGACGCTGTACCAGTCCTTTTCCAAAAGACCGGCGGCCAACGACAATAGCACGGTCCTGGTCCTGCAATGCTCCTGTCACGATCTCTGCAGCTGATGCAGAAAGTTCATCAATAAGAACAACGACCTTACCCTTGAGCATCTTACCTTTACCGTCTGAACGAAACTCCTCCCGAGGAGAATGACGGCCCTGCGTATACACGATCAAATCATGATCGGGCAAAAACTGCTGTGCGATCTGTACGGCAGATTGCAAATAGCCTCCTCCATTTTCCTGAAGGTCTAGGATCAAATCCTTCATCCCTTTATGCTGAAGAGAATCAATGGACTGGGAGACCTCATCAGGACTATGAAGGCCAAAACTCTCCAGTCGAATATAACCGATTCCCGGACGGATCATATAAGAAGCATCTACCGTTTTCAAAGGAATTCTATCACGAATAACCATAAAATGAAGTACCCCCGAAACTCCCTTCCTGACAATCGTTAAATCGACTTTCGTTCCTTTCGGTCCCCGAAGACGCTTCATAATCTGTTCCCGTGGCATTTTAACGCCTGCTATGGCCGTATCGTTGACCGCAACGATACGATCACCAGCAATGATGCCAACCTTCTCTGAAGGCCCGTTAACGACAGGCTGAATGACAATCAATGTATCATTCATCATGTTAAATTGTACTCCGATTCCATCGAAATCACCGTTTAAAGGTTCATTCAACTCTTTCGTTTCAGACGGAGTAGTATATGCAGAATGAGGATCCAACTTATCCAGCATTCCGCGAATGGCGTCTTCTACCAATTTATTTTCATCAACGGAATCAACGTAGAGATTTTCTATTGCCAATTCAGCAGCGCTGAGTTTCGCCAATGGAGAACGCCGTTCCAAATGAATCCGGAACTGTGCAGAAGCAGTGATCACACAACATAGCAACACTGCCAACAGAACTGTTTTCTTTTTATAAAACATAATTTGATATTATATGAATTACGACCTTTTTCTCATCCACCAGCAAATCCGAAAATATCTTTCACCCAGACAAGTACTCTATCCAACGGACTTTTCCTGGCCCTGTTCGTCCTTAACCACCGGAAGACTCTCTTCCTCAGGAAGATCCTCTTCGATCACCAAATTGTCAATGATGAAATTCTGTCTCTCCATCGTATTCTTCCCCATGTAATAAGCCAGCAACTTCTGCACCTGATCGTTTTTATGAAGCGTAACTTGTTCCAGCCTCATGTCAGGACCGATAAAATGGGCAAATTCATCCGGGGAGATCTCCCCAAGCCCCTTGAACCGCGTGATCTCAGGATCAGGTCCGAGATCATCAATCGCTTTGCGGCGCTCCTCATCCGAATAACAGTAAGAAGTAATAAAATCACTCTTCTTTCCATATTTAGTCTCATAAACTGAGATGCTTTTTTTATCCTTAATCTTCGTCTTCCGATTACGTACACGAAAGAGCGGTGTCTGGAGCACAAAAACATGCCCCTTCTTAATCAGTTCAGGATAGAACTGGAGAAAGAACGTAATCATCAGCAAACGGATATGCATGCCATCAACATCTGCATCCGTAGCCACAATCACCTTGTTATATCTCAAATCATCCAATCCATCTTCTATATCCAGAGCAGCCTGGAGAAGATTGAATTCTTCATTTTCATATACTACTTTCTTGGTCAGTCCAAAGCAATTCAGAGGTTTGCCTCGAAGCGAAAATACGGCCTGAGTATTCACGTCACGACTTTTTGTAATGCTTCCACTAGCAGAATCTCCTTCGGTAATGAAGATACAACTTTCTTCCTTCCGAGGATTTCTTTGATCACAATAATGAATCCGGCAGTCCCTCAACTTACGATTATGAAGGCTCGCCTTTTTTGCACGTTCACGGGCCAGTTTGGTAATTCCAGCCATAGACTTGCGTTCATGCTCACTCTCTTTGATTTTATTCTCGATCACTTCCGTCACATCCTGATGGATGTGGAGGAAATTATCTACATTCTGCTTGATAAAATCTCCTACATACTTATTAATTGACTCACCTCCAGGGGACATCTGAGTACTGCCTAATTTAATCTTAGTCTGACTTTCAAACACAGGTTCCTCAACATTAATGGCAATAGCTGCAACAATTCCATTACGGATATCCGTATAGTCATAGTTTTTATTGAAGAATTCCTTGATCGTCTTTGCAATATGTTCCTTAAACGCACTCTGATGGGTTCCTCCCTGAGTAGTATGCTGACCGTTCACAAAACTATAATATTCTTCTCCATACTGGTTCGTATGGGTAAAGGCTATTTCAATATCTTCTCCTTTGATATGGACTATCGGATATAGCCCGTCAACCGTCATGTTATCTGTCAACAGATCCTGTAGTCCATTGCGGCTATGAATACGCCGTTCATTATAAAGAATGCTCAGGCCAGAATTCAAATAAGTATAATTACGAAGCATCGTCTCCACGATATCGTCATGAAAGGTATAATTCCTGAACATAACTGGATCCGGCTCAAAGAAAATATAGGTACCCTTTTCCTCCGATGATGGTTCTGTCCTGTCACTCTTTTTAACACCCCGTTCAAAAATCAGCTCACGGACTTTCCCATCTCGGAAACTTCGTACAATAAATTTTGAACTTAAGGCATTGACCGCCTTTATGCCGACACCATTCAGTCCTACACTCTTCTTAAAAGCACGAGTATCATATTTACCTCCAGTATTCAGTTTTGCTACAGCTTCTTCCAGTTTCCCCTGAGGAATTCCACGGCCATAATCACGCACTGACACCCGCAAATGATCCTGAATATTCACCTCAATGCAATCGCCGGCATTCATCTTGAATTCATCAATAGAATTATCCACTACCTCTTTGAGGAGTACGTAAATCCCATCTTCCGGCAAAGAACCATCCCCCAAACGTCCAATATACATCCCCGGGCGCGTGCGGACATGCTCCATATCATTTAAATGACGAATGTTCGCATCAGTATAAGCGGACGTACCCTCCGTTTGATGATTCACATGACGATCATTATCTTCTGACATTTATACCCTTCCTTGTTCTTCTATTTGTGTTTTCCGAACCAGCAATACCAGTTTTATAATCACTTCATCCCGATATTGTTGCATAAATTCTGTCAGAACCTCAAGCGTCATGACTAAATCATGATATTAATCATGCTCTGACCTTCTATAATAGTTTTATTCCAAAAAGTTAACTTTTGTATGAAATCACTGGAAATCATTTCACTTCCACATTTTCATCCTTAGCATCAACAACTGGAGCAATGATCTTCTTAAAACAACGACGGCGCTTATGATTGATCGGATTCAATGGTCCCCACTGGCTCTGGACCCCTTCGTTGCTTTCCATTTCCACCTGGCTCTCTCCCCATTTAAAGCCATAAGCCTGATACCTAGGTATCAAATCAGCAAAAAGCAAAGAATTGGCTCCTTTCTTACGATACTCTGGAAGGAAACCCAAAAGGAGAAGATCCACACCTTCTGTCTTATGCCACTTAATGGCCCGGAGCACGTACCACCAGCCAAATGGCAACAGACGCCCACGATGGCATTTCTGCATAGCCCTAGATAGAGATGGCATCGTGATACCGATACCGGCAAGTTTATTGTCCGCACTGGCATCCTCTATAAGGGTAACCAAACTAAGATCAATAAATGGAAAATAGGATTGAATTAACTGGGTAATCTGGGCATCACTCAGTTCTGAATAACCATAAAGACCGGAATAGGTCTCATTAATCAGCTCAAAAATTTTGCGGCCATAACCACCCTTGAATATATCTTTCTTCGTAAGTTTTTTGATTCGAAGATGGTAACGATCTTCTACCACTTTAGCAATGCGGGTATACTTGTCCGGTATTTTTTCCGGCACTTTCAAATAATATTCCACATAATCATTATCCTTTACAAATCCTTCTATCTGCTCCATATATTCAGGATAATAAGGATAATTGTAAAGAGTAGGCATTGTTCCTAATTTATCGAAACCCCAGGTTAACATTCCTTCCGGATCCATATCTGTGAAACCTAAAGGTCCTACGATTTCCGTCATACCTTTGCTTATTCCATAAGTCTCTACAGCCTTCAGCAATGAGCAAAGGACAGCCTTGTCATCAATAAAGTCAAGCCATCCGAAACGTACCGATTTACGATTCCACTTTTTATTCGCTTTATGATTGATGATCGCTGCGATACGCCCCACAAGTTTCCCATCCTTATAAGCCATATAATATTCGGCTTCACAGAATTCGAAAGTGGCATTGTGGTTTTTATCCAGCGTATTGAATTCGTCACTGAATAGATTAGGTACATCGTATGGACTTCCCTTGTACAGGTCGTAATGAAAATCGATAAAATGTTTGAGATCTCTTTTGGTTTCGACCTTTCTGATTTCTATTGCTGACATATAATTTAATATAAATATTGCTTTAAACTTACAAAGTTAAGAAAATAAAAGGAAAAGAACAAAAGGTGAAGATTTTTTTGAAATATATTAGAGAGTTTTATACTCCATCATGCCTGTTTATGCGCATTTTTTATTATTATGTGCAAAGGATCAACCATTTAGATAAAAAAGAGGATCGCCTTTT
The DNA here is from genome assembly GCF_054687055.1 of Segatella asaccharophila. Lineage (NCBI taxonomy): Bacteria > Pseudomonadati > Bacteroidota > Bacteroidia > Bacteroidales > Prevotellaceae > Segatella > Segatella asaccharophila. Next base: position 37,022 of record NZ_BAACAN010000017.1, on the reverse strand, counting down.
CAAAAGAGGAGCGTTATTTTCAGCCAAGGATATTGACTGGATCAAGGAATAACCTTATAATATTTCCGGGCAACAGATCTCGAACAGAAATTAAAATGCCACCACTCCGTGGGAAGTGCTCTCCAACCGGCATGACGCATCACCCTGCGAAGAAGTAATCGATCAGCTTCAGCCTGACGTGAGATACGATGATGCCTGACCAGACTATTCTCCCGGTCTATATGTGCTGCGGGTCCCATAAAATCAATCTTGGTGCCCATATCCAGAGTATCCCCTTTTAAGTTACAAAGAGAAACATCTACTGCCAGGCCATAATTATGCAGCCCTCCTCCATGGGCAGGATTACTGACATAAAAAAATTCCGGTGTATTCTTTACGCGGTCCCACATCTCCTGTTGGATGTGCATAGGTCGTGCCGCATCAAAAACGATCAAACTCAAATCCGGACGAATCGACTTTAAATATGCCTGTGCCCGCTTCAGAGCCCGGGCTGCCTTCGGATGCAAGTAAGCTTCCCGCAAATCCCCATACAAGACAACTCCGCAAAAATTGTCCGGTCGGGAATACATCAAAGAAACACAGATTGTGGAATCTTCATCTTTTACATTCACATATCCCTGCCGGGCCAATGACTGTGCGGTCTTACTCAAGACAGGCTGTGAGGAAGATGAAGCTTTCGACAACCGGGCAGTAGTAAATGAACTTCTGACCGGTGGCTCCTTTGATACCTGCGGGACGAGCGTCCCTTCTGCTTTCTTCGGTGCATGTGCACATCCCATGAAACAGAATACAACAGCAGACAACAAAAAGCTTCCTCTCTTCATATCACCAATCGTAAAAACCCCCACGAAGAAAATAAACTGACTTCGTGGGGGGCAGTATGTAGATAAAATACTATTCTATTAGTCGTTCAATTTAGCTTTGATGAATTCACGATTCAGACGGGCGATATTTGCCACGGTCTCGTTCTTCGGACATTCTGCCTCACATGCACGCGTATTGGTACAGTTGCCAAAGCCCAATTCTTCCATCTTTGCAACCATTGATTTAGCTCGACGGGCAGCTTCAACACGTCCCTGAGGAAGTAAAGCAAACTGGCTTATCTTTGAGCTGACAAACAACATGGCGGAACCATTCTTGCAAGCAGCCACACAAGCGCCACAACCGATACAAGAAGCACAGTCCATTGCTTCATCCGCCTTATCCTTAGGAATAGGTATTGCATTTGCATCCTGAGCAGCTCCTGTCCGGACAGTGATATAACCACCGGCGGCCATGATCTCATCAAATGCAGAACGGTCTACCATACAGTCCTTGATAACAGGGAAAGCAGCAGAACGCCACGGCTCTACTGTAATCGTATCCCCATCATTGAAACTACGCATATACAACTGGCAGGTCGTACCCCCTTGTGCCGGTCCATGTGGATGACCGTTGATATAAAGTGAGCACATACCACATATTCCCTCTCGACAGTCATGATCGAATACGAACGGCTCCTTGTTAGCCTCTATCAACTGTTCGTTCAAGATATCCAACATCTCGAGGAAAGAGGTATCAGTAGGGATATCCTTCATCTGGAAGGAATCAAAATGACCTTCTGCCTGCGGTCCATCCTGACGCCAGACCTTCAGCGTGAAATTTATATTCTTATCCATTTTTTTTATCTGATTTAATTGATACATCAACAATCCTGTATGAAGGATTACTTCTTATAATTACGTACCTGAACCTTAATGTACTTATAGTCCAATGGTTCCTTGAGAAGCGTAGGAGCAGCATCATCAGAACCCTCGTATTTCCAGCAAGCTACATACATGTAATGTTCATCATCACGCTTAGCTTCACCTTCTTCTGTCTGCGATTCTTCACGGAAATGCCCGCCACAACTCTCGTTTCGATTCAAGGCATCGTATGCGATCAACTCACCCATGGTGATAAAATCACGAAGATGAATAGCCTTGTCAAGTTCTACATTCAGTCCTTCTTCCGGTCCAGGCACACGGACATGTGCATAGAATTCCTGACGCACATCTTTCAACATAGAAAGGGCCTTTTTCAAGCCTGCTTCATTACGAGCCATTCCTACATAATTCCACATAATATTATACAACTTTCTATGGATGGAATCAACGCTCTCATCACCTTTAATATTATAGATGCGGTCAATCTCAGCTTTGACGTTTTTCTCTGCCTCATCAAATTCAGGAGCATCAGTCTTGAAACGTGGAACAGAGATCTGGTCACTCAGATAATTCTGCATCGTGTAAGGAACGACGAAATAACCATCGCTCAATCCTTGCATCAATGCAGACGCACCCAAGCGGTTAGCACCATGGTCGGAGAAATTACACTCACCCAGGGCAAACAATCCTTTAATGGAAGTCTGAAGTTCATAGTCTACCCATAGACCTCCCATCGTATAGTGAATGGCCGGATAAATCATCATCGGATTCGTATAAGGATCTACATTGACAATCCGTTTGTACATATCGAACAAGTTCCCATAGCGTTGGGTAACGACATCTTTCCCCAGACGCCCGATTGCCTCCTTAAAGTCGAGGAACACAGCCAGTCCGGTAGAGTTAACCCCAAAACCTTTATCTGTACGTTCCTTAGCTGCACGAGAAGCAACATCACGGGGAACCAAATTACCGAATGCAGGATAGCGGCGTTCCAGATAATAATCACGGTCCTCTTCAGGAATATCCCTACCTTGAATTTCTCCGCTCTGGAGTTTTCTAGCATCTTCAAGTTTCTTAGGAACCCAGATACGTCCATCATTACGAAGAGATTCTGACATCAACGTCAACTTAGACTGCTTGTCCCCGTGTACAGGGATACAAGTCGGATGAATCTGCACGAAACAAGGATTTGCGAACCATGCACCTTTCCGATAGCACTGCATAGCTGCAGTACAATTGCAGCCCATAGCATTAGTAGAGAGGAAATAGGTGTTGCCATAACCACCGGTTGCGACACAAACGGCATGAGCAGCATAGCGTTCCAGTTTACCGGTAATCAGATTTTTAGCGATGATACCACGAGCACGACCATCAATAATGACAAGATCTTCCATTTCTGTACGGGTGTGGAGTTCCACGGTACCATTGTGTACCTCTTTCATCAATGCAGAATAGGCACCGAGCAGCAATTGCTGTCCTGTCTGCCCCTTAGCATAGAAAGTACGGCTCACCTGGACTCCGCCAAAAGAGCGGTTAGCCAGCAGTCCACCATATTCACGTGCAAAAGGCACACCTTCTGCCACACACTGGTCAATGATATCTGCACTTACCTCGGCCAGACGATAAACATTAGCCTCCCGAGAACGATAATCTCCACCTTTGATAGTATCATAAAACAGACGATAGACAGAGTCTGCATCGTTCTGATAGTTTTTTGCAGCATTGATACCTCCCTGTGCAGCAATTGAGTGAGCACGGCGCGGAGAATCCTGAATACAGAAATTAATAACGTGGAAGCCCTGCTCCCCTAAAGAAGCAGCAGCGGAAGCTCCAGCCAGTCCGGTACCAACGACGATAATGTCCAACTTACGCTTATTAGCCGGATTAACCAGTTTCTGATGGGCTTTGTAATTGGTCCATTTCTCAGCTAACGGACCTTCTGGAATCTTAGAATCAATCTTTATATCTGACATAATCTGATATTCTTTAAATGATAATATTAATCATGAATTAGTGAAGGCTGGGTGCAAAACCGAAAGCAAAAGACAAGACGATAATCGCAAAAGCAGCCATCAGAATGGTCACGTAGATGATGCCAATGGTCTGCCAGCGTTTCAACCAGATCTTTCCACTCCAGCCTAAAGTTTGTATTGAACTCCAGAAACCATGGGAAAGATGAAACCAGATAGCACCAAACCATACGAGATAAAGAACGACAAGTAAGGGATGAGAAAAGGTGTACTTGATCCAACCGAAGCCATCAGTAGGTCCGGCAATGGAAGAAGTTGTGCCAGCAAGATCGGCAAGCATCATGTGCGACCAGAAATTGACCAGATGAAGGACAATACCGCAAAGGATGATCAGCCCGAGCACCAGCATGTTCTGGGAAGACCAACTGACTTCCGGACGGCGGGCTGTCACTGCATAGCGCTCACTACCACGTGCACGACGGTTCTGAATGGTCAGAATAAAAGCATACACAATGTGGAAGCAGGCTAAAACAGCCAGAATGATAGTACCAAGGACGGCATACCAATTAGAACCCAAGAATGCGCAAACCTCATTGTAACCATTTCCGGAAAAAAAGGCTACAGTGTTCATGCAAACGTGGAATGTCAAAAATAGAATAAGGCAAATGCCTGTTACGGCCATTACCACCTTTCTACCAATAGGTGAATTGATTAACCACATAAATGATTGTAATTTAATTATTTAACTGTTTGAAAATATTTCACAATCCACAACACGATCCGTCTTTTATCGCCTCAAAAGCCCGACGACATCCCTTAGTCATCGTCCACTAAAAGCGTAATTGAGTTAAGACTTATCTTCAGAAGTTTTCAGCCCCCATATAAATAGGTAGGCGCCAAACCGCTCTTGCTGCAAATTTACCATTTTTTGATGATTAAACAAAGCGATTGCTATAAAATTTCGATTTAATTTCTTACTTTTGCCGAAAAAGGAAAACGGAGATGAATTTCAATTATGACGTAATTGTTATCGGCGGAGGGCATGCTGGATGTGAAGCAGCAACAGCTTCTGCCAATATGGGAGCTAAGACGTGTCTGATAACGATGGACATGAACAAGATCGGTCAGATGAGTTGTAATCCTGCCGTCGGTGGCATTGCAAAGGGACAGATCGTCCGTGAAATTGACGCTTTAGGAGGGCAAATGGCTCTGGTTACCGACCGGACTGCCATTCAGTTCCGAATGCTCAACATAGGAAAAGGACCGGCTGTATGGAGCCCAAGGGCTCAATGTGACCGGGGCAAATTCATCTGGGAATGGAGAACGGTACTTGATCATACTCCTAATCTTGACATCTGGCAAGATCAGGCAGACACCTTACTCGTCAAGAACAACGAGGCTGTTGGGGTCCGCACAATCTGGGGCATAGAATTTCATGCTAAGAGCGTAATTGTCACTGCAGGGACCTTTCTCAACGGACTTCTGCATATCGGACGTCACATGCTGGAAGGTGGAAGGATCGCAGAACCGGCCGTACATCATTTTACGGAAAGCATCACGCGCTGGGGCATCCGCACCGGCCGGATGAAAACAGGAACCCCTCCACGGATCGATAAACGCAGTGTCCACTTCGAGGATATGACAGAGCAAAAGGGAGATGCTGATTTTCACCAGTTTTCTTATATGGGCCCACATCGTGTTTTAAAACAACTCCCTTGTTGGACGACCTATACTAATAAAACTGTCCATGACATTCTGAGAAGCGGTCTCAAGGATTCTCCTCTTTTCGACGGTCAAATCAAGAGCAAAGGGCCACGATATTGCCCTTCCATTGAGACCAAACTGGTCACCTTTCCAGACAAAGATCAACATCCTCTATTCCTCGAACCAGAAGGAACCGACACTAATGAGATGTACTTGAACGGATTCTCCTCAAGTATGCCTACAGATATTCAACTCGAAGCCATTCATCATATTCCAGCCTTGAGAGATGCCCGAATCTACCGTCCTGGATATGCTATCGAATACGATTATTTCGACCCTGTTCAGCTCTATCATTCACTGGAATCAAAAATCATCAAGGGGCTGTTTCTTGCCGGACAGGTCAATGGCACTACCGGCTATGAAGAAGCAGGAGGACAGGGAACACTTGCTGGCATTAACGCAGCCATCCATTGTGGCGGAGGTGATCCATTTATATTAGGAAGAGACGAGAGTTATATAGGAGTACTGATTGACGATCTGACGACAAAAGGGGTGGATGAACCTTACCGGATGTTCACTTCTCGCGCTGAATACCGTATTCTTCTCCGGCAGGATGACGCAGATGCCAGACTGACTGAAAAAGCATATCAGTTGGGATTGGTAAAAAGAGACCGATATGAATGGTGGACGCAAAAGAAGGAGGCCCTGGACCGGCTCTTGAATTTCTGCAAAAACACTCCAATCAAGCCGAAAGAAATTAATTCTTATATGGAAGCATGGGGCTCCACTCCATTACGCGCTGGTTGCAAATTAGTAGATCTTATCGCTCGTCCACAACTTAACCTGAAAAAACTATCCGGAATCATACCTGGATTAAAAGAAATCCTGAATTCACCCGTTAATCGGAAAGAAGAGATTGCTGAAGCTGCTGAGATACGGATGAAATACAAAGGCTACATAGACCGAGAGAAAATTGTGGCTGACAAGATGCACCGACTTGAGAATATAAGAATCAGGGGACATTTCAAATATGAAGAACTGAAAGAGATCTCCACGGAAGGAAGGCAAAAATTAGCAAGGATCGATCCGGACACCCTCGCTCAGGCCAGCAGGATCCCCGGGGTTTCTCCGAGTGACATTAACGTGCTCCTCATCTTGATGGGAAGATAATTGTCCCCCTCGCGGCTTCAGTAGATCAACACTCCTACTTTATTCAATTGTCAACTAATGATCCATAGAACGTTTAATCAAGAAAAGCATGCCTTGCAAGAGCATGTTTCACGTGAAACCATATCAGCTATAAACTTCTGATATATTGCAACTTAACGATTAAAGTAAAACGAAAAAGATGAAGGCTCAAGCCACATAAAACAGTTTGGAAAGAGGGTAAAAATAAAAGAGCATATCGTATTTTGCTGGCAAGAGGAAAGAGCGGAGCACTTTATTTAAACGACAAATATAAAACAACCTTTAAAGATAAGTAGAATGAATAACCAAATGTTGATTGACAAATTGCGGACGGTACCGGATTGGCCGATTAAAGGAGTAAATTTTAGAGATATTACCACATTGTTGAAAGATCCAAAATGCCTGAAAGAAATCAGTGATGAAATGTATGACCTCTACAAGGACAAGGGAATCACCAAGATTGCCGGAATAGAAAGCCGCGGGTTCATCATGGCATCTGCCTTAGCTACACGTATCGGAGCAGGTGTTATCCTTTGCAGGAAACCAGGAAAATTACCCTGCCCGACCGTTCAGCAAAGTTATGCAAAAGAATATGGAATCGATACGATAGAAATGCATAAGGATTCCATTACTCCCGACGATGTTGTTCTTCTGCATGATGACCTCCTCGCCACTGGAGGGACCATGCAGGCAGCATACAAACTGGTAAAGAAATTTCATCCTAAAAAGATTTATTGTAACTTTATCATCGAACTGGTAAATGAAGGACTAAACGGACGCAGTAATTTTGACAAGGACCTGGAGGTTACTTCCCTTTTAAAATTATAACCACAGGAAAAAGACAAGAAGAAAGGGGAATGCCTTCCTGGCCTACACACATCGCCGGGAAGGCTTTTTAGTTACTACAATATTTAGAAGACAAGAGGTTGCCCCATCGGATAAAGTCCACTTACGGAGCAAAGAATCATACTGGTGGAAAGCACTATCTCCTACCAAAATAATTCCAGGCATAATAAGTAGTCCCCGGATTTGCAGCATAATAGAAAAAACATTATATTTGCGTGTATTCGTGACAACAAGGCATTTGAAGAATTAGAATTCTGAACAGACAGAACAGAAATTCATAACTGACTGGCAATATGATGAAGCAGGCAGAGTATAAAGTTTCACGTGAAACAACCTGCATCAAACTAACTGATAATAAAGGATATACGAAGTGACTAAAGAAGAAAACGAAAAGCGTATAGCATATTTAAAGAACATCGTTCTAAACATGCCTGAAAAGCCTGGCAGCTATCAGTTTTATGATCATCTGCACAAGATTATCTATGTTGGAAAAGCCAAGCATCTGAAGCGAAGGGTATCCTCATATTTCCATAGAGAAGTAGACCGGTTTAAGACAAAAGTGCTGGTCTCGAAAATTTACGATATTTCCTATACCGTAGTGAATACAGAAGAAGATGCCCTACTGTTGGAGAATTCTCTGATCAAAAAATACAACCCCCGATATAATGTTTTGCTAAAAGACGGGAAGACGTATCCCAGCATCGTCGTGACTCATGAATATTTTCCACGGATTTTCAAGACAAGACGCATCAACAAAAATTACGGAACATACTACGGCCCATTCCCACATCTGACAAGTATGTATAATGTGCTTGGACTCATCCATAAATTATATAAACCCCGTTCCTGTAGACAGCCCATTACAAAAGTCGGAGTGCAGGAAGGAAAATACAAGCCATGCCTGGAATACCATATTCATAATTGCTATGCTCCGTGTATCAACAAGATCCGTCATGAAGAATACATGGAAAACATGAAACAGGCAGAAGAGATCCTGAAGGGAAATACGCGTGAGATAAGTTCTCTGCTCTATCAGCTCATGATGAAAAATGCAAAAATTCTGAAATTTGAGGAAGCTGAAGAACTCAAGAATCGTTATCTCCTGCTACAGGAATTCGTCTCTAAAAGTGAAGTAGTAAGCCATACCATAACGGATGTAGACGTTTTCACCATCACGGATGAAGAGAACCGGAAAAACGCTTATATCAATTATATCCACGTTAAGAACGGAGCTATCAATCAAAGTTTCACGTATGAATATAAGCGCAAACTGGACGAGACTGATGAAGACCTTCTGAATACTGCCATTCCAGAGATCAGAAGCCGATTTGACAGTCATGCCAAAGAAATAATTGTCCCCTTTAAAATGGATTGGAAAATAAAGGATGCAGAATTCTTTATTCCACAGAGAGGAGACAAGAAACATCTTCTGGACCTTTCTGAAATGAATGGAAAAGAATACCGCTTTGACCGGTTAAAACAAGCAGAGAAGTTGAATCCAGAACAGAAACACACTCGTCTGATGAAAGAACTGCAAGACAAACTCAAACTGTCTAGACTACCTTATACAATCGAATGTTTCGACAATTCCAACATCTCTGGTACAGATGCAGTAGCAGGATGCATCGTCTACAAGGGAATGAAACCTTCCCGAAAGGACTATCGGAAATACAATATCAAAACAGTCATTGGACCTGATGATTATGCTTCCATGCAAGAAGTCGTCCGCCGCCGGTATAAAAGGATGATGGAAGAGAAGCATCCCCTGCCCGACTTGATTATCACCGACGGAGGAAAAGGTCAAATGGATGTGGTACGAGAAGTCGTTGAAGGTGAATTACACCTTAATATCCCGATAGCCGGACTGGCAAAGGACGACCGCCACAGGACTAACGAACTCCTGTTCGGCTTTCCTCCACAAACAGTTGGACTGGATGTGAAAAGCGAACTTTTCAAACTATTGACTCAGATCCAGGATGAAGTACACCGTTTTGCCATCTCCTTTCACCGTGACAAACGCTCTAAGAATGCCTTGCACAGCGAACTTGATGATATTAAAGGGATCGGAGAAAAAAGTAAAAATGCCCTCTATAAAGAACTCAAAAGTGCCAAAATGATTAAAAGTGCAGACCTTCAAACGCTCACTAAGATATTAGGTTACAGCAAATCTAAAATAATATATGACCATTTCCATCCAACAGTGCAGGCCAACAAAAAATCACAATAAATCAACAGGACCTGAATTTTGATGGAAAAGTAAAATCATGAACATATACAGATTTCTATGATAATTTTAAAAACTAAAGCATCAGAAGCCAAATAAAATTAGTATATTTGTAACATGAGAATTGTAATACAAAGAGTCAGCAGGGCCTCCGTATCCATCAAAGGAACGAGAAAATCTTCTATTGGCAAGGGCTATCTGATTCTAGTAGGAATTGAAAACAGCGACCAAAAGGATGATGTAGACTGGCTGGTCAGAAAAATCATAGGATTAAGAGTTTTTGATGACGAAAACGGCGTTATGAATCGCTCTATACAAGAAATAAACGGAGACATTCTTATCGTCAGTCAGTTTACCCTTTTCGCAAGTTACAAGAAGGGAAACCGCCCAAGTTGGCTGAGGGCTGCACGACATGACATCTCCATTCCTCTCTATGAAAACTTCTGCAAGCGGCTCTCAACTGCTCTTGGCAAACCGGTTGGAACCGGAGAATTCGGTGCCGACATGCAAGTCGAATTACTCAATGATGGTCCTGTAACGATTATCATGGATACTCATAACAAGGAATAGCTTACAGACGCGCTTCATCACCCATAAAGAGTGTCATAACAGGAACTTATGAAAGTTTGTCCTGGAGGCAAAAAACATATAGATATGACTATTAAAGAGGCTCAAGTAGCAGTTGATCAATGGATCAGAACTTATGGCGTCCGATATTTCAGTGAACTCACCAATATGGCATGTCTGACCGAGGAAGTAGGAGAATTAGCTAAAGTAATGGCCCGCACCTACGGTGACCAGAGTTTTAAAAAAGGAGAAAAAGCTAATCTGGGAGAAGAAATGGCAGATGTACTGTGGGTACTCCTCTGTCTGGCAAACCAAACCGGTGTAGACCTTACCGACGAACTCAGGAAGAGTTTTGAGAAGAAGACTAAGCGGGATGGTACGAGACATCTTAGTAATCCGAAGCTGAAAGAAAAACCCCGGCAATAGACAACCGCAAAGGTGTCTGCCGGAAAGGACAGAAATAAGAAACAATTAAAATTAAATTATAATGGCATACAGAAGTAACATCCAACCAACCATTGACCCCAAAAAGTTGAATGAACTGGAAAAGAAAAGGAAAGAAAAGCCTGAAAAAAGCAAGTACGATCAGGCCCTGGAAAAGTATGACACTCACCTCAATGAGGAGGAGATCAATAAGACCGTGAAGAAATTAATAGCTGAAAAAGTAGCTGATAATGATACGAAAGAGGTTAAGAAATTTCTTTTAGGAAGTGTCGAACTAACCTCATTGCACACCACAGATACCGAGGAAAAAATACTTGCGATGACAGAGAAGGTCAACAATTTCTATGGAGATTATCCGGGACTCCCTCATGTAGCAGCTATCTGCATATATCCTGTATTTACGGAACTAGTAGCCAAAAGCCTGGAAGTAGATGGTGTAGAGATCACGAATGTCTGTGGTAATTTCCCCTCTTCCCAAGCCCGTATGGAAGTAAAAATTGCCGAAACATCATTAGCGATTGCTGACGGTGCCACCAATATAGACATTGTGATGCCCGTAGGAAAATTCCTCAGTAATGATTATGAAGGCGTTTGTGATGATATAGATGAACTGAAAGAAGTCTGTAAGGATGTCCCTTTGAAGGTTATCCTGGAAACAGGGGATCTGGGCAGTTACAGCAACATCAAGAAAGCCGCCATATTGGCGATGTATGCAGGTGCCAACTACATCAAGACGTCTACAGGTAAAGAGAAAATCGGAGCTACACCTGAAAGCGTCTATATCATGTGCCAAGCCATAAAAGAATATTATGATGAAACAGGGATACAGATTGGCCTCAAACCTGCTGGTGGAATGAAAACCGTCATGGATGCTGTCATCTATTACACTATTGTCAAGGAAGTTCTCGGTAATAAATGGTTGACTAATAAATGGTTCAGGCTGGGTACAAGCAGTCTGGCTAATCTATTACTCAGCGAGATTCTGGAAAGGGATATTAAGTATTTCTAAGTGACATGATGAAACATGCTGCCTCTATCTGGTCAGAATATAAGTGAACCCATAAATAGTTTATAAATATTTATAATCGTAAAATTATAACTAAAAATCATGAATCCGGGGAAATCTTCTCCGGATTCCTTGTTTCAGACTACACAGTAACAGTTATTACCCTATACCCACTTCCTCTCAGAAAGATTCAGTTTACTCAATTGTCTCTTTTGATAATAAAGTCCAAATACGCCTTCAATGAAGTCCGAATATCTCCTTCTTTCACATAATCATCCAAGAACCTGACGCAGTCAGCATGAAATTCCCACATTCTCTTCTCAGCATACTCAATACCACCATTTGCTTTAGTAAAATTCACCAAAGTAGTAATCTCATTTGGCTGAATCGTACGAGCCTTAACTTTTTTAGCTAAGGTCATCATCTCCTCATTATGAGTTGAATTCAATGCATAAATGACCGGCAGGGTCAGTTTACCTTCTGCAAGGTCATTACCTGTAGGTTTTCCTATGATTTTAGAATCCGAATAATCAAAAATATCATCCTTTATCTGAAAGATGATACCCAGATTTTGACCGAAAGAATGTGCCGCCTCCACCTCATCATGGGTAGCATGGGCAGATTCTGCTCCAATAGCTGCACAAGCAGCAAAAAGAGCAGCGGTCTTTTGCTTAATCACCTGATAATAAACTTCTTCAGAGATAGCTTCATTCTGAATATTTGTCAACTGAAGAATTTCTCCATTAGACAAGGTCTGACCCAACTCGGAAAGATAGCGGACGATCACTTCTGAATGGGTATAAGAAACATGGAGCAAGGCAGTAGAGAGGATATAATCCCCAACCAGTACGGCTACCTTATTATCATATACCGCATTAACAGATGCCTGGCCGCGACGCTCCGAACTCTCATCCACCACGTCATCGTGAACCAGTGAGGCTGTATGCAGTAACTCAAGCCCTACAGCAGCATTCAAAGTAATATCGTTGATCTTGCCAAAATTACGTGCGATCAAAAGGATCAATATAGGACGCATCCGTTTGCCCTCTCGCTGCCGGATATGATCCAGTACTTGAGAAAGCAGACCGTTACTATGTGAAAGAGCCTTATTGAACAACGCAATAAAGTCATCCAACTCCTTTTGAATCGGTTGTCTGATAACAGATAGATAGTCCATGGAAATCTAAATCTGCTACAAAAATAATGATTTTATCGCATTTACAGCAATTTTTTTGTAAATTTACACCATTAAATAGAAAATATTATGGGGAAACTGTTTCTTTTAGATGCTTACGCACTTATATATCGTTCTTATTACGCCTTTCTCAAAAACCCGAGGATCAACTCTAAAGGATTGAATACATCTGCTATTCTGGGCTTTTACAATACCCTTAACGAGGTTCTCACCAAAGAAAAACCGGAATATATCGGAGTAGCCTTTGATCATGGAAAGACCTTTCGAAACGAAGTATTTCCAGAATATAAAGCGCAACGTGAAGAAACTCCGGAAGTGATCAAACGCTCTGTACCCATCATCAAGGAAATCTTGGAGGCCTATCACATACCCATTCTGCAAAAAGATGGATTTGAGGCCGATGATGTAATCGGAACCGTTGCCTCACAAACTGGAAAAATGGGAATAGAGACCTATATGCTGACTCCTGACAAAGACTATGGACAGATCGTAGGTCCTAATATTTATATGTTCCGGCCTCGCCATGGAGGCGGATATGACAAGATGGGAGAACAGGAAGTAAAAGAAAAATATGGTATCTCTTCCACTAAACAGGTCATTGATCTTCTCGCACTCATGGGTGACTCCGCTGATAATTATCCTGGTTGCCCCGGTATCGGAGAAAAGACAGCCATAAAACTTATCCAACAGTTTGGAGGCGTTGATGCTCTCCTCTCCCATACCTGTCAACTAAAGGGAAAAATGAAGGAAAAAGTTGAAGGGGCTATCGATGACATTAAAATGTCAAAATATCTGGCTACGATCAAAACGGACATCCCGATGGACATCACACTTGAAAAACTGAAGGTGGAAAATCCTGATGAGAAAAAACTTGAAGAAATCTTCACCCGTCTTGAATTCAACACCTTGAAAAACAAAGCTCTAAAAAAACGTGAAAATAAGGCAAAAAAAGTAAACACTCAGTTAAGTCTCTTTTCTGATGAATCGAATGACCGGGAAGAAATTCCCGAACGAACGGATCTAAAGAGCCTAAAAATAACACCTCATGATTATCAACTTATTGATAATCAAGAAAATATGAAAGAACTTTGTGATTTTTTCAGGACAAAATCAATTCTCAGTTTAGATACAGAAACTACTTCCACTCATGCCATAGATGCAGAATTAGTCGGTTTGAGTTTTTCTATCAAGGAAAATCAAGCCTTTTATATTCCAATTCCCGCAAATCGTGAAGAAGCTCAAAAAATAGTTAATATATTCAAAACAGTATATGAAGACCCGAATATTCTGAAAGTCGGTCAAAATATTAAATATGATTATGAAGTTCTCAAAAATTACGGTATCGAAATAAAGGGCAGTATGTTCGATGACATGATCGCCCATTATCTCATTCAACCGGAATTGAGACACAATATGGATTACATGGCAGAAATCTATCTGCATTATCAGACCGTGCACATTGAAGAACTGATCGGACCAAAAGGAAAAGGCCAAAAAAATATGCGTGATCTGGAACCGGAGGCCGTATATGAATATGCTGCTGAAGATGCAGACATCACTCTGAAACTGAAAAATGTCCTCGAACCAAAACTCAAAGAACTGAATCTGGAAGAACTGTTTCAGAAAATTGAGATGCCTCTCGTGCCAGTCCTTGCCGATATGGAAATGACTGGAGTCCGACTGGACACAAAAGCTTTACAGGAAACATCTGATAGTTTTACCCATCGGATGCAGGAAATAGAAAAACATATCTATGAACTTGCAGGGGAAGGATTCAACATCTCCTCACCCAAACAGGTAGGGGAAATCCTTTTCAACAAAATGAAAATCATAGACAAACCGAAAAAGACACGGACAGGACAGTTCGTTACCAGTGAGGAAGTCCTCCAACAGTTGCGTTCTAAAAATCCAATCGTAGATGAGATTTTAAACTACAGGGGGTTGAAAAAATTATTGACAACCTATATTGATTCTTTACCCAAACTGATCAATCCCCGCACCGGACATATTCATACCTCCTTTAACCAAACCATTACTGCCACGGGCCGCCTCAGTTCGAGTGACCCAAACCTGCAGAATATACCTGTCAGGAACGATGACGGAAAGGAGATCCGAAAATGCTTTATTCCAGAACCCGGTTGCTTGTTCTTCTCTGCTGACTATAGCCAAATAGAACTGCGTATTATGGCTCACCTTTCTGGAGATGAAAACATGATCAATGCCTTCAAGGACGGGCTGGATATTCATGCGGCTACTGCCGCCAAGATCTGGCACAAAGAGATGAAGGATGTAACGCCTCAGGAAAGGAAAAAAGCCAAACAAGCCAATTTCGGTATCATCTACGGCATTACCCCTTATGGACTTGCCCAACGGATGGATATTCCAAACGGAGAAGCCAGGGACCTGATCAGAGATTATTTCATAACCTTCCCAAAGGTAAAGGATTATATGGAAAAAGCTAAGGAAATTGCCCGCCAGCAGGGATACGTCGAGACCCTCTTCCACCGCCGCCGTTATCTGCCGGACATCAAAAGTCACAATGGTACTGTCCGCGGTTTCGCAGAACGCAATGCCATCAATGCCCCAATACAAGGTAGCGAAGCTGATATTATCAAAGTGGCAATGGTCCATATCTGGCAGCGTTTCAGGAAAGAAGGAATCCGCTCGAAAATGATTCTCCAGGTACATGACGAACTCAACTTTTCTGTTTTTCCAGAGGAACGGAACGCAGTCGAGAAGATTGTCATGGAAGAAATGCAAGGCGCTTACAAACTCAGAGTTCCTTTGATTGCGGATGCTGGCTGGGGAAAGAACTGGCTGGAAGCTCATTGAAACAGGGAAAAATGAAAAAAAGATTATCAGACATGACTTTGGAAGAACTATGGCAACTCTTTCCAATTATCTTGACAGAACATAATAATGAATGGGGAAAATGGTACGAAGAAGAACTGACATACTTAAAAAAATATCTGCCTGCAAATATGATTATACATATCAATCATATAGGAAGTACTTCCATTGACAATATATGGGCTAAACCAACTATTGATATACTTGTTGAAATAAGAAAAGAATATGCTATTCAAAGTATCAAGAAATATGTTCTAGACGCAGGATATTTATTGATGCATGAAGATCAAAAAAAGATTATCGTTTAATAAGGGATACACCATACAAGGATTTTCAAAAAAAGTTTTCCATCTGCATGTCCATTATGAAGGCGATAATGATGAACTCTATTTCCGGGACTACTTAAGGGATCATGCAGATATTGCAAAAAAATACGAACGGCTGAAACTGTCTTTATGGAAACCTTACGAACACGACAGAGATGCTTATACTGAAAAGAAAACCGATTTTGTAAAGCATTATAGCGATATTGCCCGAAAAGCATACCCTGATAGGTATTAAAAAGAAATGCAATAATTGACAATAGATCAATAAAAAAAGCTATTTTTTTTGATTTTCGTTCAAGTTATGCTACCTTTGCATAGTATAGATTTAAAAATTAAGAAATGGCATTAAAATGTGGCATTGTAGGCCTTCCAAATGTGGGAAAGTCTACTCTTTTCAACTGCCTGTCAAGTGCTAAAGCTCAGGCAGCAAATTTTCCTTTTTGCACGATCGAACCAAACCTCGGCGTGATTACCGTACCGGACGAACGACTAAACAAACTCGCCGAAATCGTACACCCGGGCCGTATCGTACCTGCCACGTGTGAGATTGTGGATATTGCAGGACTGGTCAAAGGTGCCAGTAAGGGTGAAGGACTGGGGAACAAGTTCCTCGGAAATATCCGTGAATGTGATGCAATCATTCATGTCATCCGTTGTTTTGACGATGATAATATCATCCGTGAAGGTGGTGCTCCTATAGATCCGGAAGAAGATAAGAGCATTATAGATACAGAACTCCAGTTGAAGGATCTCGAGACCATTGAATCTCAGCTCAAGAAGCAAGAGAAAATAGCCGGCAGCGGTAATAAAGAAGCTAAAGAATCTGTCGAAGTTCTCAACGCTTACAAGACTGCGTTGGAACAAGGCAGGAACGCACGTACGGTTACCTTCGATGACAAAGAACTTCAGAAAACGGCCCATGACTTGTTCCTCCTGACGACAAAACCTGTACTCTATGTTGCCAATGTGGATGAAACGGCTGCTAAAGACGGCAATGATTACAGCAGAAAAGTGGAAAAAATGGCAGCTGATGAAGGTGCCGAATCCATGATCATTGCAGCCAAGACAGAAGAGGACATTGCGGCCCTGGATACTTATGAGGACAAAAAAATGTTCCTGGATGAACTGGGACTGAAAGAAAGTGGAGTGGATCGCCTGATTAAAAAAGCATATCAACTGCTCAACCTGCAGACCTTCATTACGGCAGGTCCGATGGAAGTGAAAGCATGGACCTTTCACAAAGGCTGGAAGGCTCCGCAATGCGCAGGCGTCATACACACCGACTTCGAAAAGGGTTTCATCCGTGCCGAGGTGATCAAATATGAAGATTATCTCAACTATGGATCCGAGACGGCTGTCCGGGACGCCGGAAAGATGGGCATTGAAGGAAAAGACTATATCGTCCAGGATGGAGACATCATGCACTTCCGTTTTAATGTATCCAAAAACTAACGGCAGTTACTTCCTGGAGGATGGAAAAATCCTCCAGAGAAAAGATTTTTATAAAAAATAAACCCTTCCCGGTAGACACAGGATTTTGCTGACAGACATTCATCAAAGCCTTTTACTGGAAATCAAATTTTCTGAACTATGACCGATTTATTGAATTATATCGTCTGGAATCCGAATCCTATCATAGGACATCTCGGACCTGTCACACTCCGGTGGTACTCAATGTGCTGGCTAGTAGGACTCATCTTAGGCTACCTGCTGATGAAGAAATTATATCAACAACAGCACATTCCAGAGGAAAAATTCGATCCACTGATTATCTATATCTTCGTAGGCATACTTATCGGTGCACGCTTAGGCCACTGCCTGTTCTATCAACCGGATTACTTTCTGAGCAGCTGGGATCATGTCGTCGAGATGATCCTGCCTATCCGCCACATGACTGACGGAAGTTGGAAACTTACCGGATATGAAGGACTCGCTTCACATGGAGGGGTTATCGGTATGTTTATCGGTATCTATCTTTACTGCCGCAGGAACAAGGTCGGCTGGTGGGTCGTCCTGGACGATATGGGCATCTGTGCCGGGGTAACTGCGATGTTCATCCGGCTGGGAAACCTGATGAATTCAGAAATTATCGGTCGTGTCACTAATGTGCCATGGGCTTTTATATTCGTACAAGATGACGGTTACCCTCGCCATCCGGGCCAACTCTACGAGGCCATCGCCTATGGTATTATCTTCCTGATTATTTATGCCTTCTATCATAAGAAAGGTCCTAAGACCATAGGATCAGGATTCTATTTCGGTCTTTGTCTGGCTCTTATCTTTACGTTCCGTTTTCTAATTGAATATACGAAAGAAGTCCAGGAACCCTTTGAAGTAGGACTGCCGCTCGACATGGGTCAGGTTCTTTCCATTCCACTTATCATCATTGGTATCTGGAGTATTTGTACCAGTAAAAAACGCAATGAGAAACTGGCCATCAAAAAGGAAAGGGAAATGTCACAAGAAAAGGAAGAACCTTCCAAAAACAAGAAGAAGGGGAACCGGAAATAAGCGGGAAATAAGGATTATCTGCCCGTAACGATCTTCTTGATGTCACTGAGTTTATCAAGTGCTTCTACCGGCGTCAAATGATTGATGTCCAGTCCCCGGATCTCGTCCCTGATCTGACAGAGAACAGGGTCATCAAGTTGAAAGAAGCTCAGTTGTACACCGTCTTTTTGCTGTTTCTCACCCGTTTGCTTGCTATTCAAAGGCCCGGATTCTGACCCTACAGTAGCATTATCCTCTTCCAACTGCTTTAGCACTTCCTCAGCCCGCTTGACAATACTTTTCGGCATTCCAGCTATTTCGGCCACATGAATACCGAAGGAATGCTCGGCACCTCCAGGAACAAGTTTCCTGAGAAAAATGACTTTCCCATCCACTTCCTTCACGCTCACATTATAGTTCTTGATACGTGGAAAATATTTCTCCATCTCATTAAGTTCATGATAATGTGTCGCAAAGAGTGTGCGTGCGTGCGCCTTCGGCTGTTCATGCAGATATTCCACAATCGCCCAGGCAATGGATATTCCGTCATACGTGGAAGTTCCCCGTCCCAGCTCATCAAAAAGAACCAGCGAACGGGAAGTAACATTGTTGAGAATATTGGCAGCTTCTGTCATTTCTACCATAAACGTTGATTCACCAAGCGAGATATTGTCTGAAGCTCCCACCCTAGTGAAGATCTTATCCACCAGACCTATTCTCGCGCTCTGTGCGGGCACAAAGCAACCCATTTGGGACAGGACTACAATAAGTGCCGTCTGACGTAACAGAGCTGATTTACCGGCCATATTCGGACCGGTAATCATCATGATCTGTTGCTTCCGGGTATCCAAATACACATCATTCGGAACATATTTCTCTCCTAAAGGCAATTGGGTCTCAATTACGGCATGGCGGCCACTCTTGATATCTATTACATCCGTATCGTCTACCACAGGGCGTACATAGCGGTTTTCGGCTGAAACTTTTGCGAAAGACAAAAGACAATCCAGATGGGCTATGAGATTGGCATCCAGTTGGATCTGAGGAATATAAGCTTGCATAGAAACGATCAATTGCAGGTAGAGATCATTTTCCATCACCTGTATCCGTTCATCAGCACCAAGAATCTTCTCCTCATATTCTTTCAGTTCCTGAGTAATATAGCGTTCAGCATTGACCAGGGTCTGCTTCCGTATCCAGTCTTCCGGCACCTTGTCCTTAAATGTGTTACGCACCTCAAGATAGTAACCAAAAACATTATTATACCCCACTTTCAGAGAACTGATGCCAGTTCTCTCTATTTCCCGCTCCTGAATTTTCAACAGGTAACCCTTTCCGTTGTCCCGGATATTACGTAATTCATCCAGTTCCGGAGAATACTTAGGCGCAATCACCCCTCCTCGGCTCAACAATTGAGGCGGATCCGGCTGAACTTCTTTTCCTATCCGGTCACGAAGTTGCCCACAGCAATCCAATTTCTCCCCGATATGATTTAAGGTGGATTCATCTGCTTCGAGGCAAGCTTTCTTTACCGGTTCTAAAGCCTGTAAAGCCACTTTCAATTGTACAACTTCACGAGGAGAGACACGCCCTACAGCTACCTTGGAAATGATACGCTCTACATCCCCCATCGTCTGTAACTGCTCATCAATAACCTGTCTGAACACCGGATCCTTGAAGAATTGTTCTACAATATCCAGCCGCTCCTGTATAGGTTTCAACTCTTTTAAGGGGAAGACTATCCACCGGCGGAGCATACGCCCTCCCATTGGAGTAACTGTATGATCTATCACGTCCAGCAATGAACTGCCACCCTCTTGCATCGGCTGCAGGAGCTCAAGGCTGCGGATCGTAAAACTGTCAAGTCGCACATAGCGGTCAGCCTCTATGCGGGACAAAGAGGTAATATGTGAAACCTGGGTATGCTGGGTGAGGATCAGGTACTGCATGATAGCTCCACTGGCAATAATGCCATTCTGCAAATGCTCCACCCCGAAGCCTTTCAGATTCTGAGTACCGAAATGACTGAGCAGCCGCTCACGGGCATTTTGTTCCGTAAACACCCAGTCATCAAGTTCATACGTACAATATCTTGTCCCGAAATATTTTTCAAAATCAGCCTTCCTCGAACGGTCAAACAACACTTCTTTTGGAGAAAAATTACCTAATAGTTTTTCCACATAATCATAAGACCCCTCACCGGTTAAAAACTCACCGGTAGAGATATCCAGAAAACTGATCCCACAGGATTTCTTCCCAAAATGCACCGCCGCAAGAAAGTTATTCTCCTTATAATTGAGCACGTTATCGCTCATGGCCACCCCCGGTGTAACAAGTTCAGTTATCCCTCGCTTCACCATCTTATCCATGGCAGTAAGCCCCTTCTTCCCTTTGATCTCTTCGCGTTTTTTCTTTGGATCCTCAAGCTGGTCACAAATAGCCACACGCTTACCTGCACGAATCAATTTCGGAAGGTAGGTATCAAGGGCATGATGAGGGAATCCGGCCATTTCCGCCGAGCCATGGTTGCCACCGTTATTTCTCCTGGTCAGCGTAATTCCGAGAATCTTAGAAGCCTCTATGGCATCCTGGCAATAAGTCTCATAGAAATCTCCACAGCGGAACAGCATCAGGGCATCAGGATGCTTAGCCTTCAGCGAGAAAAACTGTTTCATCATAGGAGTTAAGGCCTTATTATTATTATTTGTCATGATTTCCTCCGTGTTTAAACATCATGCAAAGATAATAAAAAACATTGAGTCAGACAAAACAAAGTAATTTTGCACTGCAGACGGAGGAAGAAAAACAACAGTAACCAAAAAGGGCAACCCTTTCGATTACCCTTTCCTGATCAACAAACCTGATTCAATCAGCCCTTTCTTCCGGAATCTTCCTCTTCAGTGACCTGCATCCACCTTCTGGGTTGCCGAAGAAACAGACTTGACATAATCCGGCAGATAGAAACCCAGATGAGGCGGCTGGTTATACCCCACATTCTGCCAGGCAATCCCCATCCGGTAGACATGATCATGCATCAGAGTAGGTATACGATAATCGGTCGGAATATTCGTAGAGAACACATTAATCGAAGCACTGTTGGAAGCATCCCAGAAGATTACTTCTTCACGCCAGTCTCCAAAAAGATCAGCCATAAGACAGGGTGTGGATTTCGAGCCATTACAAGCCGTGGAGTTACCATATTTATAAAAAGTCATCAACCTGGAAGTGCCCTCTCCATTCCATTGATCTAATTTGGTACCATCCAGGAGTTGATCCTGAAGGCCTCCATTCCAGTACATTCTGAAGTTGATACTGACCCCTTTCGTCGAAACGACCTGATTGGATTTATTACGGATCTGCCCGTCATTGGCTGACCAGA
The DNA here is from genome assembly GCF_054687055.1 of Segatella asaccharophila. Taxonomy (NCBI): domain Bacteria; kingdom Pseudomonadati; phylum Bacteroidota; class Bacteroidia; order Bacteroidales; family Prevotellaceae; genus Segatella; species Segatella asaccharophila. The sequence goes on along the minus strand of NZ_BAACAN010000017.1, from coordinate 15,148 downwards.
ACTGATACCCGCGTTGTGAACTGATCAAGTCAGCAGCCATCCCGCGGCCGTTATCACTTGCTCCCAGCCCTCTATAAAGGATCTTGCCTGTCGCAGCATCATGCAGATCCCATCCGTAACCCGCAGGTTGTGTCTCATGAACTTCAAAGACCTCCAGTCCGGGCCGGTCCGGATCAATGTCGGCCAGGTGGATTGCATCTCCATGCCCGAAACCTGTGGCATAAAGTAAAGAGCCGTCATGATTCACTGCTGAAGAACCGTAGATGACTTCATCACAGCCATCTCCATTCACATCGGCAACAGAGAGATTATGGTTTCCTTCGCTATACACGGTATTACTTGTATTCAGTCCACTTGTGTTATGAGTATAATTGTTGGTTGTCACCTTACCTTGTGCATCCGTAACCTGTACTTGAGATTTTGAGACGGAAGCATGCAGCCATTTCGTTTTCAAATGCCGGCCGTCAAAATCAACAGCCCACAGGTAAGCATAGGTATAGTAACCACGGCACATCACCGCAGATGGATTTTTATCAGGGCCGTCAAGGTAGGCAACACATGCCAGATAGCGTTGACCACGATTGGCATAATCGGCATCAACCATGCCAGGACGATCGTCCCAGTTGGCCCAGCCTGGAGCACCTCCGTAAGTACGGGCACGGTTAGGATCATAGAAGATGGTATTGATAGCCGCACCTGTCTCTCCATTGAAAACCGTGAGATATTCTTGTCCGCCGACCACCTTTCCATCTGAATTACGCCAGTCCTTTGTATTGTCAACCTTTAGAATAGAAGGGTCATCAGCTGCCTGCGAAACATATTTCCCTGTTCCGTCTATTGTCCCCGGAGCCGTTTTGCAGATCACTTCCGCTTTCCCATCCCCATCGAAATCATATACAAGGAACTGGGTATAATGGGCCCCCGCACGGATATTTTTACCCAAATCGATTCGCCAAAGCCTGGCAGCTGTTCCCTGACTATTATCCAGTTTGTAAGCATCCAGATAGACATTCCCGGTATAGCCACCCTGAGAATTGTCATGAGAATCCGAGGGGTCCCATTTCACAATCAACTCATATTTCCCATCCCCATCTACATCTCCTACAGAGCAGTCATTAGGGGTATAACTGTAATGCTCTCCGGAAGGTGTTACGCCGTCAGCAGGACGGTCAAGGGTAAAGGACTGATATACATTCTTCCAGGGCTTGACCTGGTCGCTGCGATCAAATTCCTTTCCATTCAACTTTGCCACAACCTGATATTGATCCGATGTAGTGCCTAAGGAATCCACCAGATTGGTAATGCTCAAGTCTTTTTTGAGAAGGACGTGGTTCCGGTAGACATCAAAGGTGGTCTGAAGATCATCTGTACCCAGCAACCGCCAGCTCAGAAAGATACCTTTCTCGTCCTGAGCCGGTAGCGCCACCAGACCACGGTCTAATTTCTCCATTTCCGAAACTGGAGTACTCCAAAACTTCGACGGACTAGTATTCGTTGGTGGGGCAACTGGTTTAGGAGAGGGATTCGGAGCATCACTACTGCTACTGCAAGATAAGAATAAGAACTCTGCGATCAATCCTAACAACACAAAATAGATTTTGTTTAATTTGCTCATTGATTATTAAGTTTTAAGTAAGTTGTAAATTAATGATTGTTTTTTCTTCCCCATTGTTTCAAGAAGGGAATTTTGATGGTAAAAGTACGAGATTATTCTTTCTTGAAAAATATCATTTTGTCCGAAAAGTAGCCTTTTTATTCAATCTTTATCATTATCTGTCTCTTCGTACTTGACAGAACAGAGAAGAAGATGCCTGTTCTCCAGTCACCAAAAGTCAAATTCATCTTTCTCATCACCCTTTTCAGGGATTTTTTTGTAAGTTTGCAGACCATATTTTAACCCAAACTATAATGAATGCATTTACCCAACAGATAGCTCAAGAACTAAACTTGAACATAAACAGTGTAGAGAACACTTTACAACTCTTGAATGCAGGAGGAACGATTCCGTTTATCAGCCGCTACAGGAAAGAGCGTACCGGAAACCTTGACGAGGTGGCCATCGGACATATTCAGGAAAGATTTCAACAACTCGGAGATTTCCAGAAACGCAAGGAAAGTATCCTTCATTCCATTGACCAGCAGGGACAGTTAACCCCTCAACTGAAATCACGTATTGACCATTGCCAGGAACCTACAGAACTGGAAGATCTCTATCTGCCCTATAAGCCGAAACATCGTACTCGGGCACAGATTGCCCGCGAACAGGGACTTGAGCCATTGGCTTCTTTGATCTTCCTGCAACGGGAACCTCATCCTGAGGGGAAAGCCCGCGCATTTGTTAAGGGAAAGATAACGGATAACGACACGGCTATCAGAGGTGCACAGGATATTATCGCCGAAACCATCAATGAAGATGAACAGGCACGAAAGGAGATCAGAAACATCTACAGGCACGGAGCAATCATCACTTCAAAAGTTCTTTCCAAGGAAAAAGATGAAGAGAAAGCACAAAAATTTGCCGATTATTTCAACTATTCAGAACCTTTGAAACACTGTAGCAGTTTTCGACTCCTGGCAATGCGCCGGGGAGAGTCTGAGGGCATTCTGAAAGTGTCTGTTTCGGCAGATGACGAAGATTGCCTCAGCCACCTCAACCGCCTCTTCATCAAGGGACAAGGAGCATGTCCGAACCTCGTCCACGGAGCTGTTGAAGATGCGTTCAAACGACTCCTCAAACCTTCTATGGAAACTGAATTCAGCAGTTTGAGCAAGGAACAGGCTTGTGAAAGGGCTATTGATGTTTTTGCTGACAATCTCCGCCAGTTACTTCTGGCTCCTCCCCTGGGTCCAAAACGTGTGTTAGGAGTGGACCCGGGATTTCGTACCGGATGCAAGGTTGTGTGCCTGGATGCACAGGGTAATCTCCTTCACCATGAGGTGATCAAGCCTCATCCTCCGGTCAACGATTACTCCGGTGCCGCCAAACAAGTCGAGAAGATGGTCAAGGACTATCAGATCGAGGCCATTGCGATTGGAAACGGTACAGCCAGCAGAGAAACCTCAGACTTCATCCATGGACTGCAGTTTGATCATCCTGTACAAACCTTTGTGGTCAGCGAGGACGGAGCCTCCGTCTATTCAGCTTCAGAAACTGCCAGGGAAGAATTCCCTCACGAGGATGTTACCGTTCGTGGAGCCGTCAGTATCGGGAGACGATTGATGGATCCATTGGCGGAACTGGTAAAGATTGACCCCAAGAGTATAGGAGTAGGACAATATCAGCATGATGTTGACCAGAACGAATTGAAAAAACGACTCGACCAAACGGTCATCTCTTGCGTGAATGCAGTAGGGGTCAACCTGAATACAGCCAGTAAGCATCTGCTTTCGTATGTCAGTGGGTTAGGACCTGTTCTCTCTCAGAATATAGTAGACTACCGTAAGGAAAACGGAGCTTTTACCTCTCGTTCACAATTGCTAAAAGTCCCTCGCCTCGGTCCTTCAGCCTATAGACAATGTGCGGCTTTCCTGCGTATTCCGAACGCCAGGAACCCTCTTGATAATAGTGCCGTACATCCAGAAAGTTATCCAGTGGTCAGAAGGATGGCTGAAGATTGTGGCTGTACCGTCAATGACCTGATCAGAGAGCCTGAAGAACGCAGAAAGATCCAACTCTCTCATTATGTCACGGATACCGTCGGCATGCCGACCCTTACTGATATTATGAGGGAACTGGAAAAACCGGGACGTGACCCGAGAAATCAGATAGAAGTATTCGAATTCGATCCGAATGTAAAAAACCTGGACGATCTGGAAGTGGGAATGATCCTTCCAGGTATCGTCACAAATATCACTGAGTTCGGGGCTTTCGTGGACATCGGTGTACACCAGGACGGCCTCATACATATTTCCCAACTGGCTGATCATTTCGTGAAAAATCCAGGAGAGGTGGTAAAACTCCACCAGCAAGTGACCGTCCGGGTTTTGGAATTAGACCACACACGGCATCGAATAGCACTTTCCATGCGGGGAATAGTGAAAAGATAATTTATAAATATTCATTATTACAGCTTTTTTTCAATTATTATCCACAAAATGAGCTGATTTATGAAATTTTATGTAACTTTGCGGTCTGAATTGAAACGATCAGACCATGGCTTATAATAGAATAACAGCTGCCGAGGGGGCAGCAATGATTAAAGACGGTGACTACATCGCATTGAGTGGATTTACCCCAAACGGCGTTCCTAAAGCTGTCTTCCGCGAACTTTCCAAACGCGCAGTAAAGGATCATGCATCAGGAAAACCTTTTCAGGTGGGAATTCTGACCGGAGCATCCTCTCTGCAAAGTGTGGAAGGAGATATGGCTAATGCGCATGCTATCAAGTTCAGAGCTCCTTTCTCTACAAACAAAGATTTTCGTACTCACGTAAACCTGGGAGAAATTGACTACGAGGACACACACCTTGGGAACATGGCAGAACGTCTCCGTCATGGTTTCTATGGCACTGTCGACTGGGCTATCATTGAGGTCAGTGATCTTGAAGAGGGCGAGACGGAATGCAAGGCCTATCTCTCTTCAGCTGGCGGGATCTCAACAACAATAGCCCGACTGGCCAAAAAGGTGATCATCGAATTTAACCATTTCCATAATCCGAATTCAAAATGCCTTCAGGATACCTATGAACCGGGAGAGTGTGGATTCGAACGTCAGCCGATCCCGATCATTCATGTCATCGATAAGATTGGAAAAAATTATGTTCCTATCGATCCGAAGAAAATCGCAGGTGTCGTAGACTGTAATATTCCAGAGGAAGCCAGGGTGTTCAAGCCACTGACTCCGGAGACGAAGCAGATGGGCTATAATGTAGCAGAATTCCTGGTAAATGATATGAAGAGAGGGCATATCCCTCCTCAATTCCTGCCTTTACAAAGTGGCGTGGGCGCTACTGGTAACGCAGTGTTACAGGCCTTGGGACAGAATCCGCATATCCCTCACTTTAAAGTTTACTCTGAGGTTGTCCAGGAATCTGCCATTGACCTTATTCAGAAAGGCATCATCACAGCAGCATCAGCTACAGCGATGACGGTCACCAATGAATGTTTGCAGAAAATCTATGACAATATGGATTTTTTCAAGAAACACCTGGTTATCCGTCAAAGCGAGATCGCCAACTCTCCCGAGGTGATCCGCCGCCTGGGAGTAATTGCCATCAATACCGCCATAGAATGTGACCTTTACGGCAACGAAAATTCCAGCCATATCTGCGGATCCAGATTAATGAACGGGATCGGTGGATCATGCGATTACGAAAGGAATGGCTATATCAGTATTTTTACAACTGCCAGTACGGCTAAACACGGTTGTATCTCTGCCATCGTCCCAATGTGTACCCACGTGGATTCCACGGAACATGATGTAGATGTAATCATCACTGAACAGGGGGTGGCAGACTTACGGGGAAAAGGGCCTCTGCGTCGTGCTCATGAGATCATCGAAAACTGTGTACACCCGGACTATAAACCTATCCTCCGTGAATACCTGAAAATTTCCGACCAGGGACACGAGCCTCAAAGTCTGAGGGCTGCTTTCGCCATGCATGATACGTTTATGAGAAAAGGGGATATGAGACTGGTTGATTTTGGGGAGTATTTGAAATAAAGCCAAAAATCAGCGTGCCAGAGCTAAGTTCTTGGCAAATTCCCAGACAACTATTCCTGCTGTCACGGATACATTCAGGGAATGCTTGGTGCCAAACTGGGGAATCTCCAGGCATCCGTCAGAAGCATCTACGACAGCCTGCTTGACCCCTTTCACCTCATTGCCGAAAATAACGGCATACTTCGTATCAGGGGTTAGTTGTATATCCTGAAGTTTTGTAGACCCTTCAACTTGTTCAATACTGTAAATGAAATAACCTTTATCATGCAGCTCTCTCACTGCATCTTCAGTATGAGAAAAATACTCCCAGCTGACACTCTCCTCCCCTCCCAGGGCAGTCTTATGGATCTGCGGGTCCGGTGGACAGGCTGTAATTCCACAGAGATAGATGGCTTCAACACGGAAAGCATCGGAAGACCGGAACACACTTCCTACATTATAAAGGGACCGGATATCATCGAGTACAACAATCAATGGGAGTTTTTCGGCTTTCTTGAATTGTGTCACCGATAACCGGTGCATCTCTATCGTTCTTAATTTTCGCATAATGAAAATGGCCTTCAGAATTCACTTCTGGGAGTGTCTGCTTCTTTTTCCTTGGCAGCATAAGCAACGGCATACATCCGGATTTGCTTGATCATGGCCACAAGTCCATTACTGCGGGTAGGGGATAAATGTTCCTTTAATCCGAGTCGATCTATAAAATAGAGTTTAGCCTCCATTATTTCCTTGGGGGTATGGCCACTAAGGACTCGTATCAGCAAGGCAATGATTCCCTTGACAATCAAAGCATCACTGTCAGCCGTAAAAAACAGTTTCCCATCCCTATAGTCGCATTGTAACCATACACGGCTCTGACATCCGTCAATCAGATTGCTATCATTCTTATATTGATCCTTCAAAGACTCCAGTTCACTGCCCATATCAATGAGCATCTGATATTTGTCCATCCAGTCTGTCAGATCAGCAAATTCCTCCAAGACCTCATCCTGAGCTTCATTAATTGTCATGATTCTATCTCCTTCATTTCTTGTACTTTCACCAGTTTAAATATTTTATCATGCGGACGGACTTTACCCTCCACCGGAATAGAGATTCTCCAGCCCTTCTCTGCCTTCTGGACAGGTTTAAGATCATAGCGGATCTCTTTACAGTCCAGACACATCACACCTGTCGTAGGACCTGTGATCAGCAACCGGTCTCCTAACCCGATCTCGGAAGCCTCGACGGCCACCTCAGCTACATTGAGTTTTGAGAAATACTTGGTGATCTTTCCTACCAACACCCTCTTTTCTGTGGCGACTGAACCATAATACTTGTTCCATTCACCTAATTTCTGACCCAGATAATAGCCATCCCAGAATCCTCGGTTGAAAACCGTGCCCAACTGCTGATCCCATCTCTTCTTCTTTACTTCGGTAAAAGTGCCGTCAAGCACGCTCTGAACGGCTTCCTTGTAACATCTTACCACCGTATAAACGTATTCTGGGCCTCGCGCACGCCCTTCGATCTTAAAGACCCTGACTCCTGCATCCATCATCTGGTCCATAAAACGGATGGTTTTCAGATCTTTCGGACTCATGATATACTTATTGTCAATATCCAGTTGGTTTCCTGTCTGGTCATCCGTTACGGTATAAGAATGCCGGCATATCTGTACACACTCCCCACGATTGGCACTCCGATTAGCAAGTCCCAAACTCATATAGCATTTCCCGCTCACCGCCATACATAGTGCCCCATGACAGAACATTTCGATACGTACCTGCTTTCCGCCCGGACCGCAGATATTACGCCTGATAATCTCCTCATGGATGCGCTTCACCTGTTCGAGCTTCAGCTCCCGAGCCAGTACAGCAACATCAGCAAACTGGCTATAGAACTGTAATGCTTCCGTATTAGAAATATTCAGTTGGGTAGACAGATGAACTTCTTCACCTACACTGTTGCAATAACTCATCACGGCCACATCACTGGCTATAACAGCACTGACTCCAGCGGCCTTGGCTGCATCAACAATGGACTTCATCGTTTCCACATCCTCATCATAAATCACTGTATTGACCGTAAGATAGGTCTTCATTCCGTGCATCCGGCAGGTAGTGGCAATATCCTGCAAATCACTAAGATCAAAATGATTGGCTGAATGTGACCGCATATTCAATCTGCCAACACCAAAATATACGGAATCCGCCCCAGCCTGAATAGCCGCAGCCAGGCTTTCCCGAGAGCCCACAGGGGCCATGATTTCGAAATCTTCTGCTTTTGCGTTCATGCCTGCAAAGATACAAAATATCCTCGGAATTCCTCACGGGAAGGCTAAGATTTAAAACTAATACAAAGTGGAAATTAGGGGCTGATACCAGCAGAAATGCTCTTCCTGCCTTGCCAAAGGAAAAGGATTATATTCTTTTTCTGAAAAGAATTCCGCATTTTTATCGCAGAACACATCCCCTGTTGTTTTAATTTTTTGTATTTTTGCCAATACTTATGAGGAAATCCTTTTTTATCATCATCTTGGCTGCAGGGCTTGTCGTAACCGGCTGCCACAACCGGCAGCAAGTACTTCCTGCCGAATATCTCCAGACAGAAGTTCTTATTCCTACCGCTCATTCGAAAACGACCTGTAAAGACAGTCCGTCATGGGCTTATGCCATGCTGGCGACAATTGAATCAGAGCACTTGATAGAAGGTGACTCCGTCAATCTTTCCATATCTTTTCCCTTACGAATGCTGCTCTTGGAAGAGGCTCAGAAAAGTTATTTTACAAAGGGGCATTTTGAACCGTCCGTCCAGGGTATGGGTCCGATGGTGATCCATCTGATAGAAAAATACGGAACCGTACCGTATGATTCTTACCCTGATGAACAAAATCTCAATTACACCGTCATCTGCCGGTCTTTAGCAAATATTGCAAGGGAATGTGCCGGAAGACATACCGGCCTGAACCATATCCATCACTCTTTTAGTGAATCTCTTGACCGGTATATGGGCTTTCTTCCCGGCAAGGATGTATTCTTCCTCGGAGCTGAATATACAAAAGGCGAATTTGCACGGAGTGTATGTGCACCGGGGGAGTATATCTCGCTGACGAGTTTTACACACCATCCTTATCGGAAGCCCTTTACTCTTGAGATACCGGACAATGTCATGCAGGACAAGTTTTATAATCTCCCCATCCGTCAGTTACTCTCATCCATAGAGAAGGCTCTCCGGCATGGCCATCCCGTTTGCTGGGAAGGAGACATTACTAATCCGGACTTTAATGAAAAAGTGGGGATTTCGGGACAGGATATTTCTAAATCGGCCTGCACGCCACGCAACCGGCAGAGAATGTTCGAACAACTCTTCACAACTGATGACCACGCCTTTGAACTCATCGGCATAGCCCATGATCCTGCCCGCCATGAATATTTTATTGCACGAGATCCACAGAGCCCGTATGCCAGTTCCCGGCCGGTCTATCTCAGCAGGAACTACCTGTATCTGTATACCATCGCCGTAACCATGAGCAAAACTGCATGCGGAATCTGACTTGATCCAAGTCAAACACTTGACAAAAATCAAAAAAACAACAGATAAATTCATTTTATGACTTAATTGTTATCGCACACAAAAAAGATTCCTTACCTTTGCAACTGTTAAAAGAAACGTAATAAGTATATTGAATACAGCACGAGCTGTAGAATTAGAAAGATTGAAGAAAGGATAAAAGATTATGGTAACATTATTTGCATTCGCTGTTGTAGCAATCATGATTGCACAGGCAATTAACACAAACCGCAAAATTGAAGCAAACAAGTAATTGCGGTTTTCTGGTAGAAAATTCATTTTTAAAGATAATAAAAGGCGGATTGATTTGATCCGCCTTTTTTGTTTCTCTTTCAATTGGCCTCTTTGATCTTTTGATCATAGGCATTCAACTTTTTCAGATAATATGCTCTGAAATCTTTCCAGTGATAATAGGGTGCTCTATCTGTCTTGATCGGCAGAGTAGCCTCATTTTCATTGAAAAGGACCTTAAACAAGATATCCTTGTCTCCCACATAGCGGCGATAGAAAACAAACTGAATATTGCAAGCCATCGGGAAGATCTTGTAATCACACCAGCCTTCTTCAGGAAGTTTCTCCAGATCAGATTCCTGAAGGCCAAAACCATCAAGGTCAAGGAGGCAAGTCAGCGGCATTACCATGGTATCATGGCCGAAACGCAGGGTTACTCCAGGATGTCTCAGCACGATACAACTATCAGCCTGATGAATAATATTCCGCAAGAGATTACGCTGCGAATAAGGCTGATTGCCGCCGTTCAGGGGACAAGCACCATAATTGATGTAATAGTAGGCATTGTTCAGCAACCAGTCATTGTAAATTTCATCATCATTGAAAAGATCATATAATGAAATGCTGTTGCGCAGGTCCGTGTCTTGAATGATCCCTGCAAGAGAGAACAGGTTCCGGTTCAAGCGTGAAGCATCTACGTGATGCTGCCAATAGTCATCATCCTTGAAAATCTCACGCATCACACGGTCATAGTGATCATGCTTCTTCTGGAAGGCCTCCCAGACGGATTTAGTGTTTCCTGAATACCTCTGTTTGAATAAAGCCTCATCCGAAAAATTCATGTAATACATGTCATGCATACTGGCATCATGCCGTATCTGCAGCTGTGGATTCTCTATCAGGAGTTGCTGTAGCGCATTTTCCATAGAGAGAATGCAACGGATAACTATGGTGCTCTTCGCATCTACATTTGTCTTACCGGCAAAGATCTGTGGAAAGTTCTCATACATCCTCCGGGCTATATTCTTGTGCTGCTGGGCGCCTAATAAGGTAAGTTCACCTTCTCGATTTCTGGCTTCATTACGAATGATTCCAAGTTTCTTCAGCAGTTCTTCGCCCTTAGGAGTCAGTTCATTCAGACTATCCGCCTTCAACAAAGTGAAGTATGGCCAGTCATAAGCTGCGTCACCTATCAGATAACGGCTGCCGTGCCGGCCATAATGACTGAGATAAAAGGGCTTATAGCCTGCCGGAGCCGGCGTGTAGGTCTTCTGCCGGGGCCCTGGATAGTCATAATAATTACTGGCCGACATACACCGGTTAATTTTCAAATCCTTCCGTGCCTGCTGCGCATTCAGCGTCAAGGCAAAGCAAAGGACTAACATGAATGATGCAAATTTCTTCATAAAATAAAATATATAAAACAGTATTACTGATCAATCACTACCTTAAATGTTCCCCGAAATTGCTTCTTTCCTGATCAGAAGCTGATTACTTCTCGATTTTCATTACTTTGAAAATCGGGCTTGATATAACTGTCTTATGGTCAAGTCACCCTGAATTTACAAGTCAGATGATCATGAATAGAACTGCAACTTCCCTACTCCTGACAAAGTTAATAATTTCTATTCAGAATTCTGAGTTTAATCCTTTAATTTCTATCAATTTCATGCTGAAAAGCATATTGTGCACGTACACATAGCATTTGATATAGGTCAAGAAAGAACTCTTTAACCTGTTTTTATCCTCCCAATTCTTGCTGGAGATGTAAAATCACACTATATTTGCAACGTCGTTCAGAAACAAGAACATTAAGATAAGAAGGTAAAAGATTGTATGACAGGTCAAGAGGTGTTGGCAAAGGTAAGAGAGATTGCATAGAAGGACGACAGGTAGAAAGTTAAGGTAGAAAAGATTAAAGGATAAGTGAGAGAAAAAGGGTATTAGTAAGGTAAATGAAAGAGATTGTAAGCAAGGAAGAAGAAGGTATTAGTAAGGTAATGAAGAAAGATTGTGAGTAAGGTCAAAGGTATTGGTTAAGGTAATAAAGAAGGTTGCGAGTAAGGTAACATGGTCGTCGGTGGAAAAGAAACGACAAGAAAAGGATAACAGAATTTCTCAATAGGTTACTAGGAAAGGTAAGAGAAAGGATTGTACAATGAGTATGACAGTAATGATTGCCTGGGCTGCAGCAATTGCAACCACAGGCTACGTGATGGAGAACTTGAAAAAATAGTTCCAGTCATTCGTAAGTTATGAAAAATTTGAGATACAGTATAAGTAACGCGCGACGCTTGCCGCGCGTTTTTCGTTTCTATCTCCATAGTGAATCTTAAAGGGTATAAAAAATGATCTTTTCTCCTTGAAAAAGTCATTTTTATTTTGCTATTCATCGTCTTTTTACTATTTTTGCAATAGACAACAATCGGTCTGAAGGACGATTCCAGTTGAACATTAATCGATAAAAATATGGCAAAAAATCCTTTATGGTCTGACGAATACTGGCTGTTGCTGATGCAACTCTATCTCAAGAAACCAGTAGGCATAAAACCTCTCTATTCAAAAGGACTGGTAGACTTGAGCCTGGATTTACATATTCCTCCCCGCTATCTCCATGAACAGATGACCCGCCTGCAACTGCTGGATATACCTCATATCGAGAAGTTGTGGAAAATCTATGGGAAAAATCCCAGAAAACTCTCACATGAGACAAAACTCCTCAGGGAAATGGATGGTTTCAATCATGCTGAAAAATTCTACCAAGGCGTAGAAGTCAGGGAATCATTCGAAAAACTTTTCAAGCCTCTGGAGGAAAATGCGGATCTCACCCCGGTCAAACTGATCCTTATCCTCAATCTCTATTTCCACCTCACGCCTTTTACTATGGTAGCGGAAACACCAGAAATCATCGAACTCGGCAAACTTATACAAGTTTCGCCAAGATTCGTCGTAGAGGTCATGAACATCTTTCAATATTGTGATCCCTGCCTCAAGAATGAGGGCGCCATCACTGATCCTCTTGTCGGACCTTGCCAGAAAATATGGCAGCACTATGGCAACGGAGAAATGAAAATGCTCTCTGGTCTGGCAGAACAACTAACATCTTATTTTCAGTAAAATATATGACCCAGAAATTAATTCAGACACAGACACAGAAGATGCAACAAGTCCAGAAGCTCTCTGCACAGCAGATGCTTCAGGTGAAATTGTTCGAGATGCCTCTGAATGAACTCGAAGAGAATGTCAATGCGGAACTGGATGATAACCCGGCCTTGGAAAGAAGTCAGGACGATGATGGCGAGATCAGAAATAACAATAATGATCCTCAGGATAATGATAATCATGAAACCGACAACGATACGGATGAAACTGATTATACAGAAAGTAATGAACGGAACGAACGGGAGGATGCACTGGACTCTGCGCTGAAGACCATAGGCGCTGACGACGAGATGCCTGAACCAAACTATAATACAGGAAGAGGCGGACTGTCTAATGATGCCGATTATCCGAATATGGTTTACGGAGACACCCTTTCTTTCTATGACCGGTTGAAAGAGCAAATGGATATGCTTCATCTTTCTCCTACTGAACATGACATCATGGAATATCTCATCGGCTCAATGGATGATGACGGACTGCTCAGAAAGGACATCGGGACCATCAGCGATGAACTTGCTATCTATCATAATATAGACGCGCCGGAAGAGAAAATAAAAGCGGTATTACACCTCCTCCAGCAGTTTGATCCTGCCGGAATAGGAGCACAAAATCTTCAGCAATGCCTTCTCCTCCAGATAGACCGGATGAAGGATAGTAAGTTGAAAAAGGCTATGCATACGGTCATCCACGACTATTTCGATGACTTTATCAAGAAGCACTGGGACAAAATACGGGAAGGAATGTCTCTGGATGACTTTCAGATACAGGCTCTCCCGAAAGAAATCAGGAAATTGAATCCTAAACCTGGTTCTTCTCTGGGAGAGACAGAAGGCAGAAACCTCCAGCAGATCACACCTGATTATATCATTGATACAGCCGATGACGGAAGCATTACTTTCTCTATCAACCGCGGGAATATACCTGAACTTACGGTTTCACCATCCTTTCAAGATATGATCGACAGCTACAGGAATCATAAAGCCAGCATGAACCGGCAGGAAAAAGAGGCTCTGCTCTATGCAAAGGAAAAGGTGGAAAAAGCCAGAGGATTCATTGATGCTGTAAAGCAAAGACGGCATACGATGTTTATCGTCATGAAGTCCATCATCAACTGGCAAAAAAAATTCTTTGAGGATGGAGATGAGGCTGATCTTCGTCCTATGATCCTTAAAGATATTGCAGATCAGACCCGCCTGGACATCTCTACCATTTCCAGAATAGCCAGCATGAAATATGCACAGACAAAATGGGGCACCTTCCCTCTCAAATTCTTCTTCAGTGATGGCTATACGACCGAAAACGGTGAGGAAATGTCTACACGGAAGATCAAAATGGCCTTGAAAGGCATCGTAGAACGGGAGGATAAGAAAAAACCGATGAGTGACGATACCTTAGCTGCCCTGATGAAAGAAAAGGGGTTCCCGATTGCTCGCAGGACAGTGGCAAAATATCGCGAACAACTCGGAATACCGGTTGCCAGACTTCGCCGGGAATGAGACTTGACAGTAACTTCTGGCCAAAATGACATGGAATATAATTTGATTCACAAAAGTCAAAAGGGTAAATCCTGAGGTTGATACCTCAGAAAGGATTACCAAAAGAAAGGAAATTCAAATGACTTTAAATAAAACAGTATCAGAGGATAGGACAAATGGAAATGTCTTGAAAGACCGGCAGATTATCAAGGGAGCGAGGGTGATGAGCATGATCTTCACGCCTTTTTACCTGCCCTTGCTGGGACTCGTCATCCTCTTTCTTTTCAGCTATATGAGTTTACTGCCTTTGTCCTATAAATTAACAGTACTCCTGTTCGTTTACCTGCTGACGATCCTGGTCCCTACCCTTCTAATCCATCTCTACAGAAAGCACCGGGGATGGAAACCGATTGATCTTGGAAGGAAAGAGCGGCGTATCGTTCCTTATATCATCTCTATCCTCTGCTATTTCATCTGTATCTACACCATGAACAGGCTGCATGTCCCCAGGTTCATCAGCATCATTGTCGTAGCTGCCCTGGTCGTACAGATGGTCTGTGCTCTGATCAATATCTGGTGGAAAATCTCCACACATTCAGCAGCCATAGGAGGTGTGGCCGGAGCAGTGCTGGCCTTCGCAGAGATATTCGCTTATGACCCTACCTGGTGGCTGTGCCTGGTCCTGATCCTTTCAGGAATGGTATGCTCCAGCAGAATGATACTCCGGCAACACAGTTTGGCACAAGTGACGGCAGGTTTTCTGGTGGGATTGTTCTGTGCCTTCGTCATCATCTGACACCAGCCGGAACATCGCTCGTCCTGCTCTGGGAACAGACCGGAATGGATCCTGTCAATACGCAAAGACAGACAGATAAAAAAGGCCAGCAGGAAACTGCAAGCCGTAAAGTTCTTTTCGAGGATACTAAATCATAACAAAGTAATATGAAACGTACATGATTGTCTTTCGCCAAAGGGAATGAAAAGGGATTTTTTGTATCTTTGCCACAGTATAAATCCTTTAATCCTTTAGATATGGCGAATCAGAAGCAAGAAGTCTCCTTTTCAG